>JBBQEY010000007.1:0-37040 GCA_038321425.1 Burkholderiales bacterium | reverse complement strand
TACCTCGACATGATGCAGTCCGTGCTGGGTGCGACGAGCAAAGTACTGATCGACCAGAAGGCCGGCAACAACCTCCTCTACCTGCCGCTCGACAAGCTGGTCCAGCAGAGTGCGGCCGCCGTTGCCGCGATGCCCGAGGTCTCCGCTTCCACGCCGCGCCTCGTGCCGGCGCCGGAGGCCGCCCCGACCCCTGACTCCCGCGCGCGCGAAGGCTTGCGCAGCCGCGACCGTTGACGGGAAACATGACAATGAAGTTCACGATACCCATCCTCGCACTGCTGGTCGCCGTGCTGCTGGTGATCTCGCAGTCGATCTACACGGTCGACCAGACCAAGTGGGCGATCAAGTTCCAACTGGGCGAGATCGTCGAGACCAAGTCCGACCCCGGCCTCTACTTCAAGGTTCCGCTGCTGCAGAACGTCCGGTTCTACGAGAAGCGCAACCTCACCCTCGAAAATCCGGATGTCGATCGCGTCGTCACGTCCGAAAAGACCCCGCTCGAGGTCGACTTCATCGTACTCTGGCGCATCAACGACGTGAAGCAGTACTACGTCGCCGTGCAGGGTGATGAAGAGGCCGCGCGTCGCCGCCTGTCGCAGACCGTGCGCTCGAATCTGGCCGAAGAATTCAACAAGATGACGATGCATGACGCTATCTCCACCGGCCGCGAGCGGATCATGAGCGAGACCCGGATCAAGGCCGCGCAGGATGCCAAGAACATCGGCGTCGAAGTAGTTGATGTCCAGTTGCGCCGCCTGGCGCTGCCTGGCGACGTCACCGGCCCGGTCTACGCGCGGATGGAATCCGAACGTCGCCGCGTGGCCAACGAATTGCGTTCACTCGGCGGTGCGGAATCCGAACGCATCCGCGCCGACGCCGATCGCCAGCGCCAAGTTATCCTGGCCGACGCCTACCGGCAGGCGCAGAAGATCAAGGGCGAAGGCGACGCGAAGGCCTCGGCTGTGTACGCGTCCGCCTATGGTCAGAACCCCGAGTTCTACTCGTTCTATCGCAGCCTCGAAGCCTACAAATCCACGTTCCGCGGGCGCAGCGACATGATGGTGCTCGACCCCAGCGCCGAGTTCTTCCGCTACTTCAAGCAGTCCGGCGCGGCAGGACGCGGCGCGGCAGCGTCGGGCAAGTAACACCCGCCCGCACCCGCGTCATCCGTGGAGGCGTTGTGGATCGCGTTTGCCTTGCTGCTGATTGTCGAGGGTATCCTGCCGCTGGTGGCGCCCCGCGTGTGGCGTGACTCGTTTCGCCGCCTGGTCGATCTTTCCGATGGCCAGCTCCGCTTCATCGGGTTGACGTCGATCGCCATCGGCGGCGCGGCCCTGGTCTTCTACTATGCGTAAGTGGATCCTCCCTGAAGCCATCGAGGACGTGCTGCCCCCTGAGGCCGCGCGCGTCGAGTCGTTGCGCCGCCGGCTGCTCGACCACGTGCGCGCACGCGGCTATCGGCTGGTGCAGCCGCCGCTGGTCGAGTACCTCGATTCGCTGTTGACGGGCACCGGCCGCGACCTCGATCTCCTGACGTTCAAGACGGTCGATCCGCTGTCCGGCCGGCTGCTCGGCGTCCGCGCCGACACCACGCCGCAGGTCGCGCGCATCGATGCCCATGTGCTGAACGAAGCCGGCATCACGCGCCTCTGCTACGCCGGCAGCGTCGTGCGCACGGCGGTCACCAGCCCCGGCGACACGCGCGAAGCCCTGCAGCTTGGCGCCGAACTCTATGGCCACGCTGGCATTGCCGCGGACATCGAGGTGATGCAGCTCTTGCTGTCGGTGCTCCACGCGTCGGGCATCGGTTCGCTGCACCTTGACCTCGGTCACGTGGGCGTCTACGGCGCCCTGGCGCGCGCTGCCGGATTGAGCGGCAACGGCGAGGGCGACGACGCCGAGCTCTTCGCCGCGTTGCGCGACAAGGATGCGCCGTCGGTGCACGAGCTGACGGCAGCGTTGCCGCCCGAACCCCGCGATGCAATGCGCTCGCTGGCAACCCTTTACGGCCCCGCCGATGTGACGCTGGCGGCCGCGCGGCGCGCGCTGCCGCCGCTACCCGCGGTCACGGCCGCCCTCGACGCGCTGGCGGCACTTGCGCAAGCGGCCCGCGTCGATGCAATCCACATCGATCTCGCGGACCTCCGCGGCTATCACTATTACAATGGCGCCACATTCTCGGTATTCGCCGAGCGCGGCAGTGGCGCCGTCGTTGATTGTGGCCGCGGCGGTCGCTACGATGGCGTCGGCCGGGCCTTCGGCCGGGCGCGCCCCGCCACCGGTTTCTCGCTCGACCTGCGGCGCCTGGCGGAATTGGCACCCCGCGGCGCGGACCGCGACATCATCGCGGCGCCGGCGGTGGACGATCCGGCACTGGCAGCCGCGATCACCGCACTGCGCCAGCGCGGCGAGGCCGTGGTGGTCGTGCTGCCGGACGAACCCGCAGAACACGCCCGTCGCCTCGAGCGGCGCGGCAACGAATGGCATCTGGTGGAGCACTGAACACTATGGGCAAGAACGTCGTCGTCATCGGTACCCAGTGGGGCGATGAAGGCAAAGGCAAGATCGTCGACTGGCTCGCTGAAAGCGCGGCCGGCGTCGTGCGTTTCCAGGGTGGCCACAACGCCGGGCACACGCTGTGGATCGGCGGCAAGAAGACCGTGTTGCGGTTGATTCCCTCAGGCGCATTGCATCCCGGCGTGGGCATCTTCATCGGCAATGGAGTCGTGCTTTCGCCGGCAGCACTGCTGCAGGAAATCGGCGAGCTTGAAAGCGCCGGTGTCTCGATCCGCTCACGGCTCAAGATCTCGCCCGCCTGCCCGCTGGTGCTGCCCATCCACGTGGCGCTTGACCAGGCGCGCGAGGCGGCGATGGGCGAGACAAAGATCGGCACCACCGGCCGCGGCATCGGCCCCGCCTACGAGGACAAGATCGCCCGGCGCGCATTGCGCGTGCAGGACCTGCTCGACCCGGCCCGCTTCGCCACCAAGCTCGAGGCGCTGCTCGACCTCCACAACTTCACGCTGGTGCACTACTACAACCGCGATCCGGTACCTTTTGCCGAGACACGCGACGCTACGCTCGAACTTGCGGCTGCACTTGCACCAATGGTGGCGGACGTCGCGGCGCTGCTGCACGATGCGCGCGAACGCGGCGACTCGCTGCTCTTCGAAGGTGCGCAAGGCGCGTTGCTCGACATCGACCACGGCACCTATCCCTACGTCACCAGCTCCAATTGCATCGCCGGCGCGGCCGCGCCCGGTAGCGGCATCGGCCCGCAGATGCTCGACTACGTGCTGGGCATCGTGAAGGCCTACACGACGCGCGTCGGCACCGGCCCCTTCCCCACAGAACTCACCGACGACATCGGCGCGGGACTCGCCAAGCGCGGCAAGGAGTTCGGCTCGGTTACCGGCCGCCCGCGCCGCTGCGGCTGGCTCGACCTCGCCGCGCTCAAGCGCTCGGTGGAATTGAATGGCGTCGATGGCCTTTGCATCACCAAGCTCGACGTGCTCGACGGCATGACGGAGATCAAGCTCGCCACTTCGTACCTGCTCGATGGCAAGCCGGTCACCCGCATTCCCACCGGCGCCGAAGCCGTGGCGGGATGCGTGCCGGTGTACGAGACGCTGCCGGGCTGGCAGGAGTCCACCGTGGGCGTGCAGACCTTCGAGGCGCTCCCCGCCAATGCGCGCGCCTACCTGCGCCGGATCGAATCTCTTTCCGGCGTTCCCATCGCGATGGTGTCGACCGGACCCGATCGCGACGAAACGATCCTGGTCCACCATCCATTTCGCTGAACGCGAGCCCGAACTCCATTTCGACTGCGCAGCGCAAAGGGGAAGCGATGAGCCTCAAGGTGAGCTGGGACGAGTACAACGGGCTGGTCGAGCGCCTGGCGCTGTCGGTGCATGAGTCGGGTTTCAAGTTCAACCAGATCATCTGCATCGCGCGCGGCGGCATGCGCGTGGGCGACGTGCTGTCCCGCATCTACGAACAGCCGCTGGCCATCCTCTCCACACACTCGTACTCGTCGGAAGGTGGAACCGTTCGCGGCGAGCTGGTGATCGCCGAGCACATGACGATGACGAAGCCGCGCCTCGGCGACCGCGTGCTGCTCGTCGATGACATGGTCGACTCCGGCCACACGCTCGAGGCCGTGTACAGGGAACTGCCCAATCGTTTTCCGCACATGACGGCGCTGAAGACGGCCGTGCTGTGGTGGAAGGCATGCTCGGTGTTCAAACCCGACTATTTCGTCGAGTACCTGCCCGACAATCCGTGGATCCACCAGCCCTTCGAGATCTACGACAACATGCAGCCGGAAGGTTTGAAGGCGCGGATGATGCGCTGAGTCGCGGCACGCCCATCACCCCACCTCGGCGGCGATCAGCGCTTGCCGAAACGGTCGAAGCTCCACAGCACCGCCACCACCAGCACGGCGGCGATCGGCCCCGCCCACGGATGCACGATGGCGGCGAGGATGGGTGCAACCAGGATCAGGAAACGCAGTCCCCAGCTGTACAGAATGCCGGCCCGGCGTATATAGGCAACCCCTGCCTCCGCCCAGCGCTTGCGCTCTGCGGATTCCACCGGCATGCCGCTGATGAATCCAACGAGGTTGTAATAGCGCACGGCCATCGCGGAGGCCACCAGCGACGCAAACAGCAGTGCCATCAGGACCAGTTGCAGCACCAGTTGCGGCGAGAGGACCGGTATGCCGGCCGCGGCGCCGAATCCCTCATGCAGCGATGGCAGCGCCAATGTAGCGGTACCCATCAAGCCCAGTGCCGACGTCGACGCCGTCATCGTTGCCGACATCAACGAGTTGCGCAGCGTCTGCACGGCCAAAATTTCGGTGCCCGGCTGCACCGATACCGCTGCGAACCATTCTTCCCGTAGCGACGCATGCGCGGCGCGGGCAAGGCATCCGGGATCGCGACGACCCACGACCACGAGTCCCACTTCGTACACCAGCAGGATGACGATCGTCGCCAGTGATGCAAGCCAGGTCGTGGCGGCCGTCATTGCGAATGCGCTTCGTCCCGCGATGCCGTGATCATGTCGGCAATTCTCTAGTCATGTCGGCAATTCTCTGGTCATGTCGGCAATTCGCGGGGGCAGTTATTATTATATATTAATATATAATATTGACATATACATTATTCACACGAACCGAGGACACCATGAATGCCCGAGCATCCGTGCCCGGATTGTTCGATCCGGGGCACCTCGCCGATCAGGTATGTGGTGTGGGACGAGTCCACCCTGCAGGCTGCAGGCATCGCCCGGAACAACCATGCTATGGATCTGGACGACGCGTGCCCTCGAGTTCAGCGCCTCGTCCTGGTGGATTTCCTGGCCGTGGTCCTCCGGGACACCGGCTTTTTCGCCGCGGCTTTTTTCTTCGTAGCCGGTTTCTTCTTCGCGGCAGCCTTCGTTTGCGCGACGGGCTTTTTCTTCGCGACCGGCTTCGCCTTCGTAACCCTGGCGACGGCCTTCTTCGTCCCCGTCTTGATCGCCTTGCCGGTGCCGGCCGCCCTCTTCTTCGCAGAACGCAACGTCCGCTTGACGGCCGCCTTGTCCTTCGCCACCACGCGCTTGACCGAGTCGGCCGCTTTCTTCGCATCGGCCTTCACGGACTTGGTGGCCGCAGCGGCTCTTTTCTTCGCTGCGGCCAGCCTGCGCTTGGCGGCCACCTTTTCCTTGGCCACGGCGCGCTGCACCTTGCTAGTCGCCTTCTTGACGTCAGCCTTCGCTTCACGCGCCTTCTTTTTTACCGCTCGCGTGGCCTTATCCATCGCCTTGCCGGCATCGGCACGCGCGACCCGCGCCTTGCGCTCGACGCTGACTTTCGCCGCGGCCGCAGTCTCGGCAACGGCCTTGCCGGCACTCTCCACCTTGCGCATGGTATCGACGGCGACCACCTTCGCTTCCTTGGCGATCGTCGCACCCATTTCCTGAACCTTGTCTTTGGCTGCGCCGACCGCCGAGCCGATGCGGTCCAGCAGTCCTTTCTCGACGCTCATTGTTCCGGTCTCCTGAAGGATCGATTCGATGGCATCGCACGCGTACTCGCAGAATGCACTGCGTGCATGGTCCATTGCACCTAGCTTGGTGACAGGTGCCAGCATAGCAAGAATTTGTGCTGCGACGGCCACCCTGGCGCTTGAGTCGAGGCAATGGTTCGCGTTACCTTCGCAACTTCCGCGCGATGCGCCCATCGGTCGCGCACCACTCGACCGGGACTCGACATGAAACGCATACTCCTGCCGATGGCAGCATTGTTCACGGCCACCGTCGCGGCAGCCCAGACCGGGTTCTTCGCCGGGGCCACGCCGAAGCCCGCCGACCTCTATCCGCTGGCGGCTAGCGTCACCGTCACACGCTCCGCGCCACCGGAAGGCGTCCCCAATGTCATCCCGGCGCATTACACGCACGTCACCACGCAACCGACGTCGAAATCCTACGAGTGGGCCAACCTCACGATTCTCAACAATCCGTCGGACTTCGGGGCCAACGTTGCCTCGTACAGCCAGGCGCTGAAGACGGGTCGCGGCACCACCTGGGCCGCCGTGCACGAGGTGCAGGACGCCACCGGCCGCGGCGGCTTCTTCGGCCTTGAGATCGATGCGTATACGTCGGGGCCGAGCCCCACGCCGGGCTCAATGGAGGGCGATCGCATCGGCCTCGGCATCATCCTGGGCCGCGCGTTCAACACTGGGCCCAAGGCGACGGTCGACTACGGCGTGTTCATCGCGCCGGTCGGGTTGAGGGACTCGGAGGCGGACGTCAATTTCGGCATGATGGTCTGGGCGCAATGCCGGTTCGCGTGCTTTGCGATGCGCGCCGGCAACAAGATCGCGTATGAAGAGTCGGCCGCGATCGCCACCAAGTTCGATCCGGACACCGGTCGCTGGGGCCTTTTCAACGGCGACAAGCCGCTGTTCGAGGTGGACGTGGGGACCGGCGAGCTGCGCGTCAACGGCCGGCCGGTGACGGTCAGCTACAAGGATTGAGCGCCCGGCAGCAGGCGAGCGCGCGAAAAAAAGCCCGCTTGCGCGGGCGTTTCCTCGAGGCGCGGTAGTTTCGCCTGCGGTGTTACATTGGTGCCCAGGAAGGGACTCGAACCCCCACAGTGTTGCCACCGCCAGGACCTGAACCTGGTGCGTCTACCAATTCCGCCACCTGGGCAACTGCAACCCGCTATCTTACTTTCAGACCCCCACCTTGTCAAAACGACCTGCCACTCCGCGACCCGTCACCAAGTTTCCCAAGTCCTCGAAGGCGCGCAAGCCCGCACCCGCCGCCGCCGCACCACGCGCGCCGTCGCCGCCCGTGGCGACCTCCGGCCCCCGCATTCGCACCACCTCCGACGCGCGGCGCCGCGCGCGCAGCGGCGACATCGATCCCGCGTTACTGCCTTCGCGCGACGCCATTTTGGCGGCATTGAAGGCCGCGGGTACGCCCACGCCGCCGGCCGAACTCGAAGCGCAGCTCGCCGTCGGTGACGTTGCCCGCGAAGCGTTCCATGGCCGCCTGGCGGCGATGGAGCGCGATGGCCAGTTGCTCACCAATCGCAAGGGCGAGCTGTGCGTCGTGGCCAAGCTCGATCTCGTGATCGGCATCGTGCAGGGCCACGCCGATGGCTTCGGCTTCCTGGTGCCCGAAGACGGCGGCGACGATCACTTCCTGAGCCCGCGCGAGATGCACAAGGTGTTGCACGGCGATCGCGCCGTCGTGCGACGCAGCGGCACCGACAAGCGCGGTCGCGCCGAGGGCGAGATCGTCGAAGTGCTGACTCGCGCCAATCGCGAGATCGTCGGCCGCCTCTTCGAGGAGCGCGGCGTTTACTTCATCGTCGCCGAGAACCGCCGCATCAGCCAGGATTTCCTCGTCGCTCCGGCCGATACCGGGGGCGCCAAGCCCGGACAGATCGTCGTGGCGGAGATCGTCGAGCAACCCTCGGCCAAGACCGAGGCCATGGCGCGCGTCAAGGAGATCCTGGGCAGTGCCACAGATTCCGGCATCGAGATCGAGATCGCGCTTCGCAAACACCAGTTGCCCTACGAGTTCTCGAAGGAGGCGCAGCGCCTGGCCAAGCGTTTGCCCACCGAGGTTCGCCCCGCCGATTTCAAAGGCCGCATCGATCTCACCGCACTGCCACTGGTCACCATCGACGGCGAGACTGCCAAGGACTTCGACGATGCCGTCTGGTGCGAGCGCAACGGCCGGAACTTCCGGTTGATCGTGGCCATTGCCGACGTCTCGCATTATGTGCGCGACGGCGACGCGATCGACCAGGACGCGCGTGAGCGCGGCACCTCCGTGTACTTCCCGCGCCGGGTGATCCCGATGCTGCCGGAGGAATTGTCGAACGAGCTCTGCTCGTTGAAGCCCGACGTCGACCGACTGTGCATGGCGTGCGAGATGGAGGTCACGCCCGAGGGCGGGATCAAGTCGTACAAGTTCTACCCGGCGGTCATGCACTCGACGGCCCGCCTCACCTATACGCAGGCGTGGACGTGGCTGTCCGACACGGCCAGCGTCAACACTGCCGCGGCGCGCGAGCTGCTGCCGCACTTGAAGACACTGTATGCACTCTACGAGGCCTTCGCTGCCGCCCGCGCGAAGCGCGGCGCCATCGACTTCGAGACGGTGGAACTGGCACTGGAATTCGACGAACACGGCAAGATCACGCGGATCGTCCCGGCGCCACGCAACAATGCGCACAAGCTGATCGAGGAGTGCATGCTGGCGGCCAATGTCTGCACGGCCGACTACCTGACGAAGAACAAGCATGCGTCGCTCTATCGCGTGCACGATCGGCCGCCGCCCGACAAGCTGACCGCCCTGCGCGAATTTCTTGCCACGTCGGCGCTGCAACTTGGCGGCGGCGAGATGCCCACCGCAACGGATTACGCGAAGCTGCTGACGAAGATCAAAGGCAGGGTCGACTTCGACCTGCTGCAGCAGGTGCTGCTGCGTTCGCTGGCGCAGGCGCAATACCGGCCCGACAACGAGGGCCACTTCGGTCTTGCCTACGATGCGTACACGCACTTCACGTCGCCGATCCGCCGCTATCCCGACCTGCTGATACACCGCGCGATCAAGGCGATACTCGCCAAGTCCACCTATTCGCCGGGTGGCATCACCTGGCCGCAGCTCGGCGTGCACACGTCGATGACCGAACGCCGTGCCGACGAGGCCGCGCGCGACGTCACCAACTGGTTGAAATGCCACTACATGCAGGACAAGATCGGCGAGACCTTCGCCGGCACCATCAGCGGCGTCACCAGCTTCGGCGTTTTCGTGACGCTCGACGGACTCAACATCGACGGCCTCGTGCACATCACCGAGCTTGGCCGCGACTACTTCCACTTCGATGCCGGGCGCCATGCGCTGATCGGCGAGCACGGCGGCAAGACGTTCCAGCTGGCCGACCGCATCCGCGTCACCGTCGCCCGGGTCGACATGGAGCAGACCAAGATCGACTTCTCGCTGGCGAATGAGGTGGCCACCGAGGCGGCCGGCGAGCCCGTCGCAGCAGGCAACACCGGCGCGCCGAAGCGGCCGGTGTTCGCGGAACCGCTGTCGCGCGAAAACCTGCCGCCGCAGGCCAAGGCCAAGCCGCGCCGCTAGCGCGGTTGCGGCACGATTCGCAGATAAGGCTTCGGGGACTTCCAGCCGTCGGGGTACTTCGCCTTCGCCTCTTCGTTGGTCACGGAACCGACAATGATCACATCCTCGCCCGGCTGCCATTGCGCCGGCGTCGCCACCTTGTGCTTGGCCGTGAGCTGCAGCGAGTCGATGACCCGCAGGACCTCGTCGAAGTTGCGGCCGGTGGTCATCGGATAGGTCAGGTTCAGCTTGATCTTCTTGTCGGGTCCGACGACGAACACCGAGCGAATCGTCGCGTTGTCCGCGGCCGTGCGCGGCGCCGCGCCGCTGGCAATCATGTGGATCATGTCGTAGAGCTTCGCCACCGTCAGGTCCTGGTCGCCGATCAGCGGATAGTTGACCGCGTGTCCCTGCGTTTCCTCGATATCCTTCACCCAGCGAGTGTGATCCTCGACCGGATCGATCGACAGTCCGATCACCTTGGTATTGCGTTTGTCGAACTCGGGCTTCAACTTGGCGAGGTAGCCAAGTTCCGTTGTGCAGACCGGCGTGAAGTCCTTCGGGTGCGAGAACAGCACTGCCCACTGGTCGCCGATCCAGTCGTGGAAGCGGATCGTTCCTTCGGTGGTTTGCGCGGTGAAATCGGGTGCTTCGTCGCCAATGTGAAGTGACATCGGGTCTCTCCTTCCAGGGGCCGCGGAATGCGGCGTCAGCCCTCTATAATGGCCGCCAATGTCGGCCACGCCAAGTCCCGCGTGGCACTAACGTTATTTCAGCGCGTCCTATGCATTCCGCATTCGCGTCCAACCACACGGCTATGCCGATCACTCGTACCACTGCGCTTGGGGCCAGCACGTCGTGATGACACCGGATGCCTGGGTCGTGCAGGCGCCGGATATCGCGCCCGCAACGTTGCACGCTCTCGCGCGCCACGCGGCAGCGCGCGCGATCATCCCCTGCGGCAACGGCAAGCCGGTGGCGTACCGGTTGCCGGTGCCCGCCCACCAGCCGACGCTGGCGGACGCCGCCGCGGCGGCGAAATGCGACGCGGGTTTCGTTCCCGGCGCGCGACGGCTGGACCGCGTGCGGGTCGTGGCGATGGATATGGATTCCACGTTGATCACGATCGAATGCGTCGACGAGATCGCGGACCTGCATGGCATCAAGGCCGACGTGGCCGCCATCACTGCCAGCGCGATGCGCGGCGAGATCGAGTTCGCCGAAAGCCTGCGGCGGCGCGTCCGCCTGCTGGCGGGGTTGCCCGAGGCCGCCTTGCTGCGCGTCTACGACGAACGGCTGCAGATCACGCCGGGCGCGCAGCGCATGCTCGCGGGTTTCCGCGCCGTCGGGGCCAGGACGCTGCTGGTTTCGGGTGGCTTCACGTTCTTCACCGAGCGCCTGAAGACACGGCTGCAGCTCGATCACACGCTGGCCAATACCTTGCGGGTGAAAGACGGCATCCTTACCGGCGACTTGGAAGGCGCGATCGTCGACGCGCAGGCCAAGGCCGACATGGTCGCGGCTTGGAAATCGAAGTATGCGGGAAGCGATGGGCTGGTAGTGACGCTGGGCGACGGCGCCAACGACCTCCCGATGTTTGCGGTCGCCGATGTGTCGATCGCGTATCGCGCCAAGCCGGTGGTACGGGCCGCGGCGACGCACACCATCGACCATTGCGGCCTCGACGCCACGCTGAATTACTTCAGCTGACGCCGGACGTTCATATTTTCACGTCTCTAGCGGAGGCCGGACGTTCATATTTTCGCGTCTCTGGCGGACGCCGGACGTTCATATTTTCACGTCTCTGGCTGACGTCGGACGTTCATATTTTCACGTCTCTGGCGGACGCCGGACGTTCAGGCTTGTAGGCGAGGCTTCAGCCTCGCAGGTTCAATCGTTACAGTTAGCCAGCGAGGCTGAAGCCTCGCCTGCATACCTCAAATTTCGTCGATCCAGGTCATCTGGATGGCTTCGAGGATCTTCTCGCCACTGCGCTCGGGATCATCGGCAAACCCAGGCAGTTCGCAGACCCAGCGATGCAGGTCGGTAAAACGCACCATCTGCGGATCCACGTCCGGGTGGGCTTCGGCCAGCGCGATGGCGATCTCGCGCGTGTCAGTCCAGCGCAGTGTCATCAGCGGCCCTCCTTCGCATGGTTGATCGTGTAGCGCGGGATCTCGATCACGAGCTTCTTGTCCTCGACGATCGCCTGGCACGACAACCGCGACTTGGGCGCGAGCCCCCACGCGCGATCGAGCAGGTCGTCCTCATCCTCGGTGGACGGCGGCAGCGAATCGAATCCTTCGCGCACGATCACGTGGCACGTGGTGCATGCGCACGACTTTTCGCACGCATGCTCGACGACCACGCCATGATCGAGCAGGTTGTCGAGGATGGAGCGCCCCGGCACGGCCTCGAAGGTGGCGCCCTCCGGGCAGATCTCGGCATGGGGCAGCACAACGATCTCAGGCATCGCGATTCAATCCGACAGGGCATCGATGCGCTGGCCATTCAGGGCCCGCGCCACGCTGCGATCCATGCGCCGCTGCGCGAATTCGGCGGTGGCCCGGTTCACGCTTTCCACCGCAGCCCGCAACGCCATATGATCCGATCCCGCCCGCACCGCAGCGAGCCGCGCCAGTTCCTGCTCGATCGCGGCACGCTCCGCCGCATCCAGCAGTGCGCCGTCGGCCAGCAGCGCGGCGCGCGTGGCCGCCGCGATCTGGTCGGCGTCCACCTGGGTCTCAGTCAGCGCGCGAATCTGCATGTCGGAGGCGGCGTGCGCGAACGAGTCCTTCAGCATCGTGGCGATCTCGGCATCGGACAGCCCGTAGGATGGCTTCACCGCGATGGTAGCCTCGATGCCGGTGGTCTCCTCGCGCGCGGCCACGTCGAGCAGGCCGTCGGCATCCACCTGGAACGTGACGCGGATGCGCGCGGATCCTGCTACCAGCGCGGGGATGCCGCGCAGTTCGAAGCGCGCCAGTGACCGGCAATCGGCCACACGCTCGCGCTCGCCCTGCACCACGTGGATGGCCATCGCGGTCTGGCCATCGCGGGCCGTCGTGAATTCCTGCGCGCGCGCCACGGGAATGGTGGCGTTGCGCGGAATGATTTTCTCGGTAAGTCCGCCCAGCGTCTCGAGCCCAAGCGAGAGCGGAATCACGTCGAGCAGCAGCCAGTCCTCACCTCGTTCGCGGTTGCCGGCAAGCTTGTTGGCCTGCACGGCCGCGCCCAGCGCGACCACTTCATCAGGATTGAGGTTGGTGAGCGGCGGCGAGCCGAAGTACTCTGCCACGGCGCGCCGTACCTGCGGCATCCGCGTCGCGCCGCCGACCAGCACGACGCCCTTGATATCGGCGGGCGACAGTTTCGCATCGCGCAAGGCTCGCTTCACGGGTTGCAGAGTCTTGGCCACCAGGTTGGCGGTGATGTCGGTGAAGATGGCCTTGGTCAGGCGCAGGTTCACCGCCGTGCCATCGGCCAGCGTAGCGGCAATTGGCGCGGATCCGTGCTCCGAGAGATTTTCCTTGGCCTCGCGCGCCACGACCAGCAATGTGCGCGAATCAGCGGGTGACAGTGGCGGGAGTTTCGCGGCCTCGATGATCCAGCAGAACACGCGATGATCGAAGTCATCGCCGCCCAGCGCCGAGTCACCGTTCGTGGCCAGCACCTCGAATACGCCCTTCGAGAGCCGCAGGATCGATATGTCGAAGGTGCCACCACCGAGGTCGAATACCGCGTAGACCCCTTCCGCGGCATTGTCGAGGCCGTACGCAATCGCGGCGGCGGTAGGTTCATTCAGCAGGCGCAGCACCGGCAGGCCGGCCAGGCGCGCCGCGTCCTTGGTAGCCTGGCGCTGCGCATCATCGAAGTAGGCCGGCACGGTGACGACTGCTGCTTCCACCGGACCGCCCAATGCGTCGCGCGCGCGTTCGGCCAGCGCCCGCAACAGGTCGGCCGACACTTCCACGGGAGATTTCACGCCGGCGCGCGTACCGATGCGCACCATGCCCGGTCCGTCGACAAAGCGATACGGAAAACGCCGCGCGTCGGCCAGGTCGACCAAACCGCGCCCCATCATGCGCTTGACCGAGATGATCGTGTTCTGCGGATCGGTGGATTGGTGCTCCATTGCCGCATAGCCGGTGTCCACGCCACCGTCGCGATAGCGCACGATCGACGGCACCAGCGGGCGGCCGTCGTGGTCCGGCAGCACCACGGCCAGACCGTTGCGCACCGTGGCAACCAGCGAATTGGTGGTGCCGAGGTCGATGCCCACCGCCCGCTTGCGCGCATGCGGCAGCGGGGTTTCGCCGGGTTCGGAAATCTGGAGCAGCGCCACGTCAGTCCTTCATGCGTCGAGCGCGCCCAACATCGCGTCGATGTCGTCGGCCAGCTTGGCGAGAAATGTCAGTTCGCGGACGCGCGTGCGCGCCGCCGCGTAGGCCTGCTCGCCATCGAGCACCTGCGCCAGTTGGTCTTCCAGCGCGCGGGTTTCGCTCCGCACCTCGGTCAGCAATGCCACCAGTGCTGCCTCGTCGCCCGCCGCCTGCGCGTCGCTGGCTGCCTCGCGACGCTCGAGCTGGTGCTCGAGAAACGCGATCGGTAGCGCCGTATCACGCTCATTCACGGTTTCGATGCCATGCAGGCCAAGCAGGTACTGCGCGCGACGCACCGGGTCGCGCAGCGACTGATAGGCCTCGTTGACCCGCGCGGAGGATTGCAGTGCCACCCGGCGCTCCGCGTCCGATCCCCCGGCTGCGCCGTCGGGATGCACCTCCACCTGCAACGCGCGATAGGCGGCATCAAGCGCGGCGGCGTCAAAGCGATACTGTGCCGGCAGGCCGAAGAGCTCGAAGTGGTTGCGGGAAAAATCGATCATGTCAGCGTTTGTCGGTATCAGCAAAAGGGGCGGCCCCGCCGCCCCTTGCTCGAATGGCGACGGCAGGATTCAGACGTTGAAGCTCTCGCCACAACCGCACTCGTCCTTGACATTGGGGTTGTTGAACTTGAAGCCTTCGTTCAGGCCCTCGCGCGCAAAGTCGAGTTCCATGCCGTCGAGATACGGCAGGCTCTTCGGGTCGACCACGACGGTGACGCCGTGGCTCTCGAAGCGCAGGTCTTCCGGTTGCGTTTCGTCGGCGTACTCAAGCTTGTAGGCCAGGCCCGAGCAGCCGGTGGTGCGCACACCGAGCCGCAGCCCCACGCCTTTGCCGCGCTTGGCGATATGCGCCGCGACGTGTTGCGCGGCGGTTGTCGTGAGAGTGACGCTCATGGTTCGAGGCTCCGTATCAATCGGCCGCGAGCTTGGCGTGGACATCGGCACCATGCTTCTTGCGGTAGTCAGCCACCGCCGCCTTGATCGCATCTTCTGCGAGGATCGAGCAGTGGATCTTCACCGGCGGAAGCGCCAGTTCCTCGGCGATCTGCGTGTTGCGGATGGTCATCGCTTCATCCAGCGTCTTGCCCTTCACCCATTCGGTGACGAGCGACGACGATGCGATGGCGGATCCACAGCCGTAGGTCTTGAACTTGGCATCTTCGATGATGCCGTCCGCACCCACCTTGATCTGCAGCTTCATCACGTCGCCACAGGCCGGCGCACCGACCATGCCGGTGCCCACGTCGTCGGCATCCTTCGACAGCGAGCCCACGTTGCGCGGATTTTCGTAGTGATCGAGTACTTTTTCGCTATAAGCCATGGTGCAACTCCTTTGAAATCAGTGCTGCGCCCAGACCACGGAATTGAGGTCGACGCCATCCTTGTGCATTTCCCACAGCGGGGACAATTCGCGCAACTTGCCCACCTTGCGCTTCAACAGATCGATCGTGTAATCAACATCGGCCTCGGTGGTGAAGCGTCCGATGCTGAAGCGAATGGAACTGTGCGCGAGTTCATCGCTGCGGCCCAGAGCGCGCAGCACATACGAGGGTTCGAGCGAGGCCGACGTGCAGGCCGAGCCCGACGACACCGCGATGTCCTTGATCGCCATGATCAAAGATTCGCCTTCGACGAAATTGAAGCTGGCGTTGAGGTTGTGCGGCACGCGCATTTCCATGTCGCCATTGACATAAACCTCCTCGATTTCCGACAGGCCCTTCCACAACCGGTCGCGCAACATGCGGATGCGGTCGTTCTCCGTCGCCATCTCGATCTTGGCGAGCCGGAAGGCTTCGCCCATGCCGACGATCTGGTGCGTGGGCAGCGTGCCCGAGCGCATGCCGCGTTCGTGGCCGCCGCCATGCATCTGGGCTTCAATGCGCACGCGAGGCTTGCGCCGGACGAACAACGCACCCATGCCCTTCGGGCCGTAGGTCTTGTGCGCCGAGAATGACATCAGGTCGACCTTGAGCTTGGCCAAGTCGATGACGACCTTGCCGGTGGCCTGCGCCGCATCGACATGGAAGATGATTCCGCGCGCGCGACAGAGCTCGCCCATCGCGGGGATGTCCTGGATCACGCCGATCTCGTTGTTCACGAACATCACCGACGCGACGACGGTGTCGGGGCGCAACGCGGCCTCGAACTTGTCCATGCTGACCATGCCCTGATCGTCAACCTCGAGGTACGTGACCTCGAAACCTTCGCGCTCGAGGTCGCGCATCGTGTCGAGCGTGGCCTTGTGTTCGGTCTTCACTGTGACGAGGTGCCGGCCCTTGTCCTTGTAGAAATGCGCGGCGCCCTTCAACGCGAGGTTGATCGACTCTGTCGCGCCCGACGTCCACACCAGTTCCTTCGCGTCGCAGTGGACCAGTGCGGCGACCTGCTCACGGGCTTCCTCGACCGCAGCCTCGGCCGTCCAGCCGAACGAATGCGAACGCGAAGCCGGATTGCCGAATTCCTCGGTGAGAAAGGTGATCATCTTCTGCGCCACGCGCGGGTCCACCGGCGTCGTCGCGGAATAGTCGAGGTAGATGGGCAGTTTCATCGGATCGGTTCTATAGATGTGGTGGGTGTGCGGACGATGTTCAAGCCGCCGCGGTCACGGGGACCTTGCACGGCTTGGTGCCGGCCGGCGCCTTCCGCGTTTCCATCGCCTTGGCGGCTACCGCTTGCTGCTGCGCTACCAGATGCGCCAGAGATACGCCGGACAGGAACGAGAAGATATGGTTGTTGAGCCCGGCCCACAGGTCGTGCGTCATGCAGCGCCGGTCGTCAAGACAGTTTTCGCGGCCGCCGCATTGCGTGGCATCGATGGGCTCGTCCACGGCCACGATGATTTCTGCCACCGATAGTTCGGCCGCCGTGCGCGCCAGCAGGTAGCCGCCGCCAGGCCCGCGGACGCTGTCGACCAGGCCAGACCGGCGCAGCTTGCCGAACAGTTGCTCAAGATAGGACAGCGAAATGCGCTGCCTCTCGGAAACCGCGGCGAGCGTCACCGGTCCGTCCGTCCCATGCAAGGCAACGTCGATCATGGCGGTGACGGCGAACCGGCCTTTGGTAGTCAGTCGCATGGTGAGGACCTCCACGCTGCGGGCGTCCGGCGCGCGTAACGAGTTGCGCGGGCGCCGACGCTGGAATGGGTGCTGGGATGCTGATTCATGGCTGTGTTCCGCTCAAAAGTATTGTATACCCGAATAATTTAGTCAACTAAACGAACCGGAAGTTCACTCCAGCATCTTGTTGATTTGTTTGGGATCAAATCCATCCGCGGTCGCCTTGGCGTCGCCACATTCGACGCCCCCCTTCCTCAGTTCGGCCACCAGGCGATCGATCCGCTCCTCGGTGACCGCCGCGTGGTCGAGCATCTGGTGGATGGCCTGGATCACCGGGTCGTTCATATCGGCAACAATGGCGTACGCCGAAAATCCCATCCGACCCGCCTGGGTCTCGCGAACGTCCTGCTGGCCCTCGGTGACGACTCTGGCGGGGATGCCGACGGCCGTCGCATTCGCGGGAACGTCGCGCACTACGACGGCATTGGAGCCTATCTTCGCGTTATCTCCGATAAGTAACGGGCCCAGGATCTTGGCGCCCGCGCCGATCACGACGCCACGCGCGAGTGTGGGGTGCCGTTTGCCCTTGTTCCAGGATGTGCCGCCCAGCGTGACGCCATGGTAGAGCGTGCAATCGTCACCGATCTCCGCAGTTTCACCGATGACCACACCCATGCCGTGGTCGATAAAGACGCGCCGGCCGATCGTGGCGCCCGGGTGAATCTCGATGCCGGTCAGGAAGCGACCCCAATGGGCCAGCCACCGGGCGAGCCACCGGAAACCATGCCGCCATAGCGGGTTGGTGACCGCGCGATGCAGGACTAGCGCGTGCAGACCCGGATAACAGGTCAGCACCTCCCAGCGGCTGCGGGCGGCGGGGTCGCGGTCAAAGACGACCGCCATGTCTTCCTTCAGGCGAGCGAACATAACCACATTTTCTCATATCCGATAAAATCGCTCAACTATTGCAATGTATCGTCCAGGTCCATTCACGCGCAGGGCGCTGCACCCGCGGTTTGCTAACATCGCGCACCTGCGCTCGCCGTACCGGCTGCCTGCTTTCACGTATGGCAGGATTCCGCCGCGCGGGCCAGGAAGGAACGCCGACGATGTCTCGCACTGATCCGCAACCCAAATGATCGCCTGCTGGCGCCCGGCGCTCGCCACCTTGCTGGTACTTGCATTGGCCGATACGGCCCATGCGCAAACCGCGACCAAGGTTCCCGGGGCCAACAAGCGCTGTGATTCTGCCGAGAAGCGCATTGCGCGCGAGAAGCGGGATCTCGCCGCCACGCTCGACGCGCTGGGCCGCGAACGCAAGGCGCGCGAAACCTGCGCCACGCGCAGCGGGTGCACGCGGATCGACGAGACCATCGCCGCGCTGGAGAAGCGCCACCACCGGCATGAGGTGCGCCTCGTCCGTTCGCGCGCCGACGCGCTCGAAGTTTGCAAGGCACCGGCGCGGTCGCCTGCGGCCCCGTAGGCGAGGCTTTAGCCTCGCGGATATACCGGCGGTGAACCTGCGAGGCTGAAGCCTCGCCTACGGGGGCGTGCGCCCCAATGGGTTCGCACACCGCATGGTGTTCGATATCCGCTACTGTAGGCGAGGCTTCAGCCTCGCGGATATACCGGCGGTGAACCTGCGAGGCTGAAGCCTCGCCTACGGGGGCGTGCGCCCCAATGGGTTCGCACACCGCATGGTGTTCGATAGGCGCTACCGGATCAGCGCCGCCACCGCGAGCAATCCCACCATCGCCAGCGCAACGATGACGAAGTAGATCGACGCGACCAGAAGCGCACGCAGCACGCCGCCCCACCAGCGTCCCTTGTAGACAACGGTGCGTGCCTTCATGACGTAGTAGACGACCCACAATGCAAGCACCGCACGCAAGGGACCTTCCGGCGCGATCATGAACAGGATGATCACGAGTGCCGCAAAGGAATGGAGATGCGCGCTGTAGACGAGGTGCTCCGCATAGCGTCGCGGCCGGCCGGGATAGCGGTTGCCACTGCCGAGGTAGGCAATCTTAAGCAGCAGCGCGAACACCGGCAGCAGGATGATCATGGCGTAGCCGCCGTAACGCAGCATGCCGGAGTAAAGTCGCTCGGCCTTTTCCTCGTTGGGCAGTGCCCGGAAATGGTCGTAGCGCCTGCGCAGGAACGCGGGCAGTTCGGCTTCCCTGCCGCGAATCTTGAACGTCAGGTTCAGGTCTTCGTCGAGTCCGAAAAACGTGCCCTTGTCGTCGGCCGCTACGACGAGCGGACCCGGCGGCGGTAGATCGGTCGCGGCAGGAGGCACCGTTGGCGACGGCTTGGTCACCAGCCCCTTGGGTGGCGACTGGACCGGGGGCTTGCGCGGCTCATCCGGCACGCCCGCCTGGCCACGCGCCGATGCGTCCTTCGTCGCGTCCGCCTGTTCCTCGTTCTGCGCTTTCTCGATCTCGGCTGCGGCATTTTCCCGCACGAACACCACCTGGTCCGCCACATCGGCCGGCGACTGCAGCAACCCGATGAACGCGAACAGCAACAGGTAGAGCACAAGGAACAGCCGCGCGGGCCGGACATAGCGGCGACGGCGACCCGCGAAATACTCCAGCGTCAGGAAGCCCGGCCGCGCGACCAGCCCGACGAGCGTGCGCCACAGGCGCCCGTCCAGCGCGACATATCGCCCCGCCGCTTCGCGCATGAACGCGCGGAACGTCGGCAGCGCAACGGCCGTTTCCTGTCCGCAATTGGCGCAATAATGGCCATGCGTGGCCGCGCCGCAATTGGGGCACGCCGATCGCGGCAGAACCACGCCCATGCCGGTGTCAGCAGATTCCATAGATGCCATCACGATAGCCGAGCGCCCATCGGCCGCGCGCGAACAACGCGTATTTGCGCATGAAGGGATGCGCGGGCGCGACATCCGCGAGAAGTGCCAGCCGGTGCTGATGCAACGCCAGCAACGCGGATGCCGCGGCTGTGGCGACACTTTCCTGATCCGCGGACGCGGGCGTGGCCGCTGCCAATGCGGCCGCGCGTACCCGCGGCGCGGCCCGCGTCGTGGCGGCGGTCAATTGCGCGAGCAACGCGGACTCGCCAATCCGTGCCGCCACGCGGCCCCACAACACTTCGCGCTCTTCCTCGTCGTCATCCCAGCACTCGGCCATGGCCGGGTGCTCGGTCCAATCGGCGGCAGCAAGCCACGACACGACGACGATGGCACCGGTACCGGCTCGATGTCCACGTGCGTCGAGAATGGCCGCGGCGTCGGCACGATCGTCTGCCGTCAGCGCGGTGCTCACGCTCGCGAACCAGTGCGGACTTTCACTCATGGCCGGCCACGGCCGGTGAGCTGGTCGATGCGGGCCAGGATGCCGCGCAGGATATTGACTTCCTCGCGCTCGAGCGCCGCGCGGCCGAAGAGGCGCCGCAACCGCGGCAGCAACCGGCGCGGCCGCGCCGGGTCGAGGAAGCGCAGTGCGGTCAGCGTCCCGCGCGCATGCATGTACAAAGCCTCGATCTCGTCATGCGTTGCAGGCGCGAAATTCGGCGCGACCCATACGTCACGCAGGCCAGCCGCAAGGCGCATCTCGTAGGTGGCGAGTTGCACCGCGGCGGCAACGTTGAGCGACGCGAAGTCGGGGTTGGCAGGAATCGTCGCGGCGATCTCGCATTGCGCAAGTTCGGTGTTCGACAGGCCGGACATCTCGGTACCGAACACCAGTGCGATATCGCCGTCGTCGACGCGTTGCAATGCGGTCTCCGCCGCTTCGCGCAATGGCGCCACCTGCCCAGCGAACGCCCGCGGCCGCGCCGACAGGCCGACGACGAAAGCACATCCGGCCAGCGCGTCGGCCAATGTATAGACCACACGCGCCCGTTCCAGCACGATGTCGGCGCCGGATGCGCGGGCCGTGGCCTCCGCGTCGGGAAACCGCGCCGGCGCAACGAGGACCAGTTGTCCGATGCCCATCGTCAGCATCGCGCGTGCCGATGCACCGATGTTGCCGGGGTGGCTGGTGCGGACCAGCACGATGCGCACGCGCGCAAGCGCAGCGGAGGAACGAAGTGGATCCAAGGTGGGCGGTGACGAAGGAGCTTTGAGGCAGAAGCAGGTAAAATAGCCGGATTCCGCTCTTTTGACACGCTTCCCGGCCCATGCGCTGCCGCGGCGACAATCCGACATGCATCCAATGCTCACGACGGCCGTCAAGGCCGCACGCCGCGCCGGCAACATCATCAACCGTGCCGCCCGCGACCTCGACCTGCTGACGGTCACGTCCAAGGGACCGAAGGATTTCGTGAGCGAGGTCGATCGTGCCGCCGAAGCTGCCATCGTCGAGACCATCCACGCGTCGTATCCCGATCACGCGATCCTGGCCGAG
Source organism: Burkholderiales bacterium (assembly GCA_038321425.1). Taxonomy (GTDB): domain Bacteria; phylum Pseudomonadota; class Gammaproteobacteria; order Burkholderiales; family Casimicrobiaceae; genus VBCG01. The sequence goes on along the minus strand of JBBQEY010000007.1, from coordinate 15,609 downwards.
GAAGGCACGGAGCGCGACCGCAATAGCGGCGCCGAGTACCTGTGGATCATCGATCCGCTCGACGGCACCACCAATTTCCTGCATGGCTTCCCGCAATACTGCGTGTCGATCGCGCTGGCGCATCACAACGTCGTGCAGCAGGGTGTCATTTACGACCCGGTGCGCAACGACCTTTTCACCGCCACGCGCGGCCGCGGCGCGTTCCTCAACGACCGCCGCATTCGCGTGGGCAAGCGTACGCACCTCCGCGATACGCTGATCGGTACCGGCTTCCCGTTTCGCGACGGCAGCTATCTCGACACCTATCTCGCGATGATGAAGGTGATGATTACGGAGACGGCGGGCCTGCGCCGCCCGGGTGCCGCGGCGCTCGACCTTGCGTATGTCGCGGCCGGTTCCTACGATGGCTTCTTCGAAGTGGGCCTCAATCCGTGGGACGTCGCGGCCGGCAGCCTGCTGGTGCTGGAAGCCGGCGGACTGATCGGCGACCTTTCCGGCGAAGGCGATTATCTCTATGGCGGCCAGGTGATCGCCGCCAGCCCGAAGATCTTCGCGCAGATGGTCACCATCCTCGCCCCCTTCCGCGCCACGCTGACCGCCGGCCTCGGCAAACGCAAGGTGGCCACCGGCGCGAAGCCGGCCTGACGCCATGCGGGCGTGCTCGCACCGGCAGCTTTTCAACGCCCGGGCTCCCGGCGTATGCTCGTGGCATTGCGCCGGTCGTCGCCCGGCATAATTCGTGCATCGCTGCGGGTGTCGAACCCCGCCTCCGGAAAGCCGCCACCATGACGCTCACGCCCTCGTTCCTTCGCCGCATGCTGGCCGTAGCGGCCGCAATCGTGTCAGTGGTCTCGGTAGCCCCTGCGTTCGCGGCCGAAACCACAACGCTGCGCGTGATGCTGCACCCGGACCTGGCTGCGCGTGGCACGCTGCCGGCCGACGTGCTGGCACAACTCGAAGCTGCCGCAGAAACCACGTTCACGTTGCGCGGCACCACCCGTACCGGCGCACTCGATCTCGTCGTCGGCAAGCCGCTCGAAGCGCAGGAAGTCGCGGCCGTCACGCGTCGGCTGCAGCAGGACCGGGGCGTGCTGTGGGTGCAACCACAACCCGCGGTGCCCATCGTGGTCAAGCGCACCAAGGCATCGTCGGAGCCGCAATACCGGAGCCGCCGCCTGATGGTGCGGCTGCAGGACGGCGTGGCGCCCGACTGGGCCAACCTGTTGCCGCGCATGGCGGCCACGGTGGGCCAGCCCCTGACGGTGGAGCGGCAGATTGCCGACATCTGGGTGTTGAGCGTGCCGGCACTGCAGACCGCCGACGTGCTGGCAGCGATGGCGCAACGTCTGCAGGAGGATGGCGCTGTCCGCTTTGCCGACCCGGTGCGACGTGCCTTTGCGCAAGCGGCGCCGGACGATCCGTTCTTCTCGCGGCAATGGTCGCTGAGCGACACGATATCCGGGATCAACATCGAGGATGCGTGGACGCTGCAGCCCAGCGCCGCAAGCATGACGGTGGCAGTGATCGATACCGGCATCCTGCCGCACCCGGATCTCGCCGGCCGCGTGTTGCCCGGCTATGACTTCATCTCCGACGCGGAATCGGCGCGCGACGGCAATGGCCGCGACCCCGATCCGCGCGATGAGGGCGACTGGACCGACGAAGGTGAATGTCGCGGCTACGCCAGCCCCAGTTTTTTCCACGGCCTGTTCGTGGCCGGCCAGATCGCCGCCAACACGAATAACGGCATCGGCATCGCCGGCGTGGCGGGCAACGTCAACATCCTACCCGTGCGCGTACTGGGCAAATGCGGGGGCAGCTTCGAGGACATCGTCGCCGGCACGCTGTGGGCGTCCGGAGTCAACATCGGCGGCGTACCGCCGAACACGCATCCGGCGCGGGTGATCAACTTGAGCCTCGGCGGCTTCGGCACGTGCGACCAGGCGCTTCAGGAATCGATCGACGACGCGCTGGCACAAGGTTCGGTGATCGTCGCGGCGGCGGGCAACGAAACGCTGGAAGTCTCGATGTTCGCACCGGCCAACTGCGGCGGCGTCATTGCCGTCTCCGCGCACAACCGTAAGGGGACGTTGACCAGTTACTCGAACTTCGGTGCCGGAGTCACGTTGTCCGCCCCCGGCGGCGACCTGCCCGTCGGCGATCTCGTCTACTCGACGGCATTCACCGGCGCGACGGTGTCCGAAGAACCCACGTATCTCTATGGTCGCGGCACCAGTTTCGCCGCGCCGCTGGTGTCGGGCGTGGCGGCACTCATCCTCGCGCGCAACCCGCTGCTGACGGGCGGGCGCGTGCAGGACATCATTGCCAGCACCACGCGCACGTTCCCCACGGGATCGATCTGCTCGACCAGCCAGTGCGGCAGCGGCATGCTCGATGCGGCCGCTGCCGTCGGCAGCACGTTCCCCAACGGAACGCCGCCGCCCAATGCGTTCGAAGTCGTCGAGTTCTATCGCGCTGACCTCGATCACTACTTCATCTCGGCCTCACCCATCGAGATCAACTACATCGATCGATTCTTGGGCGGCATCTTCCAGCGCACGGGGCTCTATTTCTACGCGTACCTGACGTCGTTTCTGGCGCCACCGGGCGTGCAGCCCGTCTGCCGCTTCTACGCCGATGCCAACGTGCAGATCAATTCGCACTACTACACGGCGGACCAGGGCGAGTGCGCATTCGTGCAGGCCAACTGGCCGGGCATCTGGCAATTGGAACAAGCGAATGCGTTCTATGTCCAGGTACCGGATCTCGCCGGCAATTGCCCGGCCAAGACATTGCCCGTGTACCGATTCTTCAACAATCGCCGCGACGCGAACCATCGCTATACGGTGGACCTGTCGCAGCGCCGCGCAATGCTGAACCGCGCATGGGCACCGGAAGGCAACGGCAGCAAGAGCGTGGCCTTCTGCTCGCCGATTTAAGCAGTCGCGCGCTTAGCGCGCACGTCTTTAATCGTCAGGTGGATCGGCAACGCGCGCCGGCGGCAGCACCGCCGGCGTTTCAACGCTGGGCGACGCCCATTCCTTGACCAGCGCGTAGCCGAGAGCCAGCAACACCGGCCCCAGGAACACGCCGATGAAGCCGAAGGCCACGACGCCGCCCAGCACGCCCAGCAGCACCAGCACGAACGGCAGGTCGCTGCCGCGGCTGATGATCATCGGCTTCAGCACGTTGTCGATCGAGGACACCACCAGCCCACCCCACGCCAGGATGAAGATCGCCCAGCTGTTCTGGCCCTCCGAGAAGAGCCACGCGGCCGCACCCAGCCACACCAGCGGCGGTCCGACCGGAATCGGTGACAGGAAGAACGTGACGAGGCCGAGCAGCGGTGCCGCCTTGATGCCGACGATGTAGAGACCGATGCCCATCAACACGCCTTGCGCGAGCGCCGTGCCGAGGATGCCGTAGACCACGGCACGCGTCGTGTCGCCGGCCAAGTCCAGCATGTGCGAACCGCGCGTGGGGGCGATACGGCCGACCGCGCTGCGCGCCCGGGGGATGATGCCGTCGCCGTCGCGATAGAAAAAGAACGCAATGAACACAGAGAACGTGAGCTGCAGCAGGCCCGATCCGATCGAGGCGCCGCTCCGGTAAGCGAAGTCCTTCATCGGCTCGGCCAAGCGCCGCAATTCCTCCAATAGCCCGGCGCCATCGTGCGCGAAGCGTCCCCAGTACGTGGCCGCGCGCTCGCCGACCAGCGGCAGTTCCCGCAACCACGCCGGCGCATCGGGCGGCCCGCGTTCGACCACGGCGCGCGAGAACTCGACCAGACGATCGGCATTTTCGGCCAGCGTGGTGCCGGCGATCACGAACGGCGACACTGCCACGACCAGTATCAGCAGCGTCATCAACGTGGCGGCGATGCTGGGGCTGCGCGTTCGCCGCAGCAGCCACCGGTACAGCGGCCACGTCGTGACGACCAGGATGGCGGCCCACAGGATCGCCGTCAGGAACGGGCGCAGCACGAGAAACACGCCGCCCACCAGCATGGCGATCACGACGAGCGTGATGGTCCGGTCGATCCGGGAAGGAGGCGGTGTCATCAGTGGCTTTGCAACAGAATGGCAAAAAGTCTAGCACGCGGAATTGCTGCGATGCGGGGCTGGCGGGCGCCGGTCGGCGCCGCCGGCCCGATGGTCGGACAGAATATTTTTCGGGATGCTCCTGTCATTAAAAACAGGTACCATGCCTTCGCCTTGAACCTGTCGCCGCGCCCTGTTCCGCCTTCCGCTGGGGGTGCGCCGACGCCCCCTTCCAGAGGACTCCGCATGCCGCCCGCCCTTGCCCTTTCGCAGTTGCTGCCCCGTGGTCGTGCCGCTGTGCGCGGCGTGACCGCTGCCCTGCTCCTTGCCGGCGTTGTCAGCGCCGCTGGCGCCGCCACGATCGATGCCCTCCCCGGCACGACCAGTGCCGCGATGATCGAGAGCGTGGTGATCCGCCTGCGCGACGATGCCGCTGCGACCGACGCCACGACGATGCCGTCGCGCGAGATGAGCCGCATCGCCAACCAGCTCCGCACCGGGCTCGTCGAGTCCGGCCGCACCCGTGACGGCGCCTTCAAGCTCACGTTCTCGCCCGCGCTCTCGGTCGAGGCCGCGCGCGCCGCGATCAATCGCGTGCGCATGCTGCCCGATGTCGTATACGCCGACATGGTTTCCAGCGCCACGACGCCGTTGCGGAAAACCAAGGCCGCGACGGAAGGTCGCCGCACGCACCGCCTGATCGTCAAGTACAAGGACCCGACGATCACGTACCGCGCGTTGCGCAACCTGCCGCTCGACACCGCACAGCTCGACCAGCTTGGAGTCGCTGCGCGGCAACCGGTCGCGCACGAGCGCACGATGGGTGGTGGCGAATATTTGCTGCGCGTCTTGAAGGCCCTCCCGCGCGACGAGCTCCAGGCGTCGGCGGACCGCATCGCCGCCTTGCCCGGCGTCGAATACGCGATCGTCGACGACCTCAAGTTCCCGACGGCCGTCCCCAACGATCCTCAGTACGCCAACCAGTGGCATTACAAGTCGCCCCCCGCAGAAGCAGGCGGCGTCAATTTGCCGCCCGCGTGGGACCTGACCACCGGCTCCGCGAGTGTCTTCATCGCCGTGATGGACACCGGCATCCTGCCGCATCCGGATCTGGCGGGCCGCGTGACCACCGGCTACGACATGATCGACGACAACCTCGTTGCCAATGACGGCGACTATCGCGATCCCGATCCCTTCGATTCCGGCGACTGGATCACGTCGGCCGAAGCCAGTCTTGCCGGCGGCTGGTTCGAAGGCTGCTATTTGTCGAACAGTTCGTGGCACGGCACGCACGTGGCAGGGACCATCGCCGCCGCGTCCAACAATGGCTTGGGTGTGGCCGGTGTGAACTGGGTCAGCAAGATCGTCCCGGTGCGCGTGCTTGGCAAGTGCGGCGGCTATACGTCCGACATCGTCGACGGCATGCGCTGGGCCACAGGCATTTCGGTGCCGGGCGTGCCGGTGAACCAGAATCCGGCGAAGGTGCTGAACTTGAGCCTCGGCGGCAGCGGTCCTTGCTCCAACTTCGAGCAGACCGCGATCAACGCGATGATTGCCGCCGGCTCCACAATCGTGATCGCCGCGGGCAACGACAACGAGAATGCCAGTGATCACAGCCCCGGCAACTGTAACGGTGTGATCACCGTGGCCGCCACCGGCCGCGCCGGCCAGCGCGCGCAGTACAGCAACTTCGGCAGCATCGTCGAGATCGCCGCGCCGGGCGGAGCGGACGGCGACTACATCCTGTCCACGCTCAACACGGGATCCACGCTCGCCAACCCCACCGGTTATTACTACGAGTACTACGGTGGCACCAGCATGGCGACGCCGCACGTCGCGGGCATCGTATCGTTGATGCTGTCCGTCAACCCGACGATGACGCCCGCGCAGGTGCTGTCGACGATCCAGACGACGGCGCGCGCGTTCCCGTCCAACACCATTCGCAACTGCACCACGTCGATCTGCGGCGCGGGCATCATCGACGCGTATGCCGCGGTACTTTCCGCCAAGGGTGGCGGTCCTGTGCCGCCGGGTGGCTCGAGCACGACGCTGGCCAGCTCGGCCAATCCGTCGAACTCCGGTGCGAACGTGACGTTCACTGCCACGGTGGTGGGTACCAACCCGACGGGCAACGTGGCCTTCGCCGTCAGCAGCACGGCGATCACCGGCTGCAGCGCGGTGGCGCTGACCGGCACGGGCAACACGCGCACGGCCGCATGCACCACGAATACCCTTGCCGTGGGCGTGCACAGCATCGTCGCGAACTATGTGGGTGACGCTGGCAACACGGCGTCGGCCAATGCACCGCTGTCGCAGGTGGTGAATGCGGCACCCGCCGTGCAATCGGCGCCGCTCCATCGCTTCAATACCGGGACCTACCACTTCTACACGATCTCGGAAGCGGAGAAGGCCTATGTGATTGCGACGTTCCCGACATGGAAGTACGAAGGCATTTCGTATTACGCGTTCCCGGCCGCTGCGCCCAACACGCTGCCGGTCTATCGGTTCAACACGGGCAGCAACCACTTCTACACGATCTCGGAAGCGGAGAAAAACTACGTGCTGGCCACGTTCCCGGCGTGGATCCTGGAAGGCAAGGCCTACTGGACCTATCCGTCCAGCCAGGCCGCCACCTCCCCCGTGTATCGCTTCAACACGGGCACCTATCACTTCTATACGATCTCTGCGGCGGAGAAGGCGTACGTTCAGGCCACGTTCCCGAGTTGGGTGTTCGAGGGGATCGGTTACTACGCGCGCACGTCACCTTGAACTTCACCTGAACCCGCCACTGGCGCGTTTGCCGGGTGGTCGGGATGCAACAACGGCGGCCCTGCGGGGCCGCTTTTTTCACCCCAAGGATTTGTATAATTCATAATTATTAATTATATTCGAGTCGAATTCCTCGTCGAAATCCATGGAAGCCCTCGCCTCGACCACCCTTGCTCCCGCGCCACCAGTGGCTTCGGGACCCATTGCGCGCGCTTCGCTGCACGACGAGGTGACCAACCGCGTCCGCGACATGATCGTCGACGGCAGCCTTCGCGCCGGCGCTGCCATTGCCGAACTGGAGCTGGCGGGCCAGCTCGGCGTGTCACGCACACCTTTGCGCGAGGCACTGAAAGTTCTGGCCGCCGAGGGTCTGGTCGACCTTCTGCCCGGCCGCGGCGCCGTGGTTAAGGTCCTCACCGCGAAGGACGCGCAGGACATGCTGGCGTTGATCGCGCTGCTGGAAGAGCAGGCCGGGCGCGAGGCGTGCAACGCCAGCGACGCCGAGATTGCTTCGATCGTCGCGCTGCACCAACGCATGCGCGGCCATTTCGCGCGCCGCGAGCGCTTCGACTACTTCCAGCTGAACCAGGACATCCACAACGCCATCGTGCGGGCAGCCAACAACCCCACGCTGGCGATGCTGCACGGCATCCTGCGTACCCGCATGCGGCGTATCCGCTACATCGGCAACGAGGCCCCGGCCAACTGGACGGCCGCGATGGCCGAACATGACGCCCTGATCGCGGCGCTCGAAGCGCGCGATCCCGACGCACTGGCGCGCACCTTGCGCCTGCATCTCGACAACACCTGGCCGCGCGTGGCGGCCATGTTCGACACGGTGGACGCGGGCATCTAGCGCGCGCCCCGGATATCAAGGAGGAACACCCATGTTGCATCAAGGATGGAAATTCATCGTCGCGTCGGCACTGGTGGCCTGCACGACGCTCGCTGCCGCGCAGACGTACCCGACCAAACCGGTGCGGATCATGGTGGGCGCAGGCGCGGGCGGCGGCACGGACATCATCGCGCGCATGCTCGCCGACAAGTACCAGACGGCATTGGGCCAACCCTTCGTCGTCGAGAACAAGCCTGGCGCGTCTAACACCATTGCGGCGGATCTCACCGCGCGTGCGGCACCGGACGGTCATACGCTGCTGTTGGCCACCAACACCGGCCAGGCCATCGCGCCGCATCTCATCAAGCTGACCTTCGACACCAACAAGGACCTGATCCCGGTGGCGCTGATCGTCGTCGTACCTAACGTGCTGGTCGTGTCGCCGAACGTGCCTGCGGGCAACGTGCGCGACCTGATCGCACTCATCAAGGCCAAGCCCGACACGTTTGCGTACGGCTCGTCCGGCGTTGGCAGCACGCAGCATCTCGCGGGCGAGGCGTTCAATCTCGTCGCCGGCACCAAGTCGACGCACGTGCCGTACAAGGGCTCGTCGCAGGCGCTGGCGGACCTGGTCGGCGGCCAGATCCAGATGAGCTTCGACACCACCTCTTCCGCGATGGCCTTCATCAAGAGCGGCAAGATCAAGCCGCTGGCCGTGATGAGCCCCAAGCGCACGCCCGAGCTTCCCGATGTGCCCACGCTGGCCGAGGCCGGCCTGCCGGGGGTGGAGATGACGACGTGGTATGGCCTGTTCGTGACCGCGGGCACGCCGAAGGCCGTCGTCGACCGCCTCTATGCGGAGACGATGAAGGCGCTGCAGCTGCCCGACGTACAGAAGCGGCTGCAGGGCCTGGGTGGCGAAGTCGGTACGCTGACACAGGATCAGTTCGGCGCAATGGTGCGTGCCGACTTCGATCGCTTCGGCAAGCTGATCAAGGATGCCAACGTGAAGATCGACCCGTGATTCCCGCCATCGCCCTCTTCACCGGCGATCCGGCCGGCATCGGTCCCGAACTCGTCGCAAAGCTGCTCGCCGACGGCACGGTCGCCCGCGAGGCTGACATCCTGCTGATCACCAGCCGGCAGGTGCTGGACGACGGCATGCGCGCGGCAGGCGTCACGTTTGCCGTGACAGCCGCAGACGCACCACGCGTGCGGGGCGTCCCGCGCCTGGTCGAGTGGACGCATGGCCATGCCGTCGATTTCGCGCGCGGGGAAGTGGCCGCGAAGAACGGCGGCTACATGCTGGATGCGCTGGCGCTCGGCGTCGACCTATGCAGTCGCGGCGTCGCGGATGCATTCTGCTTCGCGCCGCTTAACAAGGCGGCGTTGCGGGCAGGTGGCATGCAGCACGCCGACGAATTGCATTATTTCTGCGAGCTGCTCGATTTCCATGGGCCATGCGTCGAATTCAACGTGCTCGAGTCCCTGTGGACATCGCGCGTCACGTCGCATGTACCGTTGAAGTCGGTGAGCGACCTGCTGACGGTCGAAGGCGTGGCGGAAAACATCGCGCTGCTGACCCGCGGCCTGCAACTCTCCGGCATCGCGCATCCGCGCATTGCCGTATGTGGCTTCAACCCGCACAACGGCGACGGCGGTGCCTTCGGCCGCGAGGAGATCGACACGATCGAACCCGGCGTGGAACTGGCGCGATCGCGCGGTTTTCCTGCGGACGGACCGTTCCCGGCCGACACGGCCTTCGTGCGTGCGATCCGTAAGGATGATGGCTACGACGGCGTGCTGACGATGTTCCACGACCAGGGCCAGATCGCGATGAAGCTGATGGGATTCGACCGTGGCGTCACGGTGCCGGGCGGCTTGCCAATCTCGATCACTACGGCGGCGCACGGCACCGCCTATGACATCGCCGGCCTCGGCATCGCCAATGTGGGCGCGATGCGCAACGCGTTCACGCTGGCATGCCGGATGGGGACCACCCGGCGCGCGACGCGCACGCACGGCGAGACGGCCGCCGCATAAGTTCAGGACAGGCGGGCGGTGGCGAGGAACTGCGGCGGGCGGCGCATCTTGGTCGCCTGCTCGTAGGCGTAGGCCAGCTTGATCAGCGTCGGCTCGCTCCACGCCGACGCGAAGAACGACACGCCTACCGGCAATCCCCACACGACGCCGGCCGGCACGGTGATGTGCGGATAGCCTGCTACCGCCGCGGCCTGCGAGCAACTGGTCGTCTGGTGATCGCCGTTCACGTAATCAACGAGCCACGCCGGGCCTTCGGTGGGTGCCACGATCGCATCCAGCCGATGCGCCGCCAGCGTGGCGTCGATGCCCTGCGTGCGTGAATAGAGCCGGCATTTCGCTACGGCACGGCGATATGCCGGGTCGGTGAGTGGTCCCTTTTTCTGCGCTGCGATCAGTCGCTCCTGCCCGAAATACTGCATCTCGCGCGCCGCGTTGCGCTGGTTCCAATCGATCAATTCAGGCATCGAATGCACCGCCGCGCCCGGCCCCGCCGTGCGCAGATACGTGTCGAGCCCCGCCTTGAACTCAAAATACAGCACGTCGAGTTCGAACTCGCCGATCTTCGGGATGCTGGGCATCCGCACCGGATCGATCACGACGGCACCTGCACTTTTCATCGCCGCAATCGCGTCCTCGATCGCCTTGTCGAGCCGATCGTTGGCGCCGAAGAAGTCGCGTGCGACGCCGATGCGCGCGCCCTTCAGTCCTGCGGGATCGAGGAATTTCGTGTAGTCGGCGTGCTGATGGCCGCGGCTGACCCGCGTGGCCGGGTCGCGCGGATCGGGGCCCGCCATCGCTGTGAGCAATGCGGCGCCATCGGCCACGCTGCGTGTCATCGGCCCTGCCGTGTCCTGGCTGCGCGCAATCGGGATGATGCCGGCGCGGCTGACGAGTCCCACCGTCGGCTTGATGCCGACGAGCCCGCATACCGATGACGGGCTGACGATCGAGCCATCGGTCTCCGTACCCACGGCGATCGCGCAGAGGTTGGCCGCGATGGCCGCGCCCGACCCCGAGCTTGATCCGCTGGTGCTGCGATCGAGCGCGTAGGGATTGCGCGTCTGCCCGCCCCGTCCGCTCCAGCCACTGGTGGAACGCGCGCCGCGAAAGTTGGCCCACTCCGACAAATTGGATTTGCCGAGGATCACGCAACCGGCGGCGCGCAGTTTTTCGGCGACATGCGCATCGCGGGGCGCGACAGCCTCGCCCAACGCCAGCGACCCGGCGCTGGTGCGCATGCGGTCCGCCGTGTCGATGTTGTCCTTCAGCAGCACGGGAATGCCGTGCAGCGGTCCGCGCGCACCCTTGTCGCGGCGTTCGCGGTCCAGGGCTTGGGCGATCGCCAGCGCATCGGGATTGCGTTCGATGACCGCGTTGATCGCGGGGCCTGCCTTGTCGATCTCATCGCAACGCACGAAATACGCCTGCGCGATCGACACCGATGTGCGCGCGCCGGTTTGCATCGCCGCCTGCAGTTCAGCGACGGTGGCTTCGACGAGCTCGAACGTTGGTGCAACCGTGGTGGTCGCCGTTTGCGCGCTGCCGCCACCGGCTTGCGCCAGCGTGGCGAGACTCGCAGCGACAACTTTGATCATCGTACGGCGCTCCATTGCATCAGTCTCCGGTGGGTACGATCTCGTCGAGTTTGCGGGAGGGCCGCGCGCAATGCCTCTAAGTACGGATGGAGTGCGGACGTTGCTGCTATTTCGGCTGCGAACGCCACTCGGACTTCCACAGCTTTTCAAGCTCGGAAGCCACGGCGGGCGGCGGCGCGCCGATCAATGTCGACCTGCCGCGTTGGTAGACCTTGCCGTACACCAGATCCCGCGCGCCCGAATACAACAGCACGAGGTTATTCTCGGCGCAGTCGTGGTTCTTGCAGACAGACAACAGCACATAGTCGGCGCCCGCCGCCTTGACCAGCTTGTTCGGTGGGCTGGGGCCGTCGAGCTTCGCGAGCCACCGTTCGCGCGACAACGGGCCGATCGCCTTGTAATAGTTGGCTTTCGCCTTCGGGTCGTAGAGAAGCCCAGCCGCACCAAGCTCGGTCAGTGCGTAACCCTTGAACGTCTTGGCGGAATTGGCGCCAGGATCGCCCGGTAGCGGCGACGCCGCCGGCGCGGTAGCGGTGGTGACCGGCTTTGCCCTGCCATCGCAGCGGCGGAATTTCTGCTGGAGCAACGCCGGGCCGATCGCCGCCATCAGCTTGGGGTCCGGGTCGAGCTTCAGGTAGGGGCCGAGCTTGTCGACGAAGAGCGCGAACCGGAGCTGCGCACCTGGCGCGTCGCTCAGCAGCACCGTCCGGAATTCAGCCGACTGTCCCGGGCCATAGAAGGACGCAGCCGTCTGCACGTTGGATCCGGCGATACGCTTGTCCTCGTGCAGGAACACGAGGGCATCGTCGAACACGGTAGCCTTCGGCGCTGCATTGTTGCCGCATACCACCTGGTAGGTGCCGCCGAAGGCCTTCATTGTGTGGACATCGAGCTTTCCCTGCGCCCAGGCAGGTATAACGGAAGCGGCAACGAGCCAAACGACGCTGCGGACAAGTCCGTTCATGTTGCTTCCCACGGCCACGCGAGCTTGATTGTCACGGTGACGATGAGGAAGGTCAAGCCTCGCCAGTCGGATACCCAACCTCGCTTTGTGCGCGCGAGCGACATGTTGAAGGGCGATGAAAAGGGCGCGAACCGCAAGGACATTGGCGATATCGAAGACGTGTAGTCGGAAACAACGGCCGCTTGTTTCGGCTATATCGACGCTGTAATAAAATTGGCGGAGAGCGAGGGATTCGAACCCCCGAGACCCTTGCGAGTCTGCTTGATTTCGAGTCAAGTGCCTTCGACCACTCGGCCAGCTCTCCGGCAAGCCCGGGATTATAGCGCGAGCGGCCAGGCCGGGCAAAACCGACGCCGCAAACCGACGTCGCAAACCGACGTCGCAAACCGACGTCGAAATGCCCCGTAGGCGAGGCTTCAGCCTCGCGGGTTCAATGCACGGCCGTACCGGCGAGGCTGAAGCCTCGCCTACAGGGGTCAACGGCACGCCGCGGCCGTCGCCAGGGAAAAAAAACGGGAGCGTTACCGCCCCCGTATCAACTCCTTGGTGCTGTATGTCGCGCTACTTCTTGGGCGCTCCGGGCGGTGCGGCCGTGGCCGCCGGCGCCGGTGGTGCAGGCGGCGCTGCCGCTGCCGTCTGCGGCGGCGGCACCGACTTGCCCATGGCCTTCATATTCGCGAAATACTGCGAGGCGACACGATCCTCAGCTTTGGCTTGCTGCTGTTTTGCGAGCGCCGCGCCGGCGGCCGTCTTGGCTTTCGCCTCTTCTGCGGCCGCTTTCTGTGCGTCGGTCATCGGTGGGGGCGGCGGCAACTTGGCCACTGCCAGCCCGAACGTAGCCACCACCAGAGTGGCACCGATAAGTGCCCGGATCGTGTTCATCCCTACTCTCCTCCTGCTGAATTGCCGCTAACCAAGCCGCGGGGACGTTACTGTGCGCTCAAACCGCACGTTGCGCCATCACCGGGGCTGCCCCCTCGCCATGCACCTTCCCTGCCTTCACATCGTTGTACCAATATTCGTGGTGTTCCTTGGCCCAGGTCTCGTCGACGTAGCCGGTGCGCATGGCGTCGAGTGCCCCGCGCATGCCGATCGTGCCGAGATAGATATGCCCGGTCAGCAGGATGGTGCCGATCAGGCCCGCGATCATGTGGACGATGTTGGCGACCTGCATCGTCTGCCGCGTCTGGTTGAAATTGGGGAAGTCGAGGATGAGCCCGGTGATGGACAGCGTGATGCCGGCGCCCATCACCATCAGCCAGAACAGCAACTTCTGTCCCGCGTTGGCCTTGCCCGCGGGGACATGCGTGCCGGAAAACATGCCGCCCAGCTTTTTCATCCATGCCCAGTCGCCCGCGCGGAAGAGGTTCTCGCGGATGAACAGGACGATCATGATCGGCAACAGGATCACGAGGAGGGGGCCGACGAAATTGTGCAGGACCTTGGCGAGCGTGGCGAGCCACGAGAAGAGCGTATAGCCGATCAGCGGCAGCAGCACCGACTTGCCGAACGTCAGGATGAGGCCGGTCACGGCCAGCGCGGTGAATGTGATGGCGACCGACCAGTGCACTGCGCGCTCGACCAGCGTGAACCGCTCGATCATGCGGCCCGTGGCAGCCCCGTGAACCTTGATGGGACCACGCACGACATAGAACACGGCGATCATGATCAGCGTCAGCGCGAACAGGAAGCCACCGACGGTGGCGAGCGGCACGCGCGCGGCGCGCCACGTCTGGCCCTCCGGCTGGATCAGGATCTCGCCGCTGCGCTTGGGAAGCGTGGTGGACTGCGGCTCGCCAGAGCGAATTTCCTTCCAGACCGGCTGGTTGTTCAGCGGCTGCGACTGCTGCTGCTTGACCTGCGCCTTCGCCTGCTCGACCTCATTGGGAGACACCGCAGGCGTCTGCGCCGCGACCGCGAACGCCGCCGCCAATCCGACGGCGGCAAGCAGCACCCGGGCGACCCGGGGAATCGTCACACGCATCGACAGACCTCCTCTAGGAACCGATCCGCTTGTACTCGTTCTGGTTCTGTGTCCGGTTGCGGATGTCGCGCTCCCACTTGTCCTTGTCGCCGTTGAACGGTGCGGCGGCGTAAGGCAGCTCGTCGGGCTTGCCCTGGTACTTGCCCTGCTTGTAGTCGATGACCTGAGGCCGCTCGCCGCACCCGGCCAGCATCAGCGCCGTCATCGCACCGAAGGCAAGCATGGCGATGCGCGTGATGCGGGCCATCATGACTTGGCTCCCGGCGCCGGCTTCGGCGCATCAGGACGGCCGTACGCGGTACCCCAGCCCCAGACTTCGCTGCCCTTGCCGCGGACCGTGACGCGCTGGCGGTAGATATCGGCGATCGTGTCGCCGTCGCCACCGAGCAAGGCCTTGGTGGCGCACATTTCAGCGCACGCGGGCAGCTTGCCTTCGGCCAGGCGATTGCGGCCGTACTTCGTGAACTCGGCCGCGGAGTTGTCCTTTTCAGGGCCGCCCGCGCAGAACGTGCACTTGTCCATCTTGCCGCGTACACCGAAGGCCCCGGCCTGCGGGAACTGCGGCGCGCCGAACGGGCACGCGTAGAAGCAGTAGCCGCAACCGATGCAGAGATCCTTGTCGTGCAGCACCACGCCTTCCTGCGTCTTGTAGAAGCAATCGACCGGACACACGGCCATGCATGGGGCATCCGAGCAATGCATGCACGCGACGGATACCGATTTTTCGCCGGGCACGCCGTCATTGATGGTAACAACCCGGCGGCGATTCACGCCCCAGGGGATGTCGTGTTCCTGCTTGCAGGCGGTGACGCAACCGTTGCATTCGATGCAGCGCTCGGCGTCACAGAGGAATTTCATTCGTGCCATGGTCAGTTCCCCCTCAGGCTTTCTTGGCGACCTGGCAAAGCGTCGTCTTGGATTCCTGCATCATCGTCACGGAGTCGTAGCCGTACGTGGTGGCGGTGTTGACCGCCTCCCCGCGCACGACCGGCGCCGCACCTTTGGGGTAGTACTCGAGCATGTCCTTGCCTTCCCACCAGCCGGCAAAATGAAACGGGATGAAGGTGGTGCCAGCCCCCACGCGATCGGTGACCTGCGCCTTGACCGAAATCTTGGCGCCGGTGGGTGACAGCACCCACACGTACTCGCCGTCGACGATGCGCCGGTCGTTGGCATCCTTCGGGTTGATTTCGATGAAGTTTTCCTGCTGCAGTTCCGCGAGCCACGGATTGGACCGTGTCTCGTCGCCACCGCCTTCGTATTCGACCAGCCGGCCGCTGGTCAGCACCAGCGGGAATTTCTCGGCGACCTTCTCGGTCACGTTCTTGTCCTGGATGCTCTTGTATTGCGTCGGCAGGCGCCAGAAGGCCTTCTTGTCG
>JBBQEY010000006.1:0-37677 GCA_038321425.1 Burkholderiales bacterium | reverse complement strand
TTGCGCGCACTCGGCTCATCGCCGTTGCGGGGCGTTGTGAAATACGGGTCATTGGAGGCGGGGGTCGGAATCGAACCGGCGTGGACGGCTTTGCAGGCCGCTGCATGACCACTCTGCCACCCCGCCTTAGGGTGTGGACTTGGGGTGCCGGCATCACGCGCGGCCACCGAAACAAAAGGGAGAGCTTCGTTCAAAGCTCTCCCTTCGGCTTGTTTGGAGCGGGAAAGGAGTCTCGAACTCCCGACCTCAACCTTGGCAAGGTTGCGCTCTACCAACTGAGCTATTCCCGCGTAGGAAGACCGCAATTATAGCGCAAATATAGAACCGGTCAAAACCCCCGGTTAAACATACGCTTGGCCGCGAAACCTCGACTTGCGATCAGGCACTGACCTTGGCAATGGCGTCGGCCACGTAATCCACGTTCCTGGCGTTGAGGGCGGCAACACAGATGCGGCCGGTATCGACGGCGTAGATCGAAAACTCGTTGCGCAGCCGCAGCACCTGCGCCTGCGTGAGGCCCGAATACGAGAACATGCCGCGTTGGCGCAGCATGTAATTGAAGTCCGATCCCGGGATCTTCGCGTGCAGGCGCTCGACCAGCAGCGCGCGCATCTGCTTGATCCGGTCGCGCATCGTGGCCAATTCGGCTTCCCACATCACGCGCAGTTCCGGCGTGTTCAGCACCGTCGCCACGATCTGGCCACCGTGGGTGGGCGGGTTGGAGTAATTGGCGCGCACCACGCGCTTCAATTGCGACAGCACGCGCGTGGCCTCGTCCTTGTCGGTGGTGACCACCGACAGCGCGCCCACGCGTTCGCCGTACAGCGAAAACGACTTGGAGAACGAGCTCGATACAAAGATCGGGCCCGGCGTCGCGGCAAAGTTGCGCACGACGGCGCCATCGGCATCGATGGAGTCGCCAAAGCCCTGGTAGGCGATGTCGAGGAAGGGAACCAGCCCGCGCCCGCGAACCACGTCGACGATTTTGATCCACTGCGCGGCGGTGGGATCAGCACCGGTGGGGTTGTGGCAGCACGCATGCAGCACGACGATACCGCCGCTGGGAATCTGCTCCAGTGACGCGATCATTCCCCCGAAGTCGAGGCCCTGCGTGGCGGCGTCGTAATACGTGTAGTTGTTGACAGTGAAGCCCGCGCCTTCGAACAGCGCGCGATGGTTTTCCCAGCTGGGGTTGCTGATCCACACCTGCGCGCCGGGTGCGAAGCGGCGCAGGAAATCCGCGCCGACTTTCAAGCCACCCGTGCCGCCGATGGCCTGCACGGTGACGGCGCGACCGGACGCCACGATTTCACTGCCGGCACCGAACAGCAATGCCTGCACGGCCTGGTCATACGTGGCGAGTCCATCGATAGGCAGGTAGCCGCGCGGCGAACTCTTGTCGTTCATCTCGCTCTCGGCCTGTTTCACGCATGCAAGCAGCGGCAGCTTGCCGTTCTCGTCGAAATAAACGCCGACGCCGAGGTTAACCTTGGCCGGATTGGTGTCGGCGACAAATGCGTCGGTGACACCCAGGATGGGGTCGCGCGGGGCAAGTTCGACGGCGGACAAGAGCGAGGCGGTCAGGGGCGCGTTCATGGCAGGGCCGGAATGTGGGAAAGCGTCATTTTACGCCAGTGGGTGAGGCCCATTTCCGGGCCTGCGGAATCAGGCAAAATCGACCCACTTGAGCACGGCCACCAGCGCCGCGACCCACGTCACAGACGTGGCGAACATGGCCACCATGTAGCCCCATCCACGCTTGTCGGCGGCCGTCCAGTAACCCACGGCGTAGAGAATGCGTCCCAGGATGTACACGCTGCAGGCCAGCGCGGCGTAGCGCGGATTGCCGAACCACGCATAGATCCACATGGCCGGCAGGAACAGTACGAGGTTCTCGAGTTCGTTCATCTGCACGCGATAGGCGCGCTCGAAGGCGGGATCGCCGGTGGTGGCGGGCGCCTTGACCTTGTAACGCGTGCGCATGCGCCCCACCTGAAAGATCGTGATGAAGTACCACAGCAGTGCAAGTAGGGTGGTCAGGGCGGGCAGCGACAGCGGCATGCAAAACTCCTTCGGGAACGGCGTTTACTCGACAGCAAGCGGGTACCAAGGCTAACGTGCATCCCTCCCCCACGCAATCGTTCCGCTCGCGCGGTTGACCGGATATTCAACGCACCATGGCCACGCCCGAGATCGCCCCCACTGTCGAAACCCCTAAAGTGCCGCCGCTGACGGCGCTGCGCATCCTCACGCGCGTCTGGCGTTACGTGCGCCCATACCGGCGGCAGGTGATCTTTGCGGGTATCGCGCTGGTGTTCGCCGCGGGCGCGGTGCTGATGATCGGGCAGGGCCTGAAATTCGTGATCGACCGCGGCTTCTCCGCGGGCAGCGGGCCGGAACTGGACCGCGCGCTGATCTTCATGCTGGGCGTGGTCGTCGTGATGGCCTTCGCCACCTATTCGCGTTTCTATTTCGTGTCGTGGATCGGCGAGCGGGTGACGGCGGACCTGCGGCGCGCGGTCTTCGATCATCTGCTGTCGCTACCTCCCGGCTACTTCGAGGTGATGCGCACCGGCGAAGTGATCTCGCGCCTGACCAACGACACGACGATGCTGGAGACGGTGATCGGTTCCAGCGCGTCGGTGGCCATCCGCAACGTGCTGCTGATGATCGGCGGCCTCGTGATGCTGGCGCTGACCAGCGGCAAGCTCACCATGATGGTGCTCGTAGGCGTGCCGCTGGTGCTGGTGCCGATCATCTACTTCGGGCGGCGCGTGCGCAGGCTCTCGCGCAGCACGCAGGATCGCGTCGGCGAAATCGGCGCCTACGTCGACGAAGCGCTGCACGAGATCCGTACCGTGCAGGCGTATGGTCACGAAGGCGTGGACCGGCGGGAATTTGGCGCGCGCGTCGAAGGCGCGTTCGGCACGGCATTGCAACGCATCCGCCAGCGTTCATTCCTGGTAGCGGCGGTCATCCTGCTCGTGTTCGGGTCCGTCGGCATCATCCTGTGGATCGGCGGTCACGACGTGGTGGCGGGGCGCATCACGGCAGGCCAGCTTTCGGCGTTCGTGTTCTATGCGATCGTCGTTGCCGGGGCGGCGGGCGCAATCAGTGAAGTGACGGGCGAACTGCAGCGCGCGGCGGGCGCCACCGAGCGTCTGTTCGAGTTGCTGGCGATCGAACCCGCGATCCGCGCGCCGGCGCATCCGGTTGCATTGCCGGTACCACCGCAGGGCACCGTCAGCCTGACGGACGTTACCTTCCACTATCCGTCGCGGCCGGACGCGGCGGCATTGCATGGTTTCTCACTGAACGTGTCCGCCGGCGAAAAGGTGGCGCTGGTGGGGCCGTCCGGCGCGGGCAAGACCACGGTGTTCCAATTGTTGTTGCGCTTCTACGATCCGCAGTCGGGCACGGTGTGCGTTGATGGCATCGACGCGAAGGATGTCGACCCGGCCGCGTTGCGCGACCGGCTGGCGCTGGTGCCGCAGGATCCGGTGATTTTCGCGGCCAGCGTTGCCGACAACGTGCGCTATGGCCGGCCCGACGCCACCGACGACGACGTGCGCGCCGCGTGCGAAGCGGCCTTTGCCACCGAATTCATCGACAAACTGCCCGACCGCTACGGCAGCTTCCTGGGCGAGCGCGGCGTGCGGCTTTCTGGCGGCCAGCGGCAGCGCCTCGCCATTGCACGCGCGATCCTGGCGGACCGGCCGATCCTGCTGCTGGACGAGGCCACCAGCGCCCTCGACGCCGAAAGCGAGCGGATGGTGCAGCTGGCGCTGGAACGGCTGATGGCGGGGCGCACGGTGATCATCATCGCCCACCGGCTGGCCACGATTCGCCACTCGGACCGCATCGCCGTGATCGACGGCGGCCGGCTGATCGCCACGGGAACGCACGACGCGCTTGCGCAGACCAACCCGTTGTATGCCCGCCTCGCCGCGCTGCAATTCGGCGTGGCGGCATAGCCATGCGCGGGTCCATAGGCGAGGGTTCAGTCTCGCGAGTCCGATGCCGCGTCCTACCCATACCTGTAGGCGAGGCTTCAGCCTCGCAGGTTCGCTGCCGCGCCATCGGCCGCGAGGCTGAAGCCTCGCCTACAACCGAATTCGGGGACTTCCCCTAGCTATCGAACGTTCGTTCGGTCTACAATATCCGATTGACCCGCGAGCCCCCTCACCCATGGTCATCCAGTTCCCCAACAGCCCGTTCGAACTCCACCAGCCCTTCGAGCCGGCGGGGGACCAGCCGCAGGCCATCAAGAAACTGATCGAGGGTCTCAACGACGGGCTGTCGTTCCAGACGCTGCTGGGGGTCACGGGCTCGGGCAAGACGTTCACCGCCGCCAACGTGATCGCCCGCACCGGCCGGCCGGCCATGGTCATCGCGCCCAACAAGACGCTGGCGGCGCAGCTCTACTCGGAGTTCCGCGAGTTCTTCCCCAACAACGCGGTGGAGTACTTCGTCTCGTATTACGACTACTACCAGCCCGAGGCCTACGTGCCTTCGCGCGATCTCTACATCGAGAAAGATTCGTCGATCAACGAGCACATCGAGCAGATGCGGCTCTCGGCCACCAAGGCCATCCTCGAGCGCCCGGATTGCATCATCGTGGCCACGGTATCCGCCATCTACGGGATCGGCGACCCGTCCGAATATCACAGCATGATCCTGCACCTGAAGCAGGGCGAGAAGATGTCGCAGCGTGAAGCGATCAAGCGGCTGACGGAAATGCAGTACACCCGCAACGACGTCGACTTCAAGCGCGGCGTGTTCCGCGTGCGCGGCGATGTGCTCGACATCTTTCCAGCGGAAAGTGCGGAAACCGCGCTGCGCGTCAGCCTGTTCGACGACGAGGTGGAATCGCTGCAGATCTTCGACCCGCTCACCGGCCACCTGAAGCAGAAGGTCGCACGCTTCACCGTGTTCCCGTCGTCGCATTACGTCACGGGACGGCACAAGGTGCTGTCCGCCATCGACCAGATCAAGGTCGAGCTCCACGGACAGAAGGAATTCTTCGTCAGCCAGATGAAGCTCATCGAGGCCCAGCGCATCGAGCAGCGCACGCGCTTCGACCTCGAGATGATGACGGAGATCGGCTACTGCAAGGGCATCGAGAATTACTCGCGCTACCTTTCGGGACGCGCACCCGGCGAACCACCGCCCACGCTGATCGACTATCTGCCGTCCAATGCGCTGATGTTCATCGACGAATCGCATGTCACCATTCCGCAGACCGGCGGCATGTTCAAGGGTGACCGCGCGCGCAAGGAAAATCTCGTCAACTACGGCTTCCGGTTGCCATCCGCACTCGATAACCGGCCGCTGCGCTTCGACGAATTCGAGAAGCTGCTGCCGCAGACGATTTTCGTTTCGGCCACGCCTGCGCTGTACGAAAAGACGCACGCCGGCCAGGTGGTCGAGCAACTGGTGCGGCCCACGGGGCTGGTCGACCCAACGCTGTCCGTGCGCCCGGCCGCCACGCAGGTCGACGACCTGCTGAGCGAAATCCGGCTGCGCGTGCAGCGCACGGAGCGCGTGCTGGTCACGACGCTCACCAAGCGGATGGCGGAAGACCTCACCGATTACCTGGCCGAACACGGCGTCAAGGTGCGCTACCTGCACTCGGACATCGACACGGTGGAACGCGTGGAGATCATCCGCGACCTGCGGCTCGGCGAGTTCGACGTGCTGGTCGGCATCAACTTGCTGCGGGAAGGCCTGGACATTCCGGAGGTTTCACTGGTCGCCATCCTCGACGCTGACAAGGAAGGCTTCCTGCGCGCGGAGCGGTCGCTGATCCAGACGATAGGCAGGGCTGCCCGGCACATCAACGGCATGGCCATTCTTTATGCAGACAAGATGACCGACTCGATGAAGGCCGCGATCGAGGAAACGGATCGCCGGCGCGCCAAGCAGGTGGCGTGGAATCTCGAGATGGGCATCACGCCCGTCGGCGTGCAGAAGCGGATCAAGGACATGATCGAAGGCGTCTACGACCCGGATGAAGCGAAGAAGGAACAACGCGCTGCGGTGGCCAAGGCCAAGTACGAAGGCATGCCCGAGAAGGACATGGAGCGCGAATTAAAAGCGCTGGAAAAGCAGATGGTCGAGGCCGCACGCAACCTCGAATTCGAGAAGGCGGCGGAACTGCGCGATCGCCTGCACCAGCTGAAGCAGCAGATGTTCGGCATCGCGCTGCCCTTGACGCCCTGATCCGGCCGCCGGGGGCGCAAACCAGGCAATGCTGCTTCGTGAACCGCGAATTTATGATCATCACGCGTTGGCTCCTGTGGCCGCGCTGCCGGCGCTCGAAGTCGTGTCCGGCATCCACATCCTGTGCGACCTCACGCTGGGGCTCGGCACGGCCATCCACGATTATCTCGCCCCCCAAGGAGTTGCCATGAAACTGAAGGACAAGGTTGCCATCGTCACGGGAGCCGCCAGCGGCATCGGCAAGGCCATTGCGTTGCGCTACGTGCAGGAAGGCGCGAAGGTCGCTGTTGCGGACCTCAATATCGACGCCGCCAATGCGGTGGCCGCCGAAATCAACGCGGCGGGCGGCAAGGCGATGGGCGTCGCGATGGACGTCACCAACGAAGCTCAGGTCGACATCGGCGTGGAAGCAGTGGCCGCTGCATTGGGTGGCGTCGATATCCTCGTCAGCAACGCCGGCATCCAGATCGTGCATCCGGTGCAGGACTTCACGTATGCCGACTGGAAGAAGATGATGGCCATTCATGTCGATGGTGCCTTCCTCACCTCGCGCGCCTGCCTGAAGCACATGTATGCGCAGGGTCGCGGCGGCAGCATCATCTTCATGGGCTCCGTGCATTCGAAGCTCGCGTCGAAACTCAAGGCGCCCTACGTCACGGCGAAGCATGGCCTGATCGGCCTGGCCAAGGTGATTGCGGAGGAGGGCGGGACGCAGGGCGTGCGCGCCAACGTGATCTGTCCCGGCTTTGTGCGCACCCCGCTCGTCGACACGCAGATCCCGGAGCAGGCGAAGATCCTGGGCATCTCCGAGGACGACGTGATCAAGAAGGTGATGCTGAAGGACACGGTCGACGGCGAATTCACGACGCTCGAGGACGTGGCGGAGGTGGCGGTGCTGTTCGCCGGTTTCCCCAGTAACGCGCTTACCGGCCAGTCGCTGGTCGTGAGCCACGGCTGGTTCATGCAGTAGCGGCGTCAGTAGATGCCGGCGGCAATCCCGGCGGCCAACGTGGCGCCCAGGTCGCGGCATGCGTCCAGCACCGTGGCGGGAATGGTCACCGGCTGGGCGGTGACGCCACTGCGATGGATGATGCCCGGCAGCACCTTGCGCATGGCCAGGCCCTTGACGATGCGGTCGGTCTGCACCATCGCGCCGTTGCCGTCGGTGCCGGCGCACACGATCACGCTGTACGGCTTGCCGGCCATCGCGTGCTCGCACGGGTAGAACACGCGCTCGAGGAAATCCTTGACGGCGCCGGACAGCGAACCGAAATTCTCCGATGTGGCCAACAACAGGCCATCGCAGCGGCGGAACATGTCGACCTCCGCGTGCCTCGCCTCGACGTAGGTGATGGTGACGTCAGGCACGCCGGATGCGCCGTCACGCACCGCCGCTGACATCTGCGCGGTCCCGCCGAATTGCGAATGCCAGACGATCAACAGTTCCTTCATCGACGGTGATCGTAGCATCGGAACCGGTGCATCGGTATGCGCGCACCGGCACGCGTGGCTTGCAGGCGCGGTCTGTAGGCGAGGCTTCAGCCTCGCAGGTTCGATGCCGCAAACCTGCGAGGCTGAAGCCTCGCCTACAAGCCTCGATTACGAGCAGGCAACAAAAAGGGGAACGCATGCGTTCCCCCTTTCGTCACTGCAGGGCAGTTCGCGCTATGCGGATGTACCCTTCTGCGTCTCGACGATCTCGAGCGGCTCGCTCGCGATCTCCACCTTCGGCGGACGCACGCGACGCGGACGCACGGGCGCCTCGTCGTTGACCATCGGCGGCGGCGCCTTGTGGCTGGTCTCGATCAACACCAGTCCCGAATCGGCGGGCAGGCTCATCGCCACGAGCGGAATCTCGACTTGCCGCGGCTTGGGGGGCGGCGGTGCGACGGTCACGGGAGCGGGCGTTGCAACGGGTGCCACGAAGACCTCGGGTGCGGGCGCATGAACCGACGTAGCGGCCTCCACCGGGGCGAGCGCATGAACCGGTGCCATCACTTCAGGAGCGTGATACACCGGCACCTCCGCCACCGGGGCCATCGGCTCCGGTAACGCGTGCGACGGCGTCACATCCGGGTACATTGCGGCCGCGTTGGCGCGCATTGCGACATCGGGTGCCGGTGCTGCGTCGGCACGCGGTTCGCGCTGCTCGCGCGGGACGCGCGGTTCACGGGGCTCGCGTTGCTCGCGCGGCGGACGCGGCGGGCGCGCATCGCGTGCCGGCGGCGCGTTGTCACCGGTCGCAGCCACGGCCACGGCGTTGCCATCGTCGGCCACTGCACCGTCGGCCGCGTTGTCGATACCACCATTGTCGTCCGGACTATCGGCACGATCGCCTCCGCGGCCACGACGGCCACGACGACGACGATTGCCACCTTCCTTGCCCTCGATGGCGGTGTTGTCCACCGGCGCGTTTGCGCCAGCAATGACACCATTTTCAAGGACTTCGGCTGCCGGTGCGGCTGCTGCTGCGGCTTCCGGACGCGGCTCACGCGGCGGACGCTGGCTCTGGCTTTCACGTGGCTCGCGGGGTTCACGCGGCTCGCGCGGCGGACGCTGGCCGTCACGCTTCTGGGGCGCGACGGCTTCACCGTTGCGTTGCTGCGGCGCGCGCGCTGCGTCACCCCGAGCTTCGCCGCGATTGTCGCTGCGCTTGTCGCCGCGGGCCTCGTCACGACCTTCCTGGCGCTGATCGCGATTGCCTCGGCGTTTGTCGCCGCCAGATTCATCGCGACGCTCGTTGTTGCCTCCACGGCGGCCATCACCACGCGGACGATCGCCACGTTCGTTGCGGCCCTCGCGGCGGCCATCACGGCTGCGGTCATTGGACCGTTCGTTGCGGGCGGGCGTTGCAGTTGCCGAAACCGAAGCCGGCGTGGCCGGCGCGGCACGGAACCAGCCGAGCATCTTGGCGAAGAAACCGCCGGTGTCGGCCGATGCCCTAGGAGCCACCGCGGCGGCCTCGGGCTTGTCGACCGGCAGCGGCGCTGGTTGGGCCGGCGTGATGCCCTTGACCATCGCTTCCTGGCGCGGCGCGGCGGCAGCTTCGTCCTTCTTCTGCTTGGCAGGATCGAGTTGCTCGGGCTGTTGCACCATGTCGAAGGACAGCGGCAACGGTTCGGCGTGGTTCAGGTCGTCGTGACGCAACCGCTCGACCGTATAGTTTGGTGTCTCGAGATGACGATTGGGCACCAGCAGCACGTTGACCTTGAAGCGGGTCTCCATCGTCAGCACGTCTTGCCGCTTTTCGTTCAGCAGGAAAGTGGCGACATCGACCGGCACCTGGGCCACGACCTGCGCCGTGTTGTCCTTCATCGCTTCCTCCTGCAGGATGCGGAGGATGTGCAGCGCGGTGGACTCGGTGCCGCGGATGTGGCCGATGCCATGGCAGCGCGGGCACGGGATATGCGCCGCTTCGGCCAATGCCGGACGCAGGCGTTGGCGGGAAAGCTCCATCAGGCCGAAACGCGAGATCTTGCCCAATTGCACGCGGGCGCGGTCGTAGCGCAGCGCATCGCGCAGGCGATTCTCGACGTCGCGCTGGTTCTTGGTGCTCTCCATGTCGATGAAGTCGATCACGATGAGGCCGCCAAGATCGCGCAGGCGCAACTGGCGGGCAATTTCATCGGCCGCTTCGCAGTTGGTGTTGAACGCCGTGGTCTCGATGTCCGCGCCCTTGGTGGCACGGGCCGAGTTGACGTCGACCGAGACGAGGGCCTCGGTGTGGTCGATCACGATGGCGCCGCCCGAAGGCAGGGCCACTTGCCGTGCATACGCCGTCTCGATCTGGTGCTCGATCTGGAAGCGTGAGAACAACGGCACGTCGTCCTTGTAGAGCTTGACGCGATTGACGTTGGCCGGCATCACGTGGCCCATGAACTGCTGGGCCTGCTCGAAGATCGCTTCCGTGTCGATCAGCAGTTCGCCGATTTCCTGGTGGAAATAGTCGCGGATCGCGCGGATGACAAGGCTAGATTCCTGGTAGATGAGATACGCGCCGCCCTGCATCTTGGCCGCGTCTTCCACCGCCCGCCACAATTGCAGCAGGTAGTTCATGTCCCATTGCAGCTCTTCGGTCGAGCGGCCGATGCCCGCGGTGCGGGCGATGACGCTCATGCCGTTAGGGACGTCGAGACCGTTGATGGCGTCGCGCAACTCGTTGCGCTCTTCGCCTTCGACGCGGCGCGAGACGCCGCCGCCACGGGGGTTGTTGGGCATCAGGACCAGGTAGCGGCCCGCCAGCGAGATGTAGGTGGTGAGCGCCGCGCCCTTGTTGCCGCGTTCGTCCTTGTCCACCTGGACGATCAGTTCCTGGCCTTCGCGGAGCTGGTCCTGGATGCGCGCCTTGGCAGGATCGGCATCACGGTCGCGGAAGAAGTCGCGGGAGATTTCCTTGAACGGTAGGAAACCGTGGCGATCGGTGCCGTAGTCGACAAAGCAGGCTTCGAGCGAGGGCTCGACGCGCGTGATGACCGCCTTGTAGATGTTGCTCTTGCGTTGTTCCTTGGCGGCAGATTCGATGTCGAGGTCGATAAGCTTCTGACCGTCGACAATCGCCACCCGGAGTTCCTCTGCCTGGGTGGCATTGAACAGCATGCGTTTCATGTTCGTTCCCAAGGCGCAGATCCGCCGGGAGCGGTAGGGTCGAAACTTAACCGGACGCGGCTATGGAAGCCGCGGCGGGAAGACGCTAGCTAACGGCGGTCGCGGGCAAAGAGGAGAGGGCGGGCCGCCAGATGCGCGGGCCGCCGAGAGCACGGGTCGATGAAGTTGTTGAGGCTGGGCATCGTGGACGGTACGCGATAGGCGAACCGGGGGCTCTCGTTGTTTTTCTGATCTTCTGCAGGCAACAAGCGGGTTGGTATCGGTCGGTGCCCAGGGCCGGCGCCAAATGGTGAAGGCGCTTGTCGGACGGGGAACACCGGCGTTGCAAATGCTCGCTTTGGGCGCCGCGCAATGCGCCGCTTCGAACCGGCCGTTGCCGGGTGCGGAGACTGCGCTCATCCATTACCATCGCTACTTTCCGGGCAAAAGCCCCGACCGGCGAGCGACTGAAACCGGGTTGTCCGTGGGGCCATCGATACCCGACGCTACCCCGCTCAGCGCGCTGTCCGGGAGGGATGCCGGCCGGGTTAAGGGCCTGGCTGCCTGCCGAATCCGCGCTGGTGCGAACCCGACACAATCATAAGAGAAATGAACGAGTTAAGCAAGGATGCTGTGTCGTGGCTCACCATCGGCGAGGACGCCGTCGGGCAGCGTATCGATAACTACCTCACGCGGCACCTGAAAGGCGTCCCGAAGAGCCACATCTACCGGATCCTGCGCAGCGGCGAGGTCCGCGTGAACAAGGGCCGGGTGGGTCCCGACGCCCGGTTGGCGCTCGGTGACGTCGTGCGCGTGCCCCCGGTGCGTACCGCTGCGCCCATCGATCCCGGCACGCCGGCCCCGCACCATATCCGGGCCGGTGAAGCCATGCCGATCCTGTTCGAAGACGATGCACTGATCGTGATCGACAAGCCGTCAGGCCTGGCCGTCCACGGGGGCAGCGGCATTGCGGCGGGGCTCATCGAACAACTGCGCGCCGCGCGCCCGCAGGCCAAGTTCCTCGAACTGGTGCATCGCCTTGACCGCGACACCTCCGGCGTCATGCTGGTGGCCAAAAAGCGGGCGGCGCTGGTGGACCTGCATGCGCAGTTGCGCGATCACGGCTTCGACAAGCGCTACCAGGTGCTGGTGCGGGGCCGATGGCGCGACGCGATGCGCCGCGTGAAGCTCGGCCTGCACAAGTTCTCCACCGCCGACGGCGAGCGCCGCGTGCGCGTGGACGATGATGATGGGCAGGAATCCGAAACCATCTTCCGGCGGCAGGCCACGTGGTTCGATCGCGACCCGCCGCTCGCTTTGCTCGAGGCCGAGTTGAAGACGGGCCGCACGCACCAGATCCGCGTGCACCTGACGCACTTGGGCTTTCCACTCGCCGGTGACGACAAGTACGGCGACTTTGCGTGGAACAAGGAACTGGCGCGCACGGGACTGAAACGGATGTTCCTGCACGCGCAGACGCTGGCCTTCGAGCACCCGGTGACGCGCGAGCGGATGTCCTTTGTCGCGCCGCTGCCGTCTGAGCTCGCCCGCTTCATTGCGAAGCTGAATGCAACACCCGCGATCGTTCCGCATGCGTGACGCGGCGTCGAGGCGCTTTCGCCTGCTGGTGTTCGATTGGGACGGCACGCTGTCCGATTCGACGACGATGATCGGCGAGGCCATCCAGGCCGCGTGCCGCGAGGTGGGCGAGCCGGAGCCGGATACGGCGTCCGCGCGCTTCGTGATCGGACTTGGATTGACCGACGCACTGCAGCGGGTGGCGCCGGCGCTGCCGGCCGCGCGGTATCCGGAACTGTCCGCGCGTTTTCGCCATCACTACCTGGCGCGCGAGGACGACATCCCGCTCTTTGCCGGCGCGGCCGACCTGTTGCGCGATCTTGACGAGGCGGGTTATCTGCTGGCGGTGGCCACGGGCAAGAATCGCCTCGGCCTCGGCCGGGCATTGGTCAAGAACGGCCTCGCCACGCGCTTTCACGCGACGCGTTGCGCCGACGAAGGCATGCCGAAGCCGCATCCGGACATGCTGCTGCACCTGATGGATCGCCTGGCCGTGGCGCCCGCTCAAACGTTGATGATCGGTGACACCACGCATGATCTCGAACTGGCACGCAATGCCAGCACCGCGGCTCTGGCCGTGGCCTATGGTGCGCACGAGAAGGCAGGGTTGGCGGCGATGAGTCCCGAGACCACGGCGCATTCGATCGAGGAGTTGCGTGGGTGGCTGGCCACGCATGGGTAGGCGAGGCTTCAGCCTCGCGGGCATCATGCCGCGTCATCGCGGCGTTACGGAAACCTCACCAACGCGCGTTGGTAGGCGAGGCTTCAGCCTCGCGGGCATCATGCCGCGTCATCCCATCGAGGCTGAGGCCACACCAACGAGGTGTCTAAAGGGCATCGTCCGTTTGATCGCCGGTGCCGATCAACCCCAGCGACATCCCGCGCGCGATGGCTTCCGGACGGTTGATCGCGCCGAGCTTGGTCTTGATGTTGCGGAAGTGGAAGTTCACCGTGCGCTCCGCCACGCTCAACCGCGCGCCGATGTCGGCGCTGCTCAATCCGCGCGCGGCCAGCGCGAGACAATCGCGTTCGCGAAAGGTCAGCACGCGTTCCGTGCGCCGGTGCCGCCGGTGCGCAACAGGGCGCGCCAGCAGGCGCTCGTGCAACGCGATGGCCAGCAGCAGCAAGTCGCCCAGATGCGCCGCCTGCGCCTCGCGTCGCGCCGGGCTCACGGACCCCACGCGTGAATCGAACGTGACGGTGACCCAGTGCCCCGGACTGTCGTGCAGCGAGATGACGGCACCGCTGGCGATGCCCTGCCGTTGCGCATCGGCCAGGAAGCGTCGGACGCGCCAGTCGTCGCCGCATTCACCGGCCTCCCACAGGAAGGGCGCGATGCGTCGCCGCGTGGGTGCGAGGCGCGGATCGATCGCGACGTAAGCCTGCTCGCGATAACACGCCGCCCACGCGCACGGCAGCGTGGTCCACAGCATGTCCCCGGCGACGATGCCCGCGACCTGAGTGGTCACGAAGTACGACAGGCTGTCGAAGCCGAACCGCGCCAGCTGCGGCTGCATCATGCGGTTCAGTGAACGGGCGTCGCGCGTCCCTTCGAACGGCAGCGCCAGCATGCGCGCGTGCATGCCGGACTCACCCGAAACACGGGGTCGGACCAGCGGGCGGGTGGCGGACACGGCAGGCATGGTTTGGTTGTTCTGGAGTGGCGCTTGCGACGAACGAAATATAGCGGTGGACAATTTGTATCGCACAGTTGTCCGACGGGCGGCAACATGAATTCCGGCACCGTTTGGGCAGTGCTCCGTCCACTATGACAACTGGATGGAAACGCGGCACCTACTTCACCCGAGAATTCAGCGTGATGCCGGTCACGGTTGAAGCCGTGACTGGACATGCCCTGCGCATACGCGCCGAAACGTGATTCAGCGCTTCACGGCGGCGGCAATGCCGTCCACGGTGGCGCCGGGGCCGATCCCGCGTTCGGCGAACCAGCCCTTGCGCATCTCCAGTGCGTACATCGCCGGGCCCTTCGACCAGTGCGTCTCCTCGGTCTGCGGGCGCATGTCCTCGATGTTGACGATCCGGCCGTTAGCGGCGATGAAGGCGATCGACAAGGGGATGAACGTGTTTTTCATCCAGAAGCCCTGGGGTTCTGGCCGCTCGAACACGAACAGCATGCCGTGATCGGGCTTCAGGCTGAAGCGGTTCATGAGGCCCACGGCGCGCTGCTCCGGCGTGACCACGACTTCGGCGGTGAGCTTGTGCTTGCCGATGGTCAGCGGGGCCAGCGGCAAGTCGGCGGCGGCGTGTGCCGGCAGCGGCGCCAGCAGGGATCCTGCAAGCGCGAGCACCGCGAACACGGCGGCAACACGAATCATGGGGTCCAGCCTTTCAACAGGTCACGGGCGCGGCGCTGGTAGATGAGCCACAGGACGAAGCTTGCCATGGTGAAGCCCGCCATGCCCAGTGCCAGCGCGGGCAGCGAACGCGCGAGCAGCGGTGCGATGGAACCGGCAACGAAGCCGCCGGTGGCGAACTGCACGAAGCCCTGCAGCGAGGCGGCCATGCCGCGCATCGTCGGGAACAGGTCGAGCAGCATCAGCATGATGCTGGGGGCTACGAGACTGGTACCTACGCACAGGATGAAGATCGGCGGCACGTTCCAACGCACGTCCGGCGGCAGCAGGAAACTGACGAGAAGATTAAGCACCACGCCGGTCGCCATGAACGCATACCCAAGCCGGATCGTCTGCTGCGGCGAGTGCTTGCCGGCCATGCGCCCCGACAGCGCAGCGCCCAGCATGATACCGGTGATCATCGGGATGAAGAGCCACGCGAAGCCCCATGTGGACACGTTGAGCAGGCCGACCAAAAAAGCGGGCGCAGCGGCGATATAGATGAAGAACGCGCAGAAGTTGAGTGCGGCCAGCATCGACAGCAGCAGGAACTCGGTGCGCAGAAATACGTTCTTGTAATTGCGCCACAACACGCGCGGATGCATCACGTGCCGTTGCGCGGGTGGCAACGTTTCCGGCAACCGAACCACGCAATACACGAGCACGATGAGCACCCAGGCGAGCATGAACCAGAAGATGGAACGCCAGCCCAGCAGGTTGAGCAGCACGCCGCCGATGATCGGCGCCAGCGCCGGGGCCATGCCGAACACCAGCGTCACGCGCGACATCATCCGCTGCGCGTCGGCACCGTGATAGAGGTCGCGGATGATGGCGCGGCCCACCACCATGCCGGTGCCGGCAGAGATCCCCTGCAGCGCGCGGAAGAGCCACAGCGACTCGACATTGCCCGCGATGGCGCAACCCAGTGTCGCAAGACCGAAGATCGCGAGGCCGCCGATCACGATCGGTCGCCGGCCCCAGGCGTCGGTGAGCGCGCCGTGCCACAGCAGCATGAACGCGAAGGCGAACAGGTAGATCGACAACGTCTGTTGCAACGCGATCGCGCCGACGCCAAATTCGGTGGCGATGTCGTGGAACGCGGGCAGGTACATGTCGACCGCGAACGGTCCCATCATCGACAACGACGCCAGCAGGACCGCGAAGCCCCATGTGGGGCGTTTGGCCGTGACGCCGGCGCCAAGTCCTGCGAATGGCGCCATCAAGCGGTGCGGGCTGCGAGTGCCGCCTCGATCGCGCTGCGGCCGTATTGCGGCGCGAACAGCGTGATGAACGCATGGACATACGCCCGCAGGAACACACCGTGCCGCAGTGCCAGGCGCGTGGTCGACGGCGCAAAGAGATGCGTGGCATCGAGCATGTCGAACTGCGAATCGCGTGCCGGGTCGTAGGCCATCTGCGCGACGATTCCCACACCCATGCCGAGTTCGACGTAGGTCTTGATCACATCGGCATCGAGCGCGGTCAGCACGACATTGGGTTCAAGGCCCTTCGCCGCAAACGCGGCATTGATCGCGGAGCGGCCGGTGAAGCTGCCGTCATAGGTGACGATCGGGAATTTCGCCAGCGCCTCGATGGTCAGCGGCGTGGTCTTCGACAGCGGGTGACGCTTCGGCACCAGCACGACGCGATTCCATACGTAGCAGGGCAGCGTCACGAGTTGCGGATAGTCGGCCAATGCTTCCGTGGCGATGCCGACATCGGCTTCGCCCTGTGCGGTCTGCTCGGCCACCTGCAACGGGTTGCCCTGGTGCAGGATCACGCGCACTTTGGGATAACGGTTGGCGAATTCGCGCAGCACCTTGGGCAGGACGTAGCGCGCCTGCGTGTGCGTGGTGGCGATCGACAGCGTCCCCGAGTCTTCGCCGCGATATTCTTCGCCCACCGTTTTCAGGTTGTTGACCTCGCGCATCGCACGCCGCGCGGTGGCCACGACGATTGCACCGGCGGGCGTCAGCGAGGCCAGCCGCTTGCCCTGGCGCACGAAGACTTCGAGGCCCAGCTCGTCCTCGAGCTGGCGGATCTGCTTGCTGATGCCGGGTTGCGAGGTGAACAGGGCTTCGGCAGCGGCCGAGACGTTCATGCCGTGATCGACGACCGCACACAGATACCGCAGTTGCTGGAGGTTCACGTTTGATATAACTAGAATATGCAGCAAAGCTTGTATTATATAGCTGAACCATAAGCGCCGCCGGACCGCTCCTAGGCGCTCGCCCCCCCCACCGGGGGGAGGGCGCAAAGCGCCGTCGGGGGGAACAACAACAACCTAACTTGAATCCGTGGCCCAATACTTCGCCGTCCATTCCACCCATCCGCAGCCCCGGCTCATCAAACAGGCGGCGGCCATCCTGCGCAACGGCGGGGTCATCGCGTATCCGACCGACTCGAGCTACGCGCTGGGTTGCCTGCCCGGCGACGGGTCGGCGGTGGCGCGGATACGAGCAATCCGGCAGGTGGACGACCACCACCACCTGACGCTCGTGTGCCGCGACATGGCGGATGCCGGCCGCTTCGCGCGGCTCGACAACTGGCAGTTCCGGATCGTGCGGCAGGGCGTGCCGGGGGCGTTCACGTTCCTGCTGCCGGCCACGCGCGACGTGCCGCGTCGGTTGCAGCACCCGAAACGCAGCACCATCGGCATTCGCGTACCCGAGCACCCGGTGGTTCGCGCGCTGCTGGCCGAGCTGGGCGAGCCGATTCTGTCGACGACGCTGATCATGCCGGGTGAGGCAGCGCCGCTGCATCTGCCAGAGGACATCCGCGAGCGCCTCGAAGGCACGGTGGACCTGGTGATCGATGCCGGACCCTGTTCCGACGTGGCCACCACGGTGGTCGACCTGCACGCGGAGCCGGCCGTGGTCACCCGCCGGGGCGGTGGCGACCCCACTCGTCTCGGACTGGCATGAAACACCTGCCGTGGGACGCGTCGTGCATGAGGTAGAATAGCTACATCAATGGATTTTTCCCTGGCAACCATCGTGCTTTGGGCCGTGCCGGTGGTGCTGGCGATCACGTTGCACGAAGCCGCCCACGGCTATGTGGCCCGATTATTCGGGGATGACACCGCGTTCCTGATGGGCCGGGTCACGCTCAATCCGATCAAGCATATCGATCTGATCGGCACGATCCTGGTGCCCGGCCTGATGCTGCTGACGTCAAGACTGCTGGTCGGGGTCCCGTTCGTGTTTGGATGGGCGAAACCGGTACCGGTCAATTTCGGCAATCTGCGGCACCCGAAGCGGGACATGATCTGGGTGGCAGCCGCGGGCCCCGCGGTCAATTTCGCTATGGCCATCGGCTGGGCATTGCTGGCGCGACTGGCGTCACCGTCGGGCCTTTGGACCAGCACGACGCTGTACGACATGGCGCAGATCGGCATCGGCGTAAACCTTGTGTTGATGGTATTGAACCTGCTGCCGATTCCGCCGCTTGATGGCGGGCGCATTGTGACCGGGTTGTTGCCGGTGCGGGCCGCGCGCGCGTATTCACGCCTCGAGCCATGGGGATTCGCGGTGATTTTGCTGTTGTTGTTCGTGGGCTGGCTCGAGAAGCTGATGAGTCCGCTCCTGCGGGTGGCGGCCTTTGTGCTGCATGCGCTGACCGGCGCGTGACCCCGCCGCGGGAAGCGGCGGCATTACTAAAAAAGCGAAACGTCCCAACACATGTATTCAGACCGCGTATTGTCCGGCATGCGGCCGACCGGCCGCATGCACATCGGCCACTTCCACGGCGCACTCAAGAACTGGGTGCGGCTGCAGGAAGAGTACGAATGCCTGTTCTTCGCGGCCGACTGGCACGCGCTGACCACCCATTACGAAGCGCCGGAGGATATCTCCGCGTCGGTCTGGGAAATGATGATCGATTGGCTGGCGGCGGGGCTCGATCCCACGCGCGCCACGCTCTTCATCCAGTCACAGGTGATGGAGCACGCCGAGCTGACGTTGCTGCTTGGCATGATGACGCCGATCGGCTGGCTCGAACGCGTGCCGTCGTTCAAGGACCAGCAGCAGGAATTATCCGACCGCGATCTGTCCACGTACGGCTTCCTTGGCTATCCGCTGATGCAGGCGGCTGACATCCTCATCTATCGCGCCAACATGGTGCCGGTAGGCGAGGACCAGGTGTCGCACGTCGAACTGGTGCGCGAAGTCGCGCGCCGCTTCAACCATATCTATGGCCGCGAGCCCGGCTTCGAGGAGAAGTCGCGCGCCGCCATCAAGAAGCTCGGCAGCAAGAAGGCCAAGCGCTACGACGAACTGCGCACCGCGTTCCAGGAAAAGGGCGACGCCGCTGCGCTCGAAGCAGCGAAGGGATTGCTGAACGACACGCAGAACCTGGCGCTGGGCGACCGCGAGCGACTGTTCGGCTACCTCGAAGGTTCGCGCCGCGTGATCCTGCCCGAGCCGGATGCGTTGCTCACTGAAAATCCGAAGGTGCCGGGCCTCGATGGCCGCAAGATGTCGAAGTCCTATGGCAACGCGATCCTGATGCGCGACGATCCGGTGGAGATCACGAAGAAGATCCGCACGATGCAGACCGATCCGGCGCGCGTGCGTCGCACCGATCCCGGCAATCCGGAAAAGTGTCCCGTATGGCCGCTGCATCGCATCTACTCGAACGCCGCCACGCAGGAGTGGGTGATCAAGGGCTGCACGAGTGCGGGCATCGGCTGCCTCGAATGCAAGCAGCCGGTGATCGATGCGATCATCCGCGAGCAGGCGCCGCTGCACGAGCGCGCGCAGAAGTACATCGACGATCCCACATTGGTCCGCAACATCGTCGCCGACGGGTGCGAGCGTGCGCGCAAGCTGGCCCAGGAAACGATGCGTGACGTACGTGGCGCGATGGGTGTCTCGTATGACTGAAGCCGAGCTCGATCTCGCGCATCCGTCGCCGGATCCGAAGCCGCTCGCGCGCGTCTACGGCGAGGACTTCAACGAGATGCCGCGCGACCTCTACATCCCGCCTGAGGCGCTGGAGGTCTTCCTCGAGTCGTTCGAGGGCCCGCTCGACCTGTTGCTGTATCTCATCCGCCGGCAGAACATCAACGTCCTCGACATTCCGATGGCCGACCTCACGAAGCAGTATCTCGGCTACGTCGAGATGATGCGCCGGAGCAATCTCGAGTTGGCCGCGGAATACCTGCTGATGGCCGCGGTACTCATCGAGATCAAGTCGCGGTTGCTGCTGCCGAAGCCGCCCGCGCAGCCCGGCGACGAAGCCCATGATCCGCGCGCGGAACTGGTACGCAAGCTCCTCGAATACGAGCGGATGAAGGAAGCCGCGCGCGCGATCGACGCGCATCCGCTGGCCGAGCGCGACTTCGCCACGGTGCGCGTCTGGTTCGAGCACGTGACCGCCGCGCGCCTGCCGTCCGTGCATCCGGACGATCTCAAGGCCGCGTGGGCGGTGCTGGTGCAGCGCGCCCACGTCAATCGCCATCACCTCGTCACGCGCGAGCAGCTTTCGGTGCGCAGCGAAATGAGCCGCGTGCTGAAGTTTCTCGAACCCGGCCGGTACGTTGAATTCACGTCGCTGTTCGCCGCGCACGCCGACATCGCGCACCTGATCGTCACGTTCCTTGCGATGCTCGAGCTCGCGCGTGAGCAGCTGGTGGACATCGCGCAGGCGCAGCCGTATGCCCCCATCCATGTCACGCTGACCGGCGCCAAGCCGTTCGCCCTCGCCAGCGACGACGTCTGACGCACGCCGCCAAGCCACCCTTGCAGAAGACCGTACGATGACCGAAGAGACAAGCAACACCGACGCCGGCGCGCCCGACGACGATACCGCCGGCGACCGCGTCGAGATCAAGAGCATCCTCGAAGCCGCGTTGCTGGTGGCCGGTGAGCCGGTGCCGCTCCCGCAACTGGCGCGGCTGTTCGACCCGCCGCTGCCCGATGCGACGATCACCAGCCTGCTGCACGAGTTGCAGGGCGACTGGAGCGAACGCAAGGTCGAGCTGGTGCATGTCGCCAGCGGCTGGCGTTTCCAGGGCGTTCGCGCGGTGCAAACCTACCTTGACCGGCTGTCGCCGGAAAAGCCGCCGCGCTATTCACGCGCGGCGATGGAAACCCTGGCGATCATCGCCTATCAGCAACCGGTCACCCGCGGCGACATCGAAGCCATTCGCGGGGTTGCCGTATCCACGAACGTCGTGAAGGCGCTCGAGGACCGGCAATGGATCGAAGCCGTCGGCCATCGCGAGACACCGGGACGACCGGCGCTCTACGCGACGACCAAGGCCTTTCTCGATGACCTCGGCCTCCGCTCCCTGGCGGAACTCCCCCCTCTCGCCGAGCTCGATTCCTCCCACCTCCTGGAGATGCCTGATGCCCCCACCAAGGCCGCCGAGACGGAATTCGCCCTTGCGAGTCCGCTCCTCGGAAGCGACACCGATGCAGCAGCCGAGCCTCGCGCTGACCGCGATTCAAGAGAGCCTCCCGCCGACGAAACACAAACGGTCCACTGACGAGGTCTTCAGTGAGCCGCAGCGGCTGCACAAGGTCCTGGCCTCGTGCGGCTTCGGCTCGC
Organism: Burkholderiales bacterium; assembly: GCA_038321425.1. Taxonomy (GTDB): domain Bacteria; phylum Pseudomonadota; class Gammaproteobacteria; order Burkholderiales; family Casimicrobiaceae; genus VBCG01. Next base: position 16,387 of record JBBQEY010000006.1, on the reverse strand, counting down.
GCCGCGCGATGGAAGACATGATCGTGGCCGGCCGCATCACGGTGAACCGCCTGCCCGCGGAGGTGGGCCAGAAGGTCGGTCCGGGCGACGAAGTACGCATCAACGGCGAGCTGGTGAAGGTGCGCTTCACCGAGCCGCGTCCGCGCATCCTGATGTATCACAAGCCCACCGGCGAAATCGTCACGCGTGACGATCCGGAAGGCCGGCCCACGGTATTCACGCGCCTGCCCAACATCGGCAACGGCAAGTGGATCAACGTCGGCCGCCTCGACTTCAACACCGAAGGCCTGTTGCTGTTCACCAATTCCGGTGACTTGGCCAACCGCCTGATGCATCCGCGCTACGAAGTCGAGCGCGAATATGCGGTGCGCATCATGGGCCGGCTGACCGAGGAACAGATGGCGGTGCTGGTCAGTGGCGTGCAACTGGAAGACGGCCTCGCGAAGTGCGAGAAAGTCGAAGACGGCGGCGGCGAGGAAGACGGTGCCAATCATTGGTATCACGTCGTGCTGAAGGAGGGCCGCAACCGCGAAGTGAGACGGCTGTTCGAGGCGATGGGGCTCGCGGTGTCGCGGCTCATCCGCACGCGCTACGGCACGCTGGCAATGCCGTCGCTGTTAAAGCGCGGCGACCTGCTCGAACTCGAGGCCGAGGATGTGGCGCTGGTGGTGCAGGCGGCCGCAGTCGTTCCAGGCAACGAGGGTGGCCACGCTCGTCCGCCGCGTCCGCCGGGTCAACATCCGCGTGGCAACAAGGGCAAGCATCAGCGCGGTCCGCGCGGTCCCGGAGGCCACGGGCCGCGGCAGGACAACAGCGCGCCGGTGGCCGAAGGTGCGGCGATGGCCGACGGCGCGCCGTTGGCCGAAGGCGTGTCCGCGGATGCGTTCGTTACTGCGGAAGGTGCGGTCGCGCAGGAGGGCGCGTCCCTGCCGGACGTTGGTGTTCCAGTCGAAGGCCAACGGCAAGGAGGCCAGCGTCCGCATGGCAAGCATGGCGGCCGTCACGGCAAGGGTGGACCGCGGCAGCCGGGACAGGGCGGGCAGCGTCCGCAAGGTCAAGGCGAGCAGCGTCCACCGGGCCAGGGTGGGCCGCGGCAGCATGGGCAGGGCGGTGGCCCGCGTCCACCCGGTCAGGGGGGGCCGCGTCCCCATGGCGGAGGTCCGCGTCCGCAAGGGCAGCCGCGGCCGCAGGGTCAAGGCGGTGGCCGACCGGACTTCGACAGCGTTCAACCGCAAAGCAACGCGAACGCCATCGGCTTGCGCCAACCCGGCGAACAACGGCGGAAGGGCAATTTCGGCGGCCCGAACAAGGGCGGCTTCGGGGGGCAGAACAAAGGCAATTTCGGGGGCCAGAGCAAAGGCAATTATGGGGTCCAGAACAAGGGCAACTTCGGGGGGCCGAACAAGGGACCGCGGCCCCAACGCCAGCATGTGGACTTTGACAGCCAGCAGCCGCAGAGCAACGCCAACGGTTTTCCATTCATCTCGGGTACGTTGTCGGTGCCCGGTGGCCCGCCGCGTGGACCCGGCGGCAATTTCAATCCGCGTGGTAATCGCAATGGTCCGCAGGGGCGTCCCGGCGGCGGCGGCAGTGGCGGTCAGTTCCGTGGCAAGGGCCAGGGCGCGGCGCGGGTGCAGCGCGGACCGGGCGGCGAGGTCGACGGCAACGTCGCGCCGAGAGAGCCGGGCAAGCGCAGCGCGCGTCCGGATGCGGACGGCAACGTCGCGTTGCCGAAGCCGCCGATCGTGCCCGACGACGATTGACGGTTTACAGGAAGAGGTCGGGTAGCAGCGCCTTGCCGGGTTCGATGGCATAGCCGTCGAAGTCGGTGACACCGGCCTCGCGCAGCACGTCCTCGTCCAGGAAGAAATGGCCGGTGGTGGTGCGCGCGTCACGCACCAGGATCGCGTGCGCCGCATCGGCCACGATCTCCGGCTTGCGCGTGTGCGCCAGTTGCAGGCGTGCGCCGGGAATCATCGCCAGCGCGGCCGTGGCTATCACGGTACGCGGCCACAGCGCATTCACGGCGATGCCATCGGCACGAAATTCCTCCGCCATTCCCAGCACACACATGCTCATGCCGTACTTGGCGATCGTGTAGGCGACGTGCGGCGCGAACCACTTCGGATCGAGTGAGAGCGGTGGCGACAGCATCAGGATGTGCGGGTTGCGTCCGCCGCTCGCGGCGTGCTGCAGGTGCGGCAGGCATGCCTGCGAACACAGGAAGGTGCCGCGCACGTCGACGTCGAACATCAGGTCGAAGCGCTTCATCGGCGTGGCCAGCGTGCCGGTCAGGCTGATCGCGCTGGCATTGTTGACCAGGATGTCGATGCCGCCGAAATGCGCCACAGTGGCGGCGACGGCGGCCACCACGGCCGCTTCCTCGCGGATGTCACATTCGATCGCCAGGGCCTGGCCCCCCGCCGCAATGATTTCCGCCGCCGCCGTGTGGATCGTGCCCGGCAGTTTCGGATTGGGCAGGGCGGTCTTGGCGGCGATCGCGATGTTCGCGCCGTCGCGCGCCGCGCGCAGCGCGATCGCGAGGCCGATGCCGCGCGATCCGCCCGAGATGAAGATCGTCTTGCCTTGCAGCGTGGCCATGCGGGTCAAGTCTCCTTGGGGCCGAACCGGGCAGGCCGCTTCTCGAGAAACGCGGTGATGCCCTCGACGAAGTCCGGCGTGCCGGCACAGGCGCCAAAGCTGACCGCTTCCGCATCGAGCTGCGCCGACAGTGATCGCGACAACGACTCACGGACCAGACGCTTCGCGTTGCGCATCGCCAGAACCGGCGCATTGGCCAGCGACCGCACGATGGCTTCCATTTCGGCGTCCAGCGATGGGGCGGGCACCACGCGATTGACGAGGCCCATCGCCAGCGCCTGCGCCGCGTCGAAGCGCTCGCCGAGCAGCAGGATTTCCATCGCGCGGCGCATTCCCACCAGCCGCGGCAACGACCACGAGCCGCCGCCGTCGGGCGTCAGTGCAATGTTGCGGTAGGCCGATGCGAAGTAGGCACTGTCGCTGGCCACGACCAGGTCGCACGCATTCATCAGCGACAGTCCGAAACCGGCTACCGCGCCTTGGACGCGCGCGATCACCGGATGCGGCATCCGGTGCAGGTGTTCGATGGCCGCGTGCAGGCGGCCGATCAGCGCGCGAAAATCGGCATCGCGCTGCGGGCCAGGCTGGTGCAGCTCGCCGGCAAACGTGCGCAAGTCGCCACCGGCCATGAAATGCTTGCCCGCCGCCTCGATGACCACCACGTGCAGGGCGTCGTCCGCCGCAACGTCGGCCGTCGCCGCGACCAGCGCGTCCATCATCGCGAAGTCGAGCGTGTTGAGGGCGTCCGGGCGGTTGAGCGTGATGGTCGCGACGGTGCCGGCGCGGTCAACGAGGATCGGTGAGGACATGGGCGAAGGCCGCAGGGTGGAGCAAAAAGTCTAGCACGCAGGCACGGTCGGGTCCGGCCCCGGCCCCGCGCGGTGTGCGGCGCGCACGCTGATGTGAGGCTTCGGTGTGGCCCCGAGCGCAACCGCGGGCGCAAACAGCGCCAGCGCAGTGCACACCGTCGCGAAGTGAATGTCGACGATGTCCGTGATGTCGTCCGCATAGCCGCCTGCCATCAGGACGGCGACGGGAATGCCGTGTTCTTGCAATCGCCCGAGCACATAGGCATCGCGCCGCCGCAAGCCCACCTTGCTGAGCGCCAACCGACCCAGCCGATCACCCGCATAAGGATCCGCCCCGGCGAGGTATATTGCCAGCGCCGGTTGCGCTGACGCCAGTACCTGCGGCAACGCGACTTCCAGCGTGGCGAGGTACGCGGCATCGCCGGTCCCGTCCATCAACTCGATGTCGAGATCGGAGCACGCCTTGCGGAATGGAAAGTTGCCACGCCCGTGCATCGAGAACGTGAACACCGATGGGTCGCCCGCAAAGATCGACGCCGTGCCGTCGCCCTGGTGCACGTCGAGATCGATGATCGCGACATGACCGATGCCTTCGGCCTGCAGCACGCGCGTGGCCACGGCAGCGTCATTGAATACGCAGAAGCCTTCTCCGAACCCGGCATGCGCGTGATGGGTGCCCCCGGCCAGGTTGACTCCGCAGCCGTCGCGCAATGCACTGCGGCACGCCGCAATGGTGGCGCCGGTCGAGCGGCGCGAACGCTCCACCATGGCGGGCGACCACGGAAAGCCGATGCGGCGGATCGCAGCGGGTTCGAGTGTTCCGGTCATGACGTTGGCGACATAGTGCGCATCGTGAACGCGGAGGAGTTCCTCGATCGTGGCGGCCGGCGGCTCCATCCTCCGCGACGCGGCAACGGTTGCAACGCGCTCACGCAGTGCCGCATATTTGCGCATTGGGAAGCGGTGTTCCGCCGGCAACGGCAACACATAATGATCGGTGTAGTAGATGTTCACGGCGGGTCCGGCACCGGCGCCCGGAACGGGGAGGACTCCGCCAGTTCTTCGAGCGAATGCGCGACATCGACGCGCTCGCGCGCGCAGAAGTCGGCGATGGCGGCCGCGAAATCCGGGTCGCCCACCGCATGCAGCGAGTGCGTCGCGACCGGCAGCAAGCCGCGCGACAGCTTGTGCAGGCCCTGCGCGCCGCCTTCGAAGTGCGCGATGCGCTGCTCGATGCAGAACTCGATGGCCTGGTAGTAGCAGGCTTCGAAATGCAGGCCCGGCACGTATTCGGTGGTGCCCCAGTAGCGTCCCCACAGCGTCGCCTCGTCGTGGATGTCGAGCGCGGCACACAGCCGGCGGCCATCGCGCGAACCGATCACCAGCAGGATGTTCGACGCCATGGCGGCACCGATACGCGCAAAGAACGCCGGCGTGAGGTAGGGCGTCGAGTGATGCGCGCGATAGGTACCTTCATAGCACTGGTAGAAGAACGCCCAGTCGGCTGCCGTGATTTCGGCGCCACGCTTGCGTTCGAACGTGACGCCGAGTGCGGCGAGCTTGCGGCGTTCCTGCTTCACCTTTTTTCGCTTGTCATGCGCAAAGGCGGCAAGGAAGTCGGCGAAGTCGCGGTAGCCCGGATTGCTCCAGTGGAACTGCACGCCTTCGCGCGTCATCATGTGCAGGTCGCGACCCGTCGCCACTTCGACGTCCGGCGGGAACAGGATGTGCAGCGACGAGTATTCTCCGGTGTCCACCATGGCCGTGGCGTACCGGTACAGCGCTTCGCGCGCGGCGGCATCGCGGGTCAAGGCGCGCGGACCTGGCACAGGTGTAAACGGAATGGCTGCGAGCAGCTTCGGATAGTAATGGCGCCCATGTCGCTTGTAGGCTTCCGCCCAGCCCCAGTCGAAGACGTACTCACCGTAGCTGTGCGCCTTCGCATAGAGCGGCATGGCGCCGACGAGCGCATCGCCGCGCCACGCGGTGAGGTAGCGCTCGGCCCAGCCCGTGCGCGGCGACGCGCAGCCGGTGGCATGCAGTGCATCGAGAAACGCGTGCGTGAGGAACGGCTGGCCGTCGGCCAGCGCATCCCACGCGGCGGGCGCGACATCACGCAACGGTACGTCGTCGCGAACGTCGAGGTCAGGAACTGTCGCGGCGGCGACCGGGATGGGCGACAAGGGCATGGGGAGGGACTGATTCTCGCGTGATTGCGCGGCGCACTCAAGTCGGCGCGCGCGCTGTCCACCCGGCGCGGATGAAACGCGCATGCCCGATGCTAGAATCACCACCATGAAAATAGGGATCGCGCAGCTCAATCAACTGGTGGGCGATCTGCCCGCCAACGCGCGCGCGATGCTCGATGTGGCTGCCGCCGCCGCGCGTACCGGTACCCATCTCGTCGTCACCCCGGAGTTGTCCCTGTGCGGCTATCCGCCCGAGGACCTGGTGCTCCGGCCCGCTTTCACCGAGGCCTGCGCCCGTGAATTGGGCGCGTTGGCGGCTGCCGTGCGCGACACGACGCTGTTGGTGGGGTTTCCCGAACGTGTCGGCGGCAAGTGCTACAACGCGATGGCTGTGCTGCGGGATGGCCGCATTGCCCACGTGTATCGCAAGCAATGCCTGCCCAACTACACGGTGTTCGACGAGGACCGTTACTTCACGCCCGGCGATGCGCCATGCGTGTTCGACGTCGATGGCGTTGCCTGCGGGCTCATCATCTGCGAGGACGTGTGGTTCGCGGGTCCGGCCGCGCAGGCGCGCGCGGCGGGCGCGCAACTGCTGGTGGTCCCCAATGGCTCGCCGTACCACACGAAGCAGCAGGGGTTGCGGCTGCAGCAAGTCAGCGCGCGCGCACGTGAAAACCGTTTGCCGGTGGTCTATGTCAATCGTGTTGGCGGCCAGGACGAACTGGTGTTCGATGGCGCGTCGTTTGTCGTCGATGCCGCGGGCGCGCTGACGCAACAGGTGCCGGCATGGCACGAAACCGTGGCGAATGTCGTGTTCGATGGTGCCATCCCGCGCGCCGTGCGGGGCGCGCTCGATCCCGCGCTGGAACCGCATGTCTACGCCGCGATGGTGATGGGCGTGCACGACTACGTGACCAAGAATCGCTTCCCCGGCGTATTGCTCGGATTGTCGGGTGGAGTCGATTCGGCGTTGACGCTGGCCGTCGCGGTGGATGCGCTGGGCCGCGATCGCGTCCGCGCAGTGATGTTGCCGTCGCCCTACAATGCGCAGATCAGCCTCGATGACGCGCGCGAGATGGCGGGCATCGTCGGCGTGCGCTACGACGAGATCTCCATCGCGCCGGCCTTCGACGCAATGCTGGCCACACTCGCCGAAGAATTCCGCGGCCTGCCGGTGGACGCCACCGAGGAGAACATCCAGGCGCGCATCCGCGGCACGCTGCTGATGGCCTTGTCGAACAAGTCGGGTTCCATCGTGCTGACCACCGGCAACAAGTCGGAGATGGCGGTCGGCTATGCCACGCTGTATGGCGACATGGCGGGTGGGTTCGCGGTACTAAAGGACATCCCCAAGACGCTGGTCTACCGACTGTGCCACTACCGGAACAGTCTCGGCCGCGTGATCCCCGAGCGGATCATCACCCGTCCGCCCTCGGCGGAACTGCGGCCCGACCAGACAGACCAGGATTCGTTGCCGCCTTATGAGGTGCTGGACGCAATCCTCGAGGCCTACGTGGAGCGGGACTTGAGCCCCGCGGATATCATTGCGGAGGGGTTGCCGGCCGAGGCCGTGGCGCGGGTCGTTCGCCTCATCAAGATCAGCGAATACAAACGGCGGCAGTCGGCCGTCGGCATTCGCATAACCGCGCGGGGCTTCGGCAAGGGTTGGCGCTATCCGATCACGTCGGCCTGGAACGAATGGACCACGGTGCCGCCGTAAGCGGGAGTCAGGTCCGGGATCCCGCGTCGTGTAAGCTCGCCGCACATCGGATTGAACGCGTATTAAGAGGGAGCAGCCGCGATGAAAAAGATCGAAGCGATCGTCAAGCCATTCAAGCTCGACGAAGTGCGGGAAGCGTTGTCCGAACTCGGCGTCACGGGACTCACCGTGACCGAAGTCAAAGGGTTCGGCCGCCAGAAGGGCCATACGGAGCTCTACCGCGGCGCCGAGTACGTCGTCGACTTCCTCCCCAAGGTGAAGGTGGAGGTCGTGCTGCCCGACGCCTTGGCCGAGCGCGCGATCGAGGCCATCGTCAAGGCCGCGCGCACCGGCAAGATCGGCGATGGCAAGATCTTCGTCACGACGGTCGAGCAGGTCATCCGGATCCGCACCGGCGAATCCGGCGAAGCCGCCGTCTGATTGCGCCCGGCGTCGCGTTGCGCGGCGCCTGCTTTACCCCATTACAACAGGAGCACAACCATGTCGATGCGGCGCGAATTCCGTGACTTCGCCATCAAGGGCAACGTGATCGACCTCGCGGTTGCCGTCATCATCGGCACCGCGTTCGGCAAGATCGTCGATTCGCTGGTCAGGGACATCATCATGCCAGTGATCGGCAGGCTGATCGGCGGCCTCGATTTCGCCAACAATTTCATCTTGCTCGGCGCGCCGCCCGCCAGTTACACCGGTCCGATGACCTACGAGGCGCTGACCAAGGCCGGCGTGCCGATGCTGGCCTACGGCAACTTCATCACGATCGTCATCAATTTCCTGATCCTGGCGTTCGTGATCTTCTGGATGGTGAAGCAGTTCACCAGGGCCAAGGCGCGCCTCGACGCGGCCCCTGCCGCACCGGCGCCGACGCCGGAAGACGTGGTGCTGTTGCGCGAAATCCGCGACGCGTTGAAGAGCCGCCAGCGCGGCCTCGAAGCAAGCGAGCACCCATCGGGGTCTATGCTGATGTCATAGTTCGTGCCGGGGAGCGCCCGCATGTTGCCTCCACCACTACACGCGCGCTCCCCTCGCCAGCGTGCGGGAAGCGCGCTGTGGCGGTGTGCAATTTGACCCCGGCGGCGTGGTTTGCCAGAATCGGGGGTCAACGCGGCCTCTAGGCACCCCTGTTACAACAGTGCCGGCACGTCCGAGCAGCGCGCTTCGCGCTTGCCCAACCGGAGGAACCCCATGAAATTTGCTGCATCTCTGGCCGCCATCAGTGCGGCGCTTGCCCTTGCTCTCGCGATCCCTGCGCGCGCGGATATCACGATCGGCGTCACGATCTCCACGACCGGGCCTGCTGCTTCGCTTGGCATTCCACAGAAGAACACACTCGAACTGCTGCCCACGTCCATCGGTGGCGAGAAGATCAAATGGGTGGTGTTGGACGATGCGTCCGACACGACCAAGGCCGTCACCAACACCCGCAAACTCGTCAGCGAGGACAAGGTCGACGTGATCATCGGCTCGTCCATCACGCCCAACTCGCTCGCGATGCGTGAAGTGGCCGTGGACACCGGCACGCCGATGATCTCGCTGGCGGCGTCGGCGGCCATCATCAATCCCACCGACTCCAAGACGCGCTGGATCTTCAAGACACCGCAGAACGACGCGCTGATGGCCGATGCCATCGCCATCAACATGAAGGCGGCCGGCGTCAAGACGATGGCCTACATCGGCTTTGCCGATGCGTACGGCGACGGCTGGCTGGCCGAAATGCGCCGTTCGGCGCAGACCGCCGGCATCAAGATCGTCGCGGAAGAGAAGTACAACCGCAACGATCCATCGGTGACGGGGCAGGTGCTGAAGCTGATCTCCGCCAACCCGGATGCCGTGCTGATCGGCGCGGCGGGTACGCCGGGCGCCACGCCGCAGAAGGAACTGGTCGCCCGCAACTACAAGGGCAAGATCTACCAGACGCACGGTGTCGGCAACCCCGACTTCCTGCGCGTCATGGGCAAGGACGGCAACGGGACGCTGCTGCCGGTGGGCCCGATGCTCGTGTACGAGCAGTTGCCCGATTCGAACCCGATCAAGAAGACCTCGGCCGAGTACGTCACGAAGTATGAACAGAAGTTCGGCCAGCGCACGACGTTCGGCGGCCACCTGTGGGATGCGTACCTGCTGCTGGCGCAGGCCGTCCCGGAGGCGCTGAAGAAGGCGAAGCCGGGCTCGCCCGCCTTCCGCACGGCGTTGCGCGATGCGCTCGAGGCCTCCAACGTCACCGGCGTGCACGGCGTGTTCGTGATGAACGCCAACGATCACAACGGGTTCGACAACCGCGCCCGGGTGATGGTGAAGATCCAGGACGGCAAGTGGGTGCTGCAGAAGTAAACGCGAACGCATGCCGCGCGTGATCGCGCGGCGTTTCTTCGTGCCTTCGATCCGCCGCCGCCGGCTCTCGCCGGCGGCGTTTTGTTAGTCGCTTCCACGGGATCGCATGGATCTCTCCATCGCCGCGCTGCTGACCCAGGATGGCATCACCAACGGCGCCATCTATGCACTGCTGGCGTTGGCGCTGGTGCTGGTTTTCACCGTCACGCGGATCATCTGGGTGCCGTCAGGTGAATTCGTGGCGTGGGGCACGCTGACGCTGGCCGGCCTGCAGCTCGGCAAGTCCTCCGGCATCGTCGGCCTGCTGCTCGGCATGGCGTTGCTGGCGGGGGCCATGGAGACCTGGCGCGCGGTACGCGCAGGCGAGTCCGCGCGATTGCCGCGGCGGTTGTTCGTGTGGACCGGCATTCCGGTGCTGATTGCCGCGTTGCTGTGGTGGCTGGCGCCTCTGCAACCGCCGCTCTTCGTGCAGGTGCTGCTCACGCTGGCGGCCATCACCGCGATCGGGCCGCTGCTCTACCGTATTGCCTACCAACCGCTGGCGGAAGCCAGCGTGCTGGTGCTGCTGATCGTGTCCGTCGCGCTGCACTTCGCGATGCTGGGCTTCGGCCTGTGGTTCTTCGGCCCTGAAGGTTCACGCACCCCGGCGTTCTCGTCGGCGTCGTTCACGCTCGGCGGCGTGAACATCAGCGTGCAGAGCCTGCTCGTGATCGGCACCAGTGCCGGCCTGATCGTGGCGCTGGCCGCGTTCTTCGGCCGCACGTTGTATGGCAAGGCGTTGCGCGCCACGGCGGTGAACCGCGCCGGCGCGCGGCTGTGCGGCATCTCACCCGACTTCGCCGGGGCGTTGACGTTCGCACTGGGCGCGTTGCTGTGCGCATTCTGCGGCGTGCTGATCGGACCGATCACCACCGTCTACTACGACTCCGGCTTCCTGATCAGCCTGAAGGGCTTCGTCGGCGCCATCATCGGCGGTCTGTCGAGCTATCCGATCGCCGCGGGCGGGGCGCTGCTGGTGGGGCTGATCGAGGCATTCTCGTCGTTCTGGGCCAGCGCGTTTAAGGAAGTGATCGTGTTCACGCTGATCATTCCGGTCCTGTTGTGGCGCAGCCTCACCACGCATCATCACGAGGAAGACGAGTGATGAAGGCGCACTTCTCCCGCGTCGCGTTTCTTGCGTTCGTCGCGCTGCTGGTGGCCGTGGCGCTTGGCGCGCCCGCGTTCTGGGTCACGCTGGGCAACTACATCGGGCTCTACAGCATCGTGGCGCTGGGTCTCGTGCTGCTGACCGGTGTCGCGGGTCAGACATCGTTCGGGCAGGCCGCGTTCGTCGGCATCGGCGCTTACACGACGGCGTGGCTGACGGTCAACTACGGGACCTCGCCGTGGTTCACGCTCTTCATCGGGCTGGTTCTCACCGGCGCGCTGGCGCTGTTCCTCGGCTTTATCACGTTGCGCATGCAGGGCCACTACCTGCCATTGGCAACTATTGCCTGGGGTATCAGCCTTTACTACATCTTCGGCAATCTCGAGATGCTGGGCGGCCATACGGGGATGACCGGCATCCCGCCGCTCGATCTGCTCGGCTTCGAGCTGAAGGACGAGCGTCGATATTTCTTCCTGATCTGGGCGATTGCGCTGGCCGCGCTGCGCGCCACCGACAACTTGCTCGATTCGCGGCCGGGCCGCGCGATCCGAGCACTGAAGGGCGGGCTCGACATGGCCGAGGCCTTCGGCGTGGATGCCGCGCGACTGAAGATCGTCGTGTTCGTCTATGCGGCGCTGCTGGCGTGCATCTCCGGCTGGCTGTATGCGCACCTGCAGCGCTTCGTGAACCCGACACCGTTTGGCATCAACCAGGGCATCGAATACCTGTTCATGGCGGTAATCGGTGGCGCGGGCAGCGTATGGGGCGCGGTGCTGGGCGCGACGGTGATCACGCTGCTGAAGCAGGTGCTGCAGAACATCCTGCCCGATCTGCTCGGCCGCACGGGCAACTTCGAACTCGTGGTGTTCGGCATCCTGATTGTGTTGATGTTGCAGTTCGCGCGCGATGGACTGTGGCCGTGGATAGGCCGGCTGCTGCCGCGCCGGCGCGAGGCCACGGTGCCCGACGCGCCGCCGTTGCCGACGCGCGATCACCCGCCGACGAACGGGGCACTGCTGGTGGTCGACAAGGCGCGCAAGCAGTTCGGCGGACTGGTCGCCGTCAACGACCTGTCCTTCGAGATCCGCCCGGGCGAGATCCTGGGACTGATCGGCCCCAATGGCGCCGGCAAGAGCACCACGTTCGGCCTCATTTCCGGCGCATTGCCGCTGACGAGCGGTTCCATTCACTTCCGCGGCGAGGCGATTGGCAGCCGGGCGCCTTACGAGATCGCGCGCCGCGGCCTCGGCCGTACGTTCCAGCACGTGAAGCTGATCGGTTCGATGAGCGTGCTCGACAATGTAGCGCTGGGTGCCTACCTGCGCGGTACTTCCGGCGTGGTGAAGGCGGCGTTGCGTCTCGATCGGGCGGAGGAAGCGCGCACGCGCGCCGAGGCCGCGCGGGCGATTGCGCGTACTGGCCTCACGCCACATATTTTCGACGCCGCCGGCAGCCTGCCGCTCGGCAAGCAGCGCATCGTCGAGATCGCGCGCGCGCTGGCCGCGGATCCGGTGCTGCTGTTGCTGGACGAACCCGCGGCGGGACTGCGTTATCTCGAAAAACAGGAGCTGGCCGTACTGTTGCGCGCCTTGCAGCGCGAAGGCATCACGATCCTGCTGGTCGAGCACGACATGGAGTTCGTGATGGGCCTGACCGACCGCCTGGTCGTCATGGATTTCGGTGAGAAGCTGGCCGAAGGCCTGCCCGCGACGATCCAGCGCGATCCGCGCGTGCTGGAAGCCTATCTCGGGGGCGTGATATGAGCGGGGTATTGCTCACGGTGCGTGACCTGCGCGTGGCCTACGGCAAGGTTGAAGCCGTGCACAACGTGTCGATCGATGTCGCTGAAGGGCAGATCGTCACGGTGATCGGCCCCAATGGCGCGGGCAAGACCACGCTGCTGGCGGCGATCATGGGCATCCTGCCGGCTTCTGGCGCCATCACCTACCGCGGACGCGCTGTGGGCATGCTGACGGTGGAAGAGCGCGTGGCCGAGGGCCTGATTCTCGTCCCCGAGAAGCGCGATCTCTTCGCGTCGATGAAAGTCAGCGAAAACCTGGAACTCGGCGCCTTCGCGCGATTGCGCCGGGGCGAACGCGACGCGTTGCGCACGTTGGACGAGGTGTACCAGCGCTTCCCGCGGCTGGCCGAACGTCGCGGCCAGGAGGCCGGTACGCTTTCCGGCGGCGAGCGGCAGATGCTGGCGTTAGGCCGCGCGCTGATGGCGAAGCCGCGGCTGCTGATGCTGGACGAACCGTCGCTGGGCTTGGCCCCGCTGGTGGTCCGCGAAATCTTCAGCATCATCGCGGCGCTGAAGGCTGCGGGGGTGTCGATTCTGCTGGTTGAACAAAATGCCCGCGCAGCCCTGCAGGTGTCGGACTACGGCTATGTGCTTGAAACCGGGGACCTGGTGCTGGAAGGTCCCAGCGCCGAACTGGCCTTGAATCCGCAAGTGATGGCCACCTATCTGGGCCAGGGGGCTGCGACACGGGCGGCCGTCGATTGAATCAGGGGCGTCCCGGCCCCAGAATAGAGGGTCATCCCTCCGCACGCCGGCACGTCGCCGCCGCCTGCGGGCGCTCGAAAGGCATGCCTTGACCGATCTCTCCGTTCCTCCCGTCGCCGCGGCCGTCCTGGCCGACGCCGAGCACCTGCTGCTGGCCCCTGCGGGCTTAAGCGCCGCCACGCTGTCCCTGGTGCTGGCATCCATCCACGCCCACGACATCGACTTCGCCGACCTCTACTTCCAGCATGCCCGTTATGAGGGATGGAGCCTGGAGGAGGGCATCGTGAAGTCGGGCAGTTTCAGCATCGATCGCGGCGTGGGTGTGCGCGCAGTAGCCGGCGACAAGCAGGCCTACGCATATTCGGACGACATTTCGCTGTCCGCGCTCAATGCCGCGGCGCAGGCCGTGCGCGCCATCGGCCGGCAAGGTCAAAGCGCCGTGGCGGCGTTGGGCCAACGCGCGTCCGCGCGCACGCTGTACGCGATGGGCGACCCGGTGGGCAGCCTGGGCGAGGCCGAAAAGGTGGCGCTGCTCGAACGCACGGAGCGGATGGCGCGCGCGAAGGATCCGCGCGTCGTGCAGGTGATGGCATCGCTGGCCGGCGAACACGAGACGATCCTGATCGCGCGCAGCGATGGCGTGCTGGCCGCCGATGTGCGGCCGCTGGTGCGGGTGTCCGTCAACGTGATCGTCGAGGAGAACGGCCGCCGCGAACAAGGTCATTCCGGTGGTGGCGGCCGCTTCGACTACGCCTACTTCACCGATTCGGTGCTGTCGAAATACGTTGACGAAGCAGTAGCGCAGGCGCTGCTCAATCTCGGTGCGCGGGCCGCGCCCGCCGGCCCGATGACAGTGGTGCTGGGCAATGGCTGGCCGGGCATCCTGTTGCACGAGGCCATCGGCCATGGCCTCGAAGGCGACTTCAATCGCAAGGGTACCAGCGCGTTCTCCGGGCGCGTGGGCAAGCGCGTGGCCGCCAAGGGTGTCACCGTCGTGGACGACGGCACGATGCCCGACCGCCGCGGCTCGCTCAACCTCGACGACGAGGGCAACCCCACACAGCGCACCGTGCTGATCGAGGACGGCATCCTGAAGGGCTACCTGCAGGACCGGATGAACGCGGGCCTGATGCGCGTCACGCCTACCGGCAACGGTCGCCGCGAATCCTTCGCGCACATGCCGATGCCGCGGATGACCAACACGATCATGCTGGCCGGCACGCACGACCACGACGAGATCATCGCGTCAGTCAAGAACGGCCTCTATGCCGCGAACTTTGGCGGCGGCCAGGTCGACATCACCAGCGGCAAGTTCGTGTTCTCGGCCGCCGAGGCGTGGATGATCGAGGACGGCAAGCTCACCTATCCGGTGAAGGGTGCCACGTTGATCGGTAACGGGCCGGATGCGCTGACGCGCGTGTCGATGATCGGCAACAATCTGGCGCTTGATTCCGGAGTCGGCACCTGCGGCAAGGACGGGCAGAGCGTGCCGGTCGGCGTCGGACAACCCACGCTGCGGATCGACGGGCTGACGGTTGGGGGAACGGCGTCGTAGATGAACGTGCGAATCCTGGCGATCTGCCTCGGGCTCGCGGCCTGCACGCTGGACGCATCCGCGCAATCGAGCGACGCGATGCTGGCCCCGCTTCTCAGCAAGGACCCGGCGCAACCGATCACGCTGCGGGCTGAGCGGATCTGGTCCGCGGAAGCGATCCGGATCCAGCCGCGCGAGGTCACCGGTACGCCAAAGGATCTGCCGAAAAGCTCGCGCGACTTGAACGTGGCTTCTTTCATGCATCGGTCAGGGAGCGGTCCCGTTACGCTGGTGATCGACTACGCGGCCTTTCTGGTCAATCCGTCCAGTTCCGGTGAGGGCGCGGTGAGCATCAGCATCGAGTGCCCCGAGACACCCAACGGTTGCAGCTATCCGATCACCAAGAGTGTGCTCCCGTTTCAAACTGCGTTCATGGCGAAGCAGGAAGTCGATACGCCCACCGGCAAGCGGACCGTCGTGGTCGGCCGCGACTCGCATGCCTACACGCTGCCGCCGGATGCCAGGGTGGATGTTCGCGTCTCGCTGATGGAGCCCACGAATCTCGAGCCCCTCGAATTGAAGGCGCGCCTCATCTACGGCGAGTACGACCGCCGCGCGCTGCCGGGGCAAACGACGAAGATTGCAATGTTGTGGATCGTTATTGGTGGCGCCATCGTGCTGTTGCTTGCAGCCTTCTTCTGGCTGCGCCGTTCATGAGGATGCGTTTACGATGATCGATCACATGGGTGTCAACGTCAGGAATTTCGAAACGAGCAAGGCGTTCTATGGCGGCCATAACGTCGAGGCTGTTTGTCATGATCCTGTCTAGGGGAATCGACACCGCGTTGGAGCGGATGGCACGTAGAAACTAGTGCAACGGCCCGCTTGGCGCGGGCATCACGACCGCAGTGACGGGCGACGCGTGGTGGCACATCATCCGCCAGCCTGATGGCGTGCGGAGGAAGATGTTGGTGGCGGCCGCCGCGCCGCGCGCGGTACCGTCGGCACTGGACACATGTTCGATCGCGGATTGCATCGCCAGGCCCACGGTCTCCAACATCACCACGTGCTCGAGGCGGAACGCGAGCTTGGTGTCGCCACCGAAGAGTTGCTCCCACGCGCTGCGCACCGCGTCGTAGCCCACGACGCGCGCGCCACCGGGGTGCACACACACAATGTCTTCGTCGTCGGCCCAGCACGCCATCATCGCGTCGATGTCCCCGGCTTCAAAGGCCTGGTAGAACGCGAGCGACGCGTCCTGCGGTGTCGTGTAGATGGTGAGCGTGCGTGCCTTGGCCATGATCGGAGTGCAGTATGCGGATCTACGAGCGCCGCAATGCCGGCGGAATGAAGGCGGGCAGCGCGGCCCGGGCAAGATTGTAGACCATGGGCGGCTTCAGCTCGCGCATGCACTTGAAGTGTCCCAGCGGACATTCGCGCTTGAAGCACGGGCTGCAGGCGATATCGATCTTGGCGATCGTGGCCAGCGGCGACAGCGGCGGTGTGTACACCGGAGACGATGAACCGAACAGTGCGACCAGCGGCACGCC
>JBBQEY010000005.1:0-38999 GCA_038321425.1 Burkholderiales bacterium | reverse complement strand
GCATTTCTATGTGCTCCTCGTGGTGGCGGGGATCGTCGCCGGTCTGGCGTGGAGTTTCCGCTTTGTCTGATGCGGCGCTGCTCAACGTCGTCTTGTTCCTGCCGCTCGCGGGCATCGCGCTGCTGGTGCTCGTCCCCGCGCGGTCCGAGGGCACGATTCGCGGGGTGGCGTTCTGGGTGATGGTCGTGCAGCTCGCCGCCACGGCGCTGCTTTACGTACACTACGACGCGACGGTCTCCGGGCTGCAGTTCGAGACACGGATCCCGTGGATTCCCGCGTGGGGCGTGTACTACCAGATCGGGCTTGACGGCTACAACATCCTGCTGGTGCTCCTGACCGCATTCCTCGGTCCGCTGGTGGTGGCGGGTGCGTTCAGCGCGATCACGAAGGACATCAAGCTCTTCTACGCGATGGTGTTCCTGATTCAGTTCGCGATGCTGGGCACCTTCGTCGCGCAGGATCTCTTCGTCTTCTACCTGTTCTGGGAAGCGATGCTGATCCCGATGTTCCTCATCATCGGCATCTGGGGTGGCGAGCGGCGCATCTACGCGACGATCAAGTTCTTCCTGTACACGGCGTTCGGCAGCATCCTGATGCTGGCGGCGGTGATCTATCTCGTCTATTCGCTGCGCACGACGAGCGGCGTGACGTCGTTTGCCTTTGCCGACCTCTATCGCACGCAACTGCCGCTGTCGGTGCAGCTCGTGCTGCTGTCCGCATTCGGGCTGTCGTTTGCGATCAAAGTGCCGATCGTGCCGTTTCACACGTGGCTGCCCGACGCCCACGTCGAGGCGCCGACCGCGGGCTCGGTCATCCTGGCCGGCGTGCTGCTGAAGATGGGCACGTACGGCTTCATGAAGCTCGGCTTCCCGCTCTTTCCCGACGCCACGCGCTACCTGGCGCCGTTGTTCATGACTCTGGCCGTCGTCTCGATCATCTACGGTGCCTGCCTGGCCCTCGTGCAGAACGACATCAAGAAGATCATCGCGTACTCGTCCATCAGCCACCTGGGCTACGTGATGCTGGGACTCATCAGCCTCGACCTGATCGGTATCCAGGGCGCGATCATCCAGATGGTCAGCCACGGCCTCACGGCGGCCGGACTCTTCCTGATGGTCGGGATGATTTACGAGCGCTGCCACACGCGTGAACTATCGGCCTATGGCGGGCTGGCCAAACTGTTGCCGGTCTATTCGGTGTTCTTCATGATCCTGACGCTGGCATCGATCGGCCTGCCCACCACCAGCGGCTTCACCGGCGAATTCCTGGTGCTGCTGGGCGCGTTCAAGGCGTCGTGGCCGTTGCATGTCGCGGGTGACTCGTTGCCGCTGGTGCTCGCGGGCAGCGCCGTGCTGGGCGTGGTGCTCGGCGCGCTCTATATGCTGCGGTTCGCGCAAAGTTTCCTGTTCGGCAAGGCCAAGGCGCCGCACGAACCGGTCACCGACTTGAACCTGCGGGAAAAGCTGATTCTCGCGGCGATCGTCGTCGCCGTATTCGCGCTGGGTCTCTTTCCCAATGAGCCGCTGTCGAAGACCGAACTTGCGGCGAAGGAGTTCCAGCAGCGGGTGACGAGCGTGGCGATTCCCGGAGGAGCACGATGAGTTGGCTTGCCGTCCTGACCGCACTGGCGCCGGAAAATGTGCTGCTGGCGGGTATGGTTGTGCTGATCGGCGCCGAGATCTTTGCGCGCCACACGCGCGGCGCCCTGGTGATTGCGCTGGTCGTCGTGGCCGCCGCGGCCGGCGCCGCCACGCTGCTGTTCACCAGCGGCTACGCGGCTGCGCCGTTCCCCGGCCACTACTCGATCGCGCCGGCGGGATCCCTCGCCAAGGCCATCGTGCTGGCGCTGGCGTTGCCGGTGCTGCTTCTGTCTCGCGATGACTTCGCTGAGGATGGCCAGTTCCATATTCTGGTACTGGCGTCGCTGTACGGCTTTTGCCTGCTGTTGTCGTCGGACAGCTTCCTCACGCTCTTCCTCGGCCTCGAGATCATGGCGCTGCCGGTGTACGTGCTGGTGCTGCTGGCGTTCAAGCGGCCGGAAAGCCCCGAGGCGGCGTTGAAGTACCTGATCCTGGGGGGCACGGCGACGGCGATGTTCCTGATGGGCATATCGCTGCTCTACGGCGGCAGCGGTACGCTGGCCGTCTCGACCTTCGCGGCGGCCTTGCGGTCCTCCGACCTGATGGCCACGGCGGGCGTGACGCTGATCCTGCTGGCCTTCTTCCTGAAGGGCGCGATCGTGCCGTTCCATGCGTGGGCGCCGGATGCCTATGAAGGCGCGAGCATCCCGGTCACCGCTTACATGGCAACGATCATCAAAGCGGGCGTGCTGCTGGCGGCGTTGCGACTGTTCGGCACCGAGGTTGTATCGCGGCCCACGGACGACCTGCTGGCGTTTCTGCCGCTGGTCTCGATCGTATGGGGCAATCTCGCGGCCATGCGCCAGCAGAGCTTCCGCCGGATGATCGCCTACTCGTCCGTCGCGCATGCGGGCTATTTGTTTTACGCGTTCCTGGGCGATGGCGCAGGCCGCTTCCAGGCCGTCGTGTTCTACCTGGTGGCGTACGGTCTCATGAACCTGCTGGCGTTCGCGTCGCTGCCGAGCGGGCGCGACGATGCCGCCCGCGACCGTCTGGACAATCTCAAGGGCCTCTTCCAGCGCAGTCCGTTTGCCGCGCTGATGATCGGCATGGCGATGCTGTCGCTGGCCGGAATCCCGCCATTCCCGGGCTTCGTCGCCAAGTTCCTGATCTTCAGCAACGTGATGGCGGCCGGGTACACGACCTATGCGGTGCTGGGCCTCGTCGGCAGCTACCTCGGCATCTATTTCTACCTGCGGGTGATCCAGCTGATGTTCATGACCCCCGATGCCGCAGGGGCGCCACGTCCGGTCTTCAATCGTGCGGCGCTGGGGGCCAGCGGCCTCTGCCTGCTCGCAGCGATCGCGGTGGCCGTGTTTCCCGCGTGGGTGATGGGGCAGTTCTGATGCAGGGACCGTTGCCGGTCTGATGCACAAGGCACGGGGTCAAGCCCGTGCCCTTGGTGCCGCTCCTTGCAAGGGGGCTGTGCCGCATGCCTTCCCCACTACTTGCCTCAGTTGCCGGCCCGCTTCGCCACCGGCGAGTGCATGTCCAGCAATTGCAGGCGCGTGGCCTGCAGCCTTTCGGATACGACGCCCAGCAACCGGTGCATCAGCACATAGCCGAATTGCGCGTCCTGCTTGCAGGCGATCAAGAGCTCGCCGCCATCGAAGGCCAGCGCCTCGACGCGCTCGAGCGCGCGCGCCTGGAAGTGCTTGCGCTTACCCATCAGAATGGCCGACCAGCCAAGCTCGTCGCCAGCGGTGAGTGTCTGCACGCGCAGCGTGTGGTCGGGCGCGGCTATTTCCAGTGCGACGAGTCCCGACAGGATCAGGTAGAACTCCCCGCATTCGTCGCCTTCGTGGAAGATGAGCTGGTCGCGTTCGAACCGGACGCGGGTGGCCATCGCCGCCAGCTTGTTCACGTGCTGGGGCTGGAACTCCTCCAGGAATGGATGTCGCTGCAGCAGTGTTACGACTGCTTCCGTCATGACCGCCCACCATCCTTTCGTGTACCTGGCCGTGAGGCCGATGTGCCGCTTCAGTCCGCGTTGTAGTTTGCGTATCCGGGTTCGTACATGTGCGACTTGACGAATTCGACCAGGTTGGACGGCTCCGGCACGCCGGCCAATCCTTCGCGCAGAGCGACCGTGAAAACGGCGGCCGCAATGTGCGCCGAGACGTCGCGCACGTTCTTCAGCGGTGGAAACAGGCTGCCCTGCGCGAGGTCCGCGGCCGTGACCTGCGCGGCCAGCGTGCGTGCCGCAGCCATGAACATCGACTCGGTCACGCGCGACGCGCGGGACAGGATCACGCCGAGGCCCATGCCCGGGAAGATGTAGGAGTTGTTGCCCTGGCGCGGCACGAAGGTCTTGCCGCCGAGCGTAACCGGCGGGAAGGGCGAGCCGCATGCAAAAAGTGCCCGGCCGTCGGACCACTGGTAAGCCTGTTCCGCCGTGCACTCGGACTTCGAGGTGGGATTCGACAGCGCGAATACCATCGGCCGGGTGTTGATCGCCGCCATCGTGCGCACGATCTCCTCGGTGAATGCGCCACCCACCGCGGCGACGCCGATGATGGCCGTGGGCTGCAGGGCCTTCACGGCCTCCAGCAGCGTGCCGGCCGGTGCATGCGCGTGCGCAAACGGCAGCTTGTGGGCCGCGAGTCCGGACCGCTGCGCGACCACCAGTCCCTGCGAGTCGAACAGCCAGCAACGTTGGCGCGCAGATGCCTGATCGAGGCCTTCAGCCACCATGGCGGCGACGACCAGTTCGGCGATCCCGGTGGCCGCTTCGCCGGCGCCCTGGAACAGCAGCGTTTGCTCGCCGAGCTTGCTGCCGGTGATCCGCAATCCCGAGAGTATGCCCGCCAATGCCACCGCGGCCGTGCCCTGGATATCGTCGTTGAAGGTCGGGATCCAGTCGCGGTAGCGCTGCAGCAGCCGGAACGCATTGTGGTTGGCAAAATCCTCGAACTGGATCACGACGCCGGGAAAGACCTCGCGCGCCGCGGTGATGAATTCATCCACCAGTGCGTCGTATTCGGCGTCGCGCAGGCGGGGCTGCTGCAGCCCGAGATACATCGGGTCCTTGAGCAGCGCCGGATTGTTGGTGCCGACGTCGAGTAGCACCGGCAGGCAGGCCGTGGGTGCGACGCCTGCGCAGGCGGTGTACAGCGAGAGCTTGCCCACCGGGATACCCATGCCATTGGCGCCGAGGTCGCCCAAGCCCAGGATGCGTTCGCCATCGGAGATCACGATGATCGCGACATCGCGGCGGGGCCAGTTGGCCAGCACCTCGGCCACGCGTCCGCGATCGTTGGCGCTGACAAAGATGCCCCGCGGCCGCTGGAAGATGTGTCCGAACTGCTGGCAGGCGAGACCCACGGTGGGCGTGTAGACGATGGGTGTCGTCTCGTCCGGATAGTCCATCAGGATGCGGAAGAACAACGACTCGTTGCGGTCGTGCAAGGCCGTCAGGTTGATGAACTTCTCGAGATCCGACGTCTTGCGCCGGAAATTCTCGAGCACGCGCGCCACCTGCTCGTCCTGCGAGCAGATCCGTGGAGGCAACAGTCCACGCAACCCGAGGCCGTCGCGCTCGGCGGCGGTGAACGCGGTGCCCTTGTTGAACACCGGGTCCTGCAGCAATTGCATGCCTCGAAGTTCCGGCTTTGCCGGCGTTGATGCTCCAGTTTCCTTGTGCCGCATGTGGCGTCCTCTCTTGATTGCTCCGGTACGCGGCGCAGCGGCGGCCGCCCGGTTTCTCAAACGACTTCGGGAATCATCTTGATCGCTCCGCACGGGCACTCGGACACACAGATGCCGCAGCCTTTGCAGTAGTCGAGGTTGAATTCGAAGCGCTTGCCCGGTCCCAGCTTGATCACCGCGTTGTCGGGACACACGCCATAGCAGTTGTCGCACTCGAAGCAGTTGCCGCAGGACAGACAGCGCCGCGCCTCGAACAGCGCATTGGTTTCGTCCAGCCCGCTCACCACCTCATCAAAGGTGGAGGTGCGCCGGGCGAGCTCGAGCATCGGCCGCACGGTCTTGGGCGCGTCGCTGTAGTACCAGGGATTGAGCTTTTCGAACGTGGCCAGCGCGTGCTTCGGTGCCGGTGCGTAGTCGGCGCCGGAAAGCCACGCGTGAATATTGCGTGCCGCCTTCTTGCCGTGACCGACGCCGACGGTCACCGTGCGCTCGGAGGGCACCATGTCACCCCCGGCAAAAATACCGGGGTAGCCGGTCATCATGTTCGGCGCGACCTGCACAGTGCCTTCCTTGATCGCGAGTCCGGGCACGCCTTCGAGCAGCGACAGGTCGACGTCCTGGCCCAGCGCCAGGATCAGCGAATCGGCTTCGAGCGTCTCGAACTCCCCGGTCGGCTGCGGAAACCCCTTTTCGTCCAATGCCATTTTTTCAACGGTCAACGTGCCTTCGTTGGCCATGTTCTTGATCGTCGACAGCCACTTGATCAGGACGCCTTCCTGCAGCGCCTCCTCCACCTCGAAGTCGTGCGCGGGCATCTTTTCGCGGGTGCGCCGGTAGACGATGATGGCTTCGGACGCGCCCAGGCGCTTGGCCGTACGCGCGACATCCAGCGCGGTGTTGCCGCCGCCATAGACGACCACGCGGCGGCCCAGCATCGGCTTGTCCTCGTTCTCCATGCTGCGCAGCACCGCGACTGCATCGAGCATGTGCGCAGCCTCGCCGGCCGGAATGTAGGCGCGCTTGGCAATGTGCGCGCCCACCGCCAGGAACGCCGCGTCGAACTTGCCTGCGCGCATCGTCGCGAGGATGTCCGTGACCTTGGTATCGAGTTCGAGCTCGACGCCGAGGTCCAGGATGCGCTTGATCTCGGCATCCAGCACGTCGCGCGGCAGCCGATACTTGGGGATGCCGAAGCGCATCATGCCGCCGGCGAATGGACCGGCTTCGACGATCCGGACGTGGTGACCGAAGCGGCGCAAGTGATAGGCCGCGGAGAGTCCGGACGGACCGGCGCCGACGATCAGCACGCGCTTGCCGGTGGCGGCAGGCGGCGCGTCGAATTTCCAGCCGCGCTTGATGGCCTCGTCACCAAGGAAGCGCTCGACCGAATTGATGCCGACCGCCTCGTCGAGCTTGCCGCGATTGCACGCACCTTCGCATGGGTGGTAGCACACGCGGCCCATGATGGCCGCCAGCGGATTGTCCTGTGTCAGCGCCCGCCAAGCCGCTTCGTAGTCGCCCGACTCCGCGTGATACAGCCACGCCTGGATATTCTCGCCCGCGGGGCACGCATGGTTGCAAGGTGGCAGCAAGTCGACATACAGCGGTCGGTTGGTGCGCCATGCCCCCGTCTTGTTGGCCAGGCTGGAGCCGGCATCCAGCGTGATTGCATAGGGCTTATCCACGAAGTCTCCTGATACCAAGCGGCCTTAAGGCAGCAAGCCGAATTTGGCGATGTTGTGATCGGCCATCTTCTGGATCATGGCAATGCGTTCATGGTCCGGCGTCTTGCCGAACAAGTGGGCAAAGCGTTTCTGCAACTTGAGATACTCGGTTACCGGCACCTGGTGACGGATGTGCGTGCGCGCGGTGATTTCACCGTGATGGGCTTCGAACAGCGGATAGAGGCCGGTCTCGACCGCGAGACGCGCCACCTTGATCGTGTCTTCCGGCGCCGACCCCCAGCCCAACGGGCAGGGGACGAAGATGTGGATGTAGCGCGCACCTTCGATGCTCATCGCGTAGGTCACTTTGCGTTCGAGGTCGCGCAGGTTGGACACGCTCGCCGTGGCGACGTAGGGAATGTTGTGCGCCATGGCGATCAGCGGAACATTCTTGCCGGTGCCGAAGACGTTGCCCGGATGCGGTCCCACCGCCGGGGTCGTCGCGGTGCGCGCTGCCGGTGGCGTCGCGCTGGAGCGCTGCACACCGGTATTCATGTACGCCTCGTTGTCGTAGCAGATATAGAGGACGTCGTCGTTGCGCTCGAACATGCCGGAGAGGCAGCCGAAGCCGATGTCGGTGGTGCCGCCGTCGCCACCCTGGGCAATGACGCGCACGCCCTTGTGCCCCAGGGCGCGCTGCGCTGCGGCGACACCGGATGCCACCGCGGCGGCGTTGCCGAAGAGCGAGTGGATCCATGGCAGCTGCCATGAAGTTTCGGGGTAGGGCGTCGAAAATACCTCGAGGCAGCCCGTGGCGTTGACGGCGATCAGCTTGTTGTCGGTGGCGCGCATCGCGGCGTCGATTGCATAGCGCGCGCCAAGCGCTTCGCCGCAGCCCTGGCACGCACGGTGGCCGGAATTGAGCGAATTGGTGCGGTGCATGTCGGCCTGCACGGTGCGCTGGTCCTCCGCGAGAAGCCGGTTGCCCACGGTGAACGTGCCGGTCTGGTAGAACTTGATTTGCGCTTCCACGATCGATCTCCGCAATTCAGCCGATGCCCGATGCGACCGTGCCGATGTGGCGCAGGATCGCCTCGGCCGTCGGACCGGTTCGGCGCGTCCTGCTCTCGCGCTCCAGTTCGAAGCTCACCACGTCGGCATTGAGGTCGAGGAACGTGACCTGCTCCAATTCGTCGCGTCCGGCTTCCTCGAACAGCCGGGTGAGCGAGGCGCGGGTAATGGCCCGCCCGCCCAGGCCTGCGATGACGGTGTAACCGCGCAGCGCAATGCCCGACAGCGACTTCCGCACGCCGTCGGACAGGATGCCGCCCATGCCGACCGCCAGGCATTTTTCCAGCACGACCACGCGCTGTGCCTGCTGCAGTGCCTCACGCAACACGGCGAGCGGGAAGGGCCGGAACGAACAGATGGAGACCGAGCCGATCTTCACGCCACGCTCGCGCATCTCGTCGACCACGACCTGCACCGTGCCGTTGACCGAGCCCAGCGCAACGACGATCGTCTCCGCGCCGTCCGTGCGATAGGTGCGGATGAGGCCACCGGCGTCGCGGCCGAACTGTTCCTTGAATTGCCCGGCCAGCTCGGGAATGAGGTGCAGTGCGCGCAACTGCTTGTGGTGTTGCAGGTAGCGCACCTCGGTGAAGGCCTCGGGGCCCACCAGCGCGCCGATGCTCACCGGGTCGGATGGGTCGAGGATTTGCCGCGGGTGGTATGGGGGCAGGTACGCGTCGACCTGTTCCTGCGTGGGCATGTCGACGCGGTCATAGGCGTGGGTCAGGATGAAGCCGTCCATGCACACCATCACCGGGCATGACAGTTCCTCGGCAAGGCGAAACGCCTGGATATGCAGGTCGAGAGCTTCCTGATTGTTTTCGGCGAACAACTGGATCCACCCGGCATCGCGCATCGACATGCTGTCCGAATGGTCGTTCCAGATGTTGATGGGGCTGCCTATCGCGCGATTGCCGATGGTCATCACGATCGGCAGGCCCAGACCCGACGCGTTGTATACGGCCTCGGCCATAAATAGCAGGCCCTGGCTGCTGGTGGCGGTATAGGTGCGCACGCCGGCCGCGGATGCGCCGATGGCCACCGACATGGCGGCGAATTCGGATTCGACATTGATGAACTCGCAGTTCTCGAGCTCGCCGGCTTTCACCATCTCTCCCAGGCCTTCGACGATATGGGTCTGCGGCGTGATCGGATAGGCGCAGATCACCTGCGGCCGACAGAGCGCGACTGCTTCGGCGACGGCACGCGATCCCTCGATTTGCTTAAGCATCGCTGGTCTCCAGGGCCTGGGTTGCGATGGCAAAGGCTTCGGTGGCGGCAGCCACGTTCTTCTCGGCGATCGCAGGGGGAAACTTCTGCCGGATGGCGGCAATGACCGAGTCCAGCGCGATCACGCCGGTGATCGCGGCAAAGCCGCCGAGCAGCGCGGCGTTGGGCACGGCTCGGCCCACATGCTTCAGCGCGAGTTCGGTGGCCGGAAGCGTGACCAGCCGATAGTGCTGGACGCCGCGCGCGAATCCGCCGAGTCCCAGCTTGTCGATGCTGTGCGCGGAGTTGAGCAGGATCGTGCCCCCCGCCGCCAGTCCCTCGAACAGGTCGACCTGGTGCAGCAACGTCGGGTCCTGGATGATCAGCGCATCCGGTTGCAGCACCGGTTCGCGCAGCCGGATCTCGCGGTCGTCGATCCGGCAGAACGCCATCACCGGCGCGCCCATGCGCTCCGATCCGAAGCTCGGGAAGGCTTGCGCGTAATGTCCTTCGAGGAATGCAGCCACGGACAGCATCTCGGCGCCGGACACCACGCCCTGGCCGCCGCGGCCATGGATACGAATCTGGAACATCGAACCTCTCCCACCGCGCTTTCGCTGCCATCGAGGGGGCGATGCCCCCACGCCGCTGCCGATGGCATGCATTCGCGTCTGGGCCATTCTGGCCGGATTGCCGCCGGCTACTTTGATTCAAGTCAAGACTCCCTTGTGCCGTGGGGGATACGTTGGCGTCCTGGTGCCATGCGCATTTCGTTGCGCACACGGAATTCAGCGACGAGTCGGCATCAACAACGACGGGTCGACCGTTCGCCAACGTTGAATCCTGGGGGAGCGCACGATGGAGCGAAGCAGCCCGCTGATCGTTGGCGTCGGACTGGCCGATCGCGCTCGCAAGAGCCGGTGGCCCGCCAGGCTCGACCTGACGCAAAGCGCCACGGGACTGGCGCTGGCGCTCTTCATGTGGGGACATATGTTCTTCGTGTCGTCCATCCTGATCAGCAAGGACGCCATGTGGACCGTCACCCGGGCCTTCGAGGGCTATTTCATCTTCGGCCGGTCGTATCCATGGATTGTGTCAATCGTGGTGGCCGCGATCATCGCGCTGGTGGTCGTGCATGCGATGCTTGCCTTGCGCAAGTTTCCCGCCAACTACCAGCAGTTCCGCACGTTTCGCGGCCACATGCGCATGATGAAACACGAGGACACCACACTGTGGTTCTGGCAGGTGGCCACCGGCTTCGCGCTGTTCTTCCTGGCGTCTGTGCACCTCTACATCATGCTCACACGGCCCGACCGCATCGGCCCCTTCGAATCGGCCGACCGGGTGTGGACCGACCACATGTGGCCGCTGTACATCGTGCTGTTGCTGGCGGTGGAAGTGCACGGCGGCATCGGCCTCTATCGCCTTGCGGTGAAGTGGGGCAGCTTCGCAGGCGCCAACCCGGACGCGTTGCGACGCCGGCTGAAGGTACTCAAGTGGGCCATCACCGCGTTCTTCCTGGTGCTGGGGTTCGCGACGCTGGCAGCGTACATGAAGATCGGCATCGAGCATCGCGACCGTTACGGCGAGCCCTACGTGCCCTCATATCTGCAGGCGGCGCCTGCGTCGGCGGTACCTGCTGCCAATTCCGGCGGACAGCCCAAATGAGGATCATCGTTACCGATGTGCTGGTGATTGGCGGCGGCCTGGCCGGGCTGCGGATGGGCATCGGCGCCAAGCGCCGCGGTCACGATGTGGTGATCCTGTCGCTCGTGCCGCCCAAGCGTTCGCATTCGGCGGCAGCGCAGGGCGGCATGCAGGCAAGCCTCGGCAATGTGATCAAGGGACAGGGCGACAACGAGGACGTGCATTTCGAGGACACGGTGCGTGGCAGCGACTGGGGCGCCGACCAGCGCGTCGTGCGCATGTTCGTGAACACGGCGCCCAAGGCAGTGCGCGAGCTCGCGGCATGGGGCGTGCCCTGGAGCCGGGTACAGAAGGGCGATCGCGACGTCATCATCAACGGCGCGAAGACCACGATCACCGAACGCGACGAGGCACACGGGCTCGTCGCGCAGCGCGATTTCGGCGGCACGAAGAAGTGGCGGACGTGCTACGTCTCCGACAGCACGGGCCACGCCATGCTGAACGCGGTCAGCGACCAGGCGATCGCACATGCGATTCCCGTCCACGAGCGCATGGAGGCGCTGGCACTCATCCACGATGCGGGACGCTGTCATGGCGCCATCGTGCGCAACCTCGTGTCGGGCGAGCTGGTTGCCTACGTCGCCAAGGCCACGGCCGTTGCCAGCGGCGGGGCCGGAAGGCTCTATCGCGCCACGACCAACGCGGTGATCTGCGAGGGCACCGGCATCGCCATCGCACTTGAAACCGGCGTGGCGACGATCGGCAACATGGAGGCCATCCAGTTTCATCCCACAACGATCTTTCCCGCCGGCATCCTGGTCACCGAAGGGTGCCGCGGCGACGGCGGGCTGCTGCGCGACGTCGACGGCAAGCGCTTCATGCCCGATTACGAGCCGGAGAAAAAGGAGCTGGCGTCGCGCGACGTCGTGTCCCGCCGCATGGAGGAACACATCCAGAGCGGCAAGGGTGTCAAGTCCCGTTTCGGCGAACACCTGTGGCTCGACATCACGCTTTTGGGCGCGGCCCACATCGATCGCAACCTGCGCGAAGTGAAGGACATCTGCCGCTACTTCCTCGGCATCGACCCGATCAAGGACTGGATCCCGGTGCGGCCTTCGCAGCACTACACGATGGGCGGCATCCGCACCAACCATACCGGCGAGAGTCCGATGCTGAAGGGCCTCTTTGCCGCCGGCGAGGCCGCCTGCTGGGACATGCATGGCTTCAACCGGCTGGGCGGCAATTCGGTGGCTGAAACGGTGGTCGGCGGCATGATCGTCGGCGAGTTCATCGGCGACTTCTGCGATCGCCCGGAAAACAGCGTCCAGCTCTCGACGGCCCTGATCGGCGAATTCCTGCAACGGGAACAGGCGAAGATCGACACGTTCATCGACGGCAGCGGCAAGGAAGAGGCCAATGCAATCCGTGGCGAGATGCAGGACCTGATGACGGCCAAGGTGGGCATTTTCCGCAAAGGCGAGGACCTGGCGGCGGCGGTCGAGGGCTTGCAGGCGCTGCTGCGCCGCAGCCGCAACATCGGCTTGCGCTACCGCGCGCGTGGGGCCAATCCGGAGCTCGTGGCGGCCTATCGCGTGCAGAAGATGCTGAAACTCGCGTTGTGCGTCGCCTACGGTGCGCTGACCCGCACCGAAAGTCGCGGCGCCCATTTCCGGCAGGACTTCCCGCGCCGCAACGACGAGCAGTGGCTGAAGCGCACGCTGGCCACGTGGCCGCACGCGGACGACACGCTGCCCACACTGGCGTGGGAGCCCCTCGACGTGATGCAGATGGAACTTCCCCCCGGTTGGCGTGGCTATGGCACGAAGGACTACGTCGACCATCCCGCCACCGCGGTCCGCGCCGCGGAAGTGGCGGCGATCCGGGAGAAGGGCGGCGAAGCGAGGCGCGCGACGCTGCAGGAGCAGTTGATGCCGTTTCAGGACCTGTTGCCCGAGCGTTTTCGCGGTCCCAACGAACGCATTGACGAGCCGTTGAGCCTACGCGTCCAATCGACTGCGACTGCGACTGCGACTGCGACCGCGACCGCGACTGCGAGGCAACGATGAGCGACCGCACCGTGATACCGCTGCGTCAGGCCACGGCGGCAGGGCAGCACCGGCAACTCTCGATCAGGGTCCTGCGCTACAACCCGCAGGAGCCCGGCAGCGTCCCGCACATGCAGGCGTACGACCTCGAGGAAGCCGACGGGATGACGCTGTTCATCGCGTTGAACGAAATCCGCGAAAAGCAGGATGCGTCGCTGCAGTTCGACTTCGTCTGCCGCGCCGGCATTTGCGGCAGCTGCGCGATGGTCATCGACGGCAGGCCGGGGCTTGCCTGCCGCACGCTGACGCAGAACCTCGGCACCGTGATCACCCTTGCACCGCTGCCGGTGTTCGAGCTGATCGGCGATCTCTCCGTCGATACGGGCAAGTGGATGCGCGCGATGAGCGAGCACCTGCAGGGCTGGCTGCATATGCAGCAGGAGGAATTGGACCTGTCGCGGCTGGAAGAGCGCATGGAGCCGGAGCTGGCCGACAAGATCTACGAGCTCGATCGGTGCATCGAATGCGGCTGCTGCGTGGCCGGTTGCGGCACGGCCCGGATGCGCGAGGACTTCGTCGGCGCGGTCGGGTTGAACCGGATCGCACGCTTCCGCATCGATCCGCGCGACACCCGCACCGACGATGATTTCTATGAGCTCATCGGCGATGACCATGGCGTATTCGGATGCATGTCGCTGCTGGCCTGTCACGACGTCTGCCCGAAGGACCTGCCGCTGGCGACGCAGATTGCTTTCATGCGTCGCAAGATGGCCGGTGTGGGCCTCAAATAGCCGCACGATTGCTGCGGGCCTGACCCGAGCCGGCGATGAGTCCGATCGGCATCACGCTCCTCATGGCCATCGCCTTCGCCGGGTTCGGCTCTCTGGCGTGGCGCAAGCTCGGCATCGTGGTGCGCCTGCAGCCGGAGGTTCGCTGGGACCATCCGTTGCCGCGACTGCGGCGCGTCCTGGTCGATGGATTGCTGCAGTCGCGGATGATTCACGGCGATCCTGTCGCCGGGATCATGCATTGCGTGATCTTCACGGGTTTCATGGCGTTGCTGGCCCGGAAGATCCAGTTGATCCTCATCGGATACATGCCGGATTTCGTCTATCCGGGATGGCTAGGCGCAATGTTCGCCAGCGGCAAGGACGTGGTCGAGCTCGCGGTGCTCGCGGCGGTGCTCTACGCGTTTTATCGCCGCTTCGTGCAGAAGCCGGCGCGGCTCGAACCCAATCGGGAAGCGATTCTCGTGCTCTGCCTGATCGCCGCGATCATGATCACCGATCTCGCTTTCGACGGCTTTCGCTTCGCGCTGTTCGCGGCCACCGATCCGGGCATTGCGCATGAGCGCAGCTTCGCCTTTGCCGGGGCGGCGCTTGCAGCGGCGTTTTCCGGCTGGAGCGAGCAGTCGTTGCGCATCGGTTTGCACGTGGCGTACTGGGTGCAGATGCTGACGGTATTTTCGTTCCTGGTGCTGCTGCCTGTCGGGGAGCACTTCCACATCGTGACGGCGTTGCCGGGATTGTTCTTCGCGCGGGCGGATCCGCCCAATCGCGTCCCGACCGTCGACCTCGACCGTCTCATGAATGCCGCCGACGGCGACGAAATGAGCGTCGGTGTGCGCACCGCGCGCGATCTCCTGTGGAAAGACGGCTACGATGCCTTCACCTGCACCGAGTGCGGCCGCTGCAAGACTGCCTGTCCCACCTATGTCACGGGCAAGCCGCTTGCGTTGAAGTGGGTCAACGACAGCCTCAAGAAGCATCTGCTCGAGGAGCGCGAGACCATTCTCGCGGGCGATACGCCCGACCGTTCGCTGCCCGCGCTGGTGGGCGGGGTGATCAGCGAGGACGCACTGTGGGCGTGCACGACATGCGGCTTCTGCGAGTCGGCCTGCCCGATCGAGCTCGAGCATCTGCACAAGTTCTTCCGGATGCGGCAGCAGCGCGTGCTGATGGAGGGCGCGTTCCCGCATGAGCTGAAGGCCGTATTCGAGGCGTACGAGGCGCAGAGCAATCCGTGGGGTTTCGACGCGGGCACGCGCGGTGCCTGGGCCCGGGGGCTCGACGTCGCCGTCGCCACCACGGCGCAGCAGGTGCAGGCGCTCGACTGGCTGTTCTATGTCGGGTCGGCCGAATCCTTCGATCCGCGCGGACAGAAGATCGCCCGCGCGTTCGCGCAAGTGTTGCAGCAGGCCGGCGTCCGGTTCGCCATCCTCGGCGCCGCCGAGACTTCCACTGGCGAGAGCGTCCGCCGCACCGGCAACGAAATGCTGTTCCAGACCCTGGCGAAGCAGCTCGTGGCCACGCTCAACAGCCTGGCGGTGACGCGGATCGTGACCTGCGATCCGCATGCATTCAACACGCTGCGCAACGAATATCCGGCATTCGGCGGCCACTACGAGGTGGTCCATCACACGCAACTCATGGGGCAATTGCTGTCCGCCGGGCGGATCGAGGTGGCGCCCACGGCCGAGCGCGTGATCCTGCACGACCCGTGCTATCTCGGTCGCCACAACGGCGAATACGAGGCGCCGCGCGCCGTGCTGGCGGCGTTGACCGTCGACACGCCGCTTGAATTCCCGCTGTCGCGCGACAGGGCGATGTGCTGCGGCGCGGGCGGGGGACGGATGTGGATGGAGGAGACGATCGGCCGCCGCATCAATGTGACGCGCGTGGAGCAGGCCTTGCCACAGCGGCCCGCCGTCATCGCCACGGCCTGCCCCTACTGCACGATCATGGTCGGGGACGGGGTTGCCACCCTGGGGCAGGCCGAAGCGGTAGCGACCCGGGATCTGGCGGAGCTGGTCCTCGAGGCGATGGTGCGGACGTGACGGGAAAGTGCCGCAGCGCGCAACCCCCGGGGACATCGGTACAGGATGTTGTTCCAGATCAAGAAGTACCGGCCCCGGTGACCACGTCGTGCTGCTTTCGGCAGGCAACGTGATGGGATGATGGGCACCTGAACGCGCGGCGTCGAGTCCGACCTTTTACATTTCGCTACCGGCGACCTTACCGAGGCTGTTTCTCGCTAGAATCAAACTTTTGGATGGGTCTTGAGCATGCGGCTTGCCAAATACGTGAAGTTCCGGGAAGAAAAATTCGGTGCCGTGCTGTTCGAAACGCGCTCCGAGAAAGTGTTCACGTTGAACCCCACCGCTGCGGCCGTGGTCCGCGAGCTGGAGGCAGGGCGCGACGAGGGTTCGATCGTCGCGATCCTGAAGGAGCGCTTCGATGACGTCGACGGTTCGGTCGAGCGCGAGGTGGTCGCTTTCATCGCCGACCTGCGCCAAAAGGGCCTGCTCGACGGAACGGTGTCGTGAGCCAGTCGCTGGTTCCGGAAGGCCAAGGCACGCTGACCGAGACGCCTGCATCCACCGAGTCCGGTGACCTTGGCGCGCCTCTGTATGTGGCGTGGCAGATCACCAACGAATGCAACCTCGCGTGCCTGCATTGCATCGAGGAGAGCGGTCCGGGCAAGGCGTTCAAGGACGAATTGACGCGCGAGCAGGTCTTTGCGGTGCTCGGGCAACTGCTGGAGCAGGAGGTGCCCTACCTCTCGTTCTCCGGCGGCGAGCCGATGGTGCATCCCCATTTCTTCGACATGGTCGAATTCGTCTGCAACGGCGGCGGCCAACTCAAGATCGAGACCAACGGCCATTACCTCACGCCGGCCAACTGCGAGCGGCTGGCGCGCGTCGGCGTGAAGGCGGTGCAGGTCAGCTTCGACGGGGCCTCCCGCGACACCTTCAACAAGATGCGGGTGCGCGGCGAGTTCAATACCGCCGTCGACGGCACGCGCAATCTGCGCGAGGCTGGGGTCCCGATCGAGATCAACTATTCACCCACGCGCTTCAATGTCCACGAGATCGGTGCTGCCGTGGACATGGCCTATGCGATGGGCGCGTACAGCTTTTATACGGGCCGGACGATGTACACCGGCAACGCGGTCAAGACGTGGCACCTGCTCGCGCCGGCCGAGGACGAGTACAAGCTGTTCTTCGAGACGCTACATGCCAAGACCGAGGAATATCGCGGCCGGATGCGCGTGCACTTTCACGAAATGGGATTGCTCGACGAGCTGCGCTACCGCCTCGTGCACCCGGCTGCGCTGCTGATCGTGCTGCCCAACGGCCTCGTCAAGCTGATCAACGCGTTGCCGTTCATCTGCGGCGACCTGCGCACCGAGTCACTCACGCAGATCTGGAATAACTTCCAGCGCGCGTGGCTCGACCCGCGGGTGGAGCAGTTCGTCAACGACCTGGCGCAGGATCCGAACCGGACGTCCTCGCTGCACCAATGGGTCAAGGTCTGACCACCGCGCCGCATTCGCGCTTCGGCGAGGCGCGCACGCCGCTGCGGCGGTTCCTGCACGTATTAAGCCTCGTGCGGTACCGGTTTTTTCTCTACGCCGGGCTGTTGCCCTACGTACTGGGTGCCGCGTGGGCCTTTGCAATGGCGGGTCGCTTCGATGCGCCGGTGTTCTGGAGCGGTTTGGCCGGCGTTGTGCTGGCCGTCGTCGG
Source organism: Burkholderiales bacterium (assembly GCA_038321425.1). Lineage (GTDB taxonomy): Bacteria > Pseudomonadota > Gammaproteobacteria > Burkholderiales > Casimicrobiaceae > VBCG01. The sequence goes on along the minus strand of JBBQEY010000005.1, from coordinate 21,550 downwards.
CGTCGAGGCCTTCAACGAGTACTTCGATTCGCGGATGGGCACCGATCGCGTGTTCAATCCGGACGACCTGCCGCCGATGTCGGACGCGGTGATGTGGCTCGGCGTGGCGGGATTCGCCGGCGCGCTTGCGGTCGGGATCTACCTCACGAGCAAGGGCGGGTGGCCCATCCTCGCCTTCGCCGTGCTGGGTGGCATGGCGGCCATCTTCTACGTTGCGCCGCCGATCCGCTGGGCCTACCGCGGGCTGGGGGAGACGGTCATCGCGCTGTCTTACGGCCCCTTGATGGTGCTGGGCAGCATGTATCTGCACACCGGCAACGTGTCGTGGGGCGCGCTGTGGGCATCGCTGGTGCCGGGATTGCTGATCATGGCGCTGGCGGTGGTCAACGCGATTCCCGATTTCCATCAGGACCGCCTTGTTGGCAAGCGCAACCTCGTTGTCCGTATCGGACGCCAGCGCGCCGTCTGGCTCTACCTCGGGCTAGCCACTGGCGGGTTGCTGGCGGCGGTGTCCGGCGTGATCTTCGGCGCATTCCCCGTCACCTGCCTCGGCGTGCTGCTGGCGACACCGCTGTTGGTCGACAGTGCGCGGCGCGCGTTCCCGACCTTCGAGCAGCCGCGGCATTTTGTCGCGGCCATTCGCAGCATCGTGGCCTGTTACGCCGTCGCGGTCACGATGTTCATCATCGGACTGCTGCTGCGGGCGTGGCTTTGAGCGCCGAGTCCAACTGGATCGACGGTCTCAAAGCGCCGTTGTTCGTCTCCTGGCAACTCACGCGCGACTGCGACCTTGCCTGCCTGCATTGCTGCACGGACTCGGCGCCGGGCAAGCGCATGAAGAACGAGCTTGCTGCAGCCGAGGCCATGGCGGTGGCGCAGGACATCATTCGCAACGAGGTGCCGTACGTCATGCTCTGCGGCGGCGAGCCGCTGGTGGTCGAACACTTCTTCGACGTGGCCGAAACGCTGGGCAATGCAGAGATCCGCCTCAAGATCGAAACCAACGGACAGCGGTTCGACAGCACGATCGCGCAGCGGCTGGCCCGACTACCCATCCGCTCCATCCAGATCAGCCTTGACGGCGACAGCGAGGAGACCTATGGGCGCCAACGGATCGGTGGATCACTGGTCAAGGCGCACGCCGCATGCCGTGCGGTCCGGGCTGCCGGCCTACCGCTCGAGGTCACGTTCGCGCCCACGCGCCTCAATATCGACGAAGCCGAGCAGGTCATCGAGCGCGCCAGGTCCCTCGGTGCCTTCCGGTTCAACACCGGCAAGCTGATGCGCATCGGCACCGCGGCCCGCCTCTGGGACCGGCTGGAAATTGATCTGGCGCAATATCAACGGTTCTTTGACATGCTGGAGCGCCAACGGCAGCTTGAAGGCGCCATGGAACTTTGCTATGTTCCATTCAGCATTGAAGAAGGACTGCGCAGAAGTTTGGCGGATCCGCCCGCAACGTTGCTGGTGTTGCCCGATGGACGGGTAAAGGTTGCAGCGGCGCTCCCTTACATTTGCGCGGATTTGCGGCATGACACGTTGGCAGAGGCATGGGATGCCTACCGGCGTGCCTGGCGCGATCCAGTGGTGCTTTCGGCAATGCGTGACGCCATCGTGGATGGTTCGCGTCACGCGCAAGCGAATGCTTGGCAATTGTTACCTGTAGCCCACGCGTGACCCACCGGAGGGAAAATGAGTGAATTGAAGCCTGTTGCAGATGCAAAGACCACGGTCATTGCGCCCGCGAACGCCAAGATGGCTGGCGGCGAAAAGCCCGTGTGGCAAACGCCCAAGCTCGAAGATGTGTCCGAACAAGTGATGGCGCAGCCTTACATTCGCTTCACCTGAAATTCGCAGTTGACCGCCATGGGGGGGCGCTCCGTCGATGAATACGGCGCTCCTCTTTTCATTGCCTGGCAGCTGACCAACCGCTGCAGCGCCCGCTGCATCGCATGCTGCGAGGAATCCGGACCCGACCAGCAGTGGTCCGATGAACTGAATCGCGACGAGGCAATGGACCTCGCCCGGCGTATCGTGGACGCCGGCATTCCCTATGCCGCGTTCGGTGGTGGCGAGCCGCTTGGCGTCGCGCATTGCTGGGATCTCTTCGACATCCTCACCGCAGGCGGCGTCGCGCTCAAGCTCGAGACCGACGGCAGCCGCATCGATGAGGCCGCGGCCGACCGCATCGCGGGGCTGGCGATCCAGTGCGTGCAGATTTCAGTCGACGGCGCGACCGCGGCAACCCACGAGCGGGCTCGTCCGGGATCGAGCTTTGACGCCACCATTGCATCCATCGAACGGCTAGCTGCCCGCGACCAGCCGCCGCAATTCGTGTTCGTTCCCAACCGGTTCAACCTGCACGAGGTGGTCGCGGCCTTCGACCTCGCGGTGGATCTCCGCTGCCATACTTTCGTGACCGGCCCCATGATGCGCATCGGCCGCGCCGCCACCGCGTGGGATCGCATCGCCTGTAGCGACGACGACTGGCAGCGCGCCGCGGATGCGCTGCGCAATCGCGCCGCGGCCACCAACGCGACGATCGCGTTGTCGATCTACCCGTGGGACATTGTTGCCGAGATCGAGCGACGCCTGGACAGCCCGCAGGCCATGCTGCTGGTCGTGCCCAACGGCAAGGTCAAGCTTCTGAACGCGCTGCCGTTCGCGCCGGCCGACTTGCGCCGCGATTCGCTCGCGCAAGCGTGGGCAGCCTATCGGGATGCGTGGCACACCGCCGAGGTCGGCGAGTTCGTCGCCCGCTGCCGCGCCGAACCGCATCTACTGACCCACGCCAACGAGACGTGGCCGCTGGGTTCCAACCGCGGCCGGGCGACCATGCCTTCGCTCGTCCCGGCGTAGTGGTCGTGCCAGGGCGCCCGTCGCCGTTTCAGGAGAGCGCCGGCGTCTGGCGCGCGATCTGCCGCGCCAGTTCCATGTAGCGTTCCTGCGGGTGCTTGCCGAAGAGCGGGTCATCAATACGCCCGATCGCCGCATGGATCGCCGTCCAGTCGCGAGCGGTAAGCGCTCGCGCGGCCACGGGCAGAATTTCCGTTTCCTCGATGCGCATATGGGCGCGCAATGTGCCGACATAGTCGCGCGCCACCGTCTCGACGCTTTCGCGTGAAGCGATCGCGCCGTTCACGATGTCATCCAGCTGGCGCACCAGCTCCCGGCCGCACTTGCCAAGGTACGTGTGTTGCGCCGCCAGGTCGTCGACGGTGCGCGCCACGCCGGGTTCGCGTTCGCGCACCAGCGCGAATACCAAGTCTTCCTTTGGGTGGTGGAGCACGTCGGAGTAGTGCGTCATGTAGAACATGATGTTCTGCATCAGCTCGTAGTCAGGCGTACTGCCGTTGTGGAACACCGCCAGCTGGTCATCGAGCAGGTTGAGCAGCCGCGCAAAATTCACGTGCTCGGCGTGCCACAGGTTGAGCGTATCGGGCATGGCTTGCTTTCCGGCAGCGGGCGACGCGTTGCCGGTGGCAACGCGTGCCCTTCGGTTCGATGCAGGGCGACGCAAGGCTAGGGTAGAAGCGCCCGCGTCATCCGACATTGACTTGCGTCAGGGATGGCGCGGATTGTCGGCTGGCACAGGTGCCGGCAGTTGCGGCCGGCGAATGGAGCACCTACGCGGCGGGTCCGGGCGCCGGGTCCGGCGCCCTCGCGCGTTCCGCTCGCTCCGCCCGTTCGGCGATGGCGCGCGCCATGCCGGGGAAAATGACGGCATGCGCCGGCATCAGCGAATACCAGTAGGCGAGCCCACGTGCGCCGGCCGGGTGGAAGTAGGCGGTGACGGTGATCCGCGTGCGCGTCGGCGCCTCCTCGGCCAGCTCGAATTCGAGCGTGGCCGCACCCGGCAGCTTCATTTCCGCGAGCAGCGTCAACCGGCGGTTTGGCGCCACGTCGACCACGCGCCAGAAGTCGATCGTGTCGCCGGTCGCGACGTCCTGCGGATCGCGCCGGCCGCGGCGCATACCGGTACCCCCGGTCAGTTCATCGATGCAGCCGCGCGTTTGCCACAGCCGGTCGAGGAAGTAGTAGCCGTCGTTCGACACCTCGCCGCAGCGGCCGTGGAGCCGCGCGTCCCGGCAACCGCGGTGTCAGCCTACGGTCACGCGCGAGGCGCCTGCATGCATCGATCCGATCGCCTTGGCGGCGGCAAAGCCATCACGGTGAAACACATCGAGCACCGTGGCAACCGCCTCCGGCGCGCAGGCCACCAAGAGGCCGCCAGAGGTTTGCGGATCGGTCAGCAACGCATGCTCGGCATCACCGATGTTCGGCCCCAGTGTCACGTCGTGGCCATAGCCGGCCCAGTTACGGCCGGACGCGCCCGTGAAAAGCCCTTCGCGCGCCAGCGCGAGCGTGCCCGGGTGCAGCGGCAGGTCGGCGAAGTTGATCGTCGCGCCGAGGCCCGAGCCGCGGCAGATTTCGAGCAGGTGGCCAAGCAGGCCAAAGCCGGTGACGTCGGTCAGCGCATGCACGCCGGGCAGCCTGCCCAGCGGAATGCCGGGGGTGTTGAGTTGCGTGGTGCTCGCGATCATCGCCGCATAACCTTCGGGCGAGAGTTTTTCCTTCTTCAGCGCCGCGCTGTAGACGCCCACGCCCAGCGGCTTGCCCAGGACGAGCACGTCGCCGTCCTTCGCGCCGGCATTGCGCTTCAGGTTGGCCGGATCGACCAGGCCGATGGCCACGAGCCCATAAATCGGCTCCACCGAGTCGATCGTGTGGCCCCCGGCAATCGGAATGCCGGCCTTGGCGCAGATCGATTCGCCGCCTTCGAGCACACGGCGAATCGTCTCCACCGGCAATTGACTGATCGGCATGCCGACCAGCGCCAGCGCGAAGAGCGGCGTGCCGCCCATTGCATAGACATCGGAGATCGCATTGGTGGCGGCGATGGCGCCGAAGTCGAACGGATCGTCGACGATCGGCATGAAGAAATCGGTGGTGGCCACGATCGCCTGGTGTTCGTTGATCTGGTACACGGCCGCGTCGTCGGCGGTCTCGATGCCGACCAGCAGCGCCTTGGGCAGCAGCAGCGGGTTGGCCTTGCCGATGATCTGTTCGAGCACGGCCGGTGCGATCTTGCAGCCGCAGCCCCCACCGTGGGAGAACGAGGTCAGGCGTACGGGCACTTTGTCGGGAGCGTTCATCGCGGCACTTTCAGGCGGAGATGGTGGGCGCGGGGCTGCGCGGGATCAGGTGGGTATTCTAGCGCCGCGGCCCTCCAGCATCGACTTGACGCCAGCCTGCAGCGCCGCAGCCTCCGCCATTGGGGAAAACAGCGGCGCACGATTGGCGCACTGGCGCTCCAGCCGGTGCAGGAACGGGCGGTCGCCGGCGCAGCGGATGACCAGCGCAGCGAGGGCAGCCGCGTCGCCGACATCGAACCAGCCGAGGTAATCATGGCCGAGCATGCCGACATTACCGGACATGCGCGAACCGATCACCGCCGTGCCTGCGGTCACGGCTTCGACGACCACATTGGCGCCGCCCTCTATTCGCGACGGCACGACCAGCAGGTGCGCGCGCTTGATCGCCTGCCGCGTCCACGGATGCGCGCGTGGCCCCAGCCACTGCACGCGGGAATCCGTGGCGGCCAGCTCACTCGCGGCCTGACCCAGCGCCGGGTCGAGCGCCGCGCCGATCACGGTCAGCGTTGCCGGCAGGTCGCGCGGCAGCGCTCGCCACGCCGCGAAGGCCGTCGCCGGATCCTTTTCCTCGCGCAGGTGCGCCACCAGCACGCAGTGCAGGTGGTCATCGCCTTTGCGCGGCCACGGCTGCAACGCGCGCGCGGACTGGAAGACGACGCGCGTGCGCCGTTGCAGCGCGGGCGGCAGTTGCGCCAGCGCATCGTCCTGCAACACGAACAGGGCGTCCGCATGTTCCATCGCGTCGCGCGTATCGGCATCGCCGGCGGGCCAGTCGCGATAGAGGTCGGTGCCGGTAAGCACGACGGCGTGCGGCTGTTCCGGGCGCAGCCGGCGCCACGCGGCGATGGCCACGTGACTGCGCCGTGCGTGCAGCGCGATCATTGCATCGGCCCGGGCGGCGCGAGGTGAGTCAACCGGCTCCGCGGCCGCTTGTACAATCACCCGGAAGTGCGGCGACAAGAGACGCGCCCAGCGTGCGGCCGTGCGCCAATTGCCATTGTTCGCGGCGGCGAGATAGGGCGTGACCAGCAGCAGCGAAGGGATTCGGGTTCGGGGCATGGAAATGGGTGAAATGGTGGCGTCGTCGCCGCCGCCGCGGCCGCGGTCGGCCGGTGCGCTGGCTGCGGCGCTGGTCGAAGCGCGAGAGTATACAAAGTCGCTCTATGCGCACCTCACGCCGGCGCAGCGGCGATTTCCGTTCGGCCCCACCGTCAACCCGGCGGATTGGGAGCTGGGTCACGTCGGCTGGTTCCAGGAATACTGGTGCGTGCGCACGCAACGCGACGATCCAGGCGGCGCGCGTGCGCCATCTCGCCTTGCTGCAGCCGACGCCCTGTGGAACTCGAGCACCGTACCGCATGCCACGCGCTGGTCGCTGCCGCTGCCCGACTGGAATGGCGTTCACACCTATCTCGATGCGACACTGGCCGACACGCTCGCAGCGCTCGCGCGCTCGCGCGACGGCGAACGCTATTTCTTCGAACTCGCGCTGTACCACGAGGACATGCACGCCGAGGCGTTGCTGATGACGCTGCAGACGCTGGCGCTGCCATTGCCGTCGGGCGCCCGTCGTGCCGACGAGGCGCCGCTCGATGTTGCGCCGGCGGGCGCTGCGCCGGCCGCGCCGGACATGCCCTTCGGTGGCGGCGGACTGCACCTCGGTGCGCAGCCGGCAGCGGCCGCTTCGCGCTTTGTCTTCGACAACGAGAAGTGGGCGCATCCGGTCGACGTTGCACCTTTCCTGATGGCGTCCGCTTGCGTCACCAATGCCCAGTTTGCCGCGTTCGTCGACGCCGGCGGCTACCAGATGCGCGACCTCTGGACGGACGCCGGGTGGGCCTCCCTGCGGCACTCCGCTGCCATGCATCCGCAGCACTGGCAACGCACGCCGGCAGGCTGGTCGCAGCGCCACTTCGACCAGTGGCGGGCGCTCGAGCCCGCGCGACCCGTCATGCACGTCAATGCGCACGAGGCGGAAGCGTATTGCCGGTTCGCGGGACGGCGCCTGCCCACGGAGGCCGAATGGGAGTTCGCGGCAACGAATACGCCCGCGACCGGCGTCGCCATGCTCGACCACGGTCGGTTCGGTCCGGCCGCCAGTGGCGGCGCCACACGCATGACACACCTGATGGGCAACGTCTGGGAATGGACCGCTACCGCGTTCATGCCCTATCCGGGCTTTGCGCCCGATCCCTATGCCGATTACTCGGCGCCGTGGTTCGGCGATCACCGGGTGCTGCGTGGCGGCTCCTTTGCGACGCGGTCGCGCCTCGTGCATGCCGGCTTTCGCAACTTCTACCAGCCGGAACGCTCCGATCCTTTCGTGGGATTCAGGACGTGTGCACTGCAGCATGATGTTTGATATGGCGCAAAACACCGGCAATCCCGCAACTTGATCCTGAACCTGCGCTTTCCCTCGGTCGGGTCTCGGCGTAGCATCGCTGTAGTCATCCGGTTCTGCGGCACGAAGTTCGCTTGTGGCATCTAAAGGCGTCGACAAAAGGCGCGCCGAACTGTTTCTGGAGGAAGTTGCACTTGAATCCCACGGATATCGCCAATCCCGATTATTTCCATAAAGTAGTCGATTGCCAGTGGGCATGTCCCGCCCACACCCCCGTCCCCGAATACATCCGGATGATTGCGGCAGGCCGCTACGGCGACGCCTATCTCGTCAACTGGCATTCCAACGTATTCCCCGGCATTCTCGGCCGTACCTGCGACCGGCCGTGCGAGCCGGCGTGCCGGCGCGGCCGCGTGGAGGAGGGCTCGCCCGAGCATCGCAAGCGCGACGCCAAGCCCGAACCCGTGGCCATCTGCCGCTTAAAGCGCGTCGCGGCCGATCTGAAGGAAGACATCCGGGAGCGGCTGCCCAAGGCGCCCGCGCACCGCAACGGCAAGCGCATTGCCTTCGTCGGCGCCGGACCAGCGTCGCTCACGGTGGCGCGCGATCTCGCGCCGCTCGGCTACGAATGTGTCGTGTTCGACGGCGACCCCAAGGCCGGCGGGATGATGCGCACGCAGATTCCAAAGTTCCGTCTGCCGGATGCCGTGATCGACGAGGAGATGGGCTATATCCTCGATCTCGGTCTCGATTTCCGCTCCGGCCGGCGCGTGGACAGCCTCGGCAAACTCCTCGACGAAAAGTGGGACGCGGTCTTCATCGGCACCGGCGCCCCGCGTGGCCGCGACCTCGACGTGCCGGGACGGCAGGAAGCCCGCGCCAACATTCACATCGGCATCGACTGGCTGTCGTCGGTGTCCTTCGGCCACATCACGAAGATCGGCCGCCGCGTGGTGGTGCTGGGCGGCGGCAACACGGCGATGGACTGCTGCCGTTCGTCGCGACGGCTGGGGGGCGACGAGGTCACGGTGATCGTACGTTCCGGCTTCGACGAGATGAAGGCCTCGCCGTGGGAGAAGGAGGACGCGATGCACGAAGGCATCCCGATCCTCAATTTCATGGTGCCCAAGGCGTTCACGCATGAGAAGGGAAGGTTGACCGGAGTGACGTTCGAAAAGGTGGCGCCGCAAAAGGATGCGCAGGGTCGGCGGCAACTGGTGCCCACCGGCGAGCCGGATGTACATGTACCGTGCGACGACGTGCTGGTGGCCATCGGCCAGGAAAATGCGTTCCCGTGGATCGAGCGCGATCTCGGCATCGAGTTCGATCGTCATGGCATGCCGATCGTGGACAAGGTCACGATGGCCTCGTCGCGACCCAACATCTTCTTCGGCGGCGACGCGGCCTTCGGCCCCAAGAACATCATCTGGGCGGTGGCTCACGGCCACGAGGCGGCCATCTCGATCGACCTGCATTGCCACGGCAAGCCGCTCTCGCAGCGCCCGCCGGCGCACATGAACCTGTCGTCGCAGAAGATGGGCATCCATGAATGGAGCTACGACAACGCGATCCACGGCGACACGCGGTATCGTGTGCCGCTGAAGGACACCGTGATCGCGCTGAAGGACATTCGCACCGAGGTGGAGCTGGGCTTCGACGCGCGCGTGGCCTTCGCGGAAGCGCAGCGCTGCCTCAATTGCGACGTGCAGACGGTGTTCGCCGACAAGGCGTGCATCGAATGCGATGCGTGTGTCGACATCTGCCCGATGGACTGCATCACCTTTACCGCCAACGGCGAGGAGGCGGACCTGCGTACGCGGTTGCAGGCGCCGGCGGGCAACCTCACGCAGGAGCTTTATGTGTCCGGCCTGCTGAAGACCGGCCGCGTGATGGCGAAGGACGAGGATGTCTGCCTGCATTGCGGGTTGTGCGCCGAACGCTGCCCGACGGGCGCGTGGGACATGCAGAAGTTCCTGTTCGAGTCGGCGCATGCCGACGACCGGTGTCGCAGCAAGCCCACGGGCGTGACGATCAATTTCGCGCCGTATGCCGTGGCCGCAGCGGCCGACTAGCGAGCTGACGATGAGCCAAGCCAACCGCATCAACGACTTCGTCGTCAAGTTCGCCAACGTCAACGGCTCCGGTTCGGCGTCGGCCAACGGGCTCTTCGCCAAGGCCATCCTGCGCATGGGCGTGCCGGTGGCGGCGCGCAACATCTTCCCCTCCAATATCCAGGGCCTGCCCACATGGTACGAGGTGCGGGTGGTGGAGGATGGCTGGCGCGGCCGGCGCGGCGGCGTCGACCTGATGGTCGCGATGAATCCGCAGACATGGGACAACGACGTCGCCGAGGTGGATGCCGGCGGCTGGGTATTCTACGACTCGACCAAGCCGCTGCCGCCTTCCAAGTTCCGCGACGACGTGACCGCGCTGGGCATGCCGCTTACTGCCATCTGCAATGCCGCGTACACCGATCCGCGACAGCGCCAGCTCTTTAAGAACGTCATCTATCTCGGCGCGCTGTCGGCGCTGCTCAGCATCGAGCCCGACGTCATCGAGAATCTATTCGGCGAGCAGTACAAGGGCAAGGAAGCGCTGCTTGAATCCAATCGCAACGCGTTCCGACTGGGGCGTGATCACGCGCTCGAGCATTTCAAGTGCCCGCTGCCCATCCGCGTCAGGCGCAGCGATCGCGTCGGCGACCGCATCTTCATCGATGGCAACAGTGCTGCCGCGCTGGGGTGCGTCTACGGCGGCGCCACGGTGGCCGCGTGGTATCCGATCACGCCGTCGTCCTCCCTGGCCGAAGCCTTCGGCACCTACTGCCGCAAGTTCCGCACTGATCGCGCCACTGGCGACAAGCGCTACGCGATCCTGCAGGCGGAGGATGAGATGTCGTCGATCGGCATGGTGATCGGCGCAGCGTGGAACGGCGCACGGGCGTTCACCGCCACGTCGGGACCGGGCGTGTCGCTGATGCAGGAGTTCCTGGGTCTTGCGTACTTTGCCGAGATTCCCGTCGTGCTGTTCGACGTGCAGCGCGGCAGCCCGTCCACGGGTATGCCCACGCGCACGCAGCAGGCCGACCTCGTCTCCTGCGCCTATGCATCGCATGGCGACACCAAGCACGTGATGCTGCTGCCAGACGATCCGCGCGAATCGTTTGAGTTCGGCGCCACGGCCTTCGACCTGGCCGACCGGTTGCAGACACCCATCTTCGTGATGCTCGATCTCGACATCGGCATGCAGGACTGGCTGTGCGAGCCGTTCGACTGGGACGACAGCCGCCGGATGGACAGAGGCAAGGTGATGACGACCGCCGACCTTGAAAGCGGCCGCGACTTCGGCCGCTATCTCGATGTCGACGGCGATGGCATTCCGTTTCGGACCTATCCTGGCACCCACGCCACCCGCGGCAGCTACTTCACGCGCGGCACCACCAAGGACCGCTACGCGCGGTACACGGAGGAGGGGGTGGCCTACGTCGACAACATGCAGCGGCTGCAGCGGAAGTTCGAGACCGCGAAGACGATCGTGCCGGCGCCGGTCATCGAGCAGGCGAGCAGGCCGACGCGTACCGGCGTGATCTGGTTCGGCTCCACCGGCGCGGCGATGGCGGAGTCGCTGGCCGCGCTGGAACTCGACGGCATCCACCTCGATCGCCTGCGGCTGCGCGCGTTCCCGTTCGCCGATTCGGTGCTCGACTTCATCGCCGCGCACGAGCGCGTGTTCGTCGTCGAGCAGAACCGCGACGCGCAGATGAAGTCGTTGCTGGTCAACGAGTGCGGCGTGGATCCCGCGCGGCTCGTTTCGATCCTGCACTACGATGGCACGCCGATCACGGCGCGCTTCGTCATCGGCGAAATTGCCGAGCAGGCGCGTCTCTTCAACGTTACACCGCTGCGCAAGGTGGCCCCATGACCTATCTCGCCAAGCCCAAGATCCATCACCCGTCGCTGCCGCGCAATGCGCTCGGGTACACGCACCGCGACTACGAGGGGGCCATCTCCACGCTGTGCGCGGGCTGCGGCCACGACTCGATCTCGTCCGCGATCATCCAGGCCTTCTTCGAACTGGACGTGCCGCCGCATCGCGTGGCCAAGCTTTCCGGCATCGGCTGCTCGTCGAAGACGCCCACGTACTTCCTCGGCAATTCGCATGGCTTCAACAGCGTGCACGGCCGGATGCCCTCGGTCCTGACGGGCGCGGCGCTGGCCAATCGCGACCTCATCTATTTGGGTGTGTCGGGCGACGGCGATTCCGCGTCGATCGGGCTCGGCCAGTTCGCTCATGTACTGCGGCGTGGCGTCAACATGGTCTACGTCGTCGAGAACAACGGCGTCTACGGTCTTACCAAGGGCCAATTCTCCGCCACGGCGGACAAGGGCAGCAAGAGCAAGCGCGGCGTGGTCAACAGCGACGAGCCGATCGATCTCGCCATGCTGGCCCTTTCGCTCGGCGCCACCTTCGTCGCGCGCGGCTTTTCCGGCGACAAGACGCAACTGGTGCCGTTGTTGAAGGCCGCGGTCGAGCATCGCGGTGCGGCGTTCATCGACGTGATCAGCCCGTGCGTGGCCTTCAACAACCACGCCGGCTCCACCAAGAGCTACGACTATGTGCGCGAACACAACGACGCGGTGAACCGCCTCGACTTCATTTCGTCGCGCGAAGCGATGACCGCCGACTATCCGCCGGGAGCGACGCAGGTACTGCATCTGCACGACGGTCGCATGGTCAACCTGCGCAAGCTCGACGGTACGTACGACCCCACCGACCGCGTCGCGTCCATCGGCTTTCTCGAAGCACGCCGGGCCGCCGGCGAAGTGGTCACGGGGCTGCTCTACATCAACGAGCACAGTACGGACTTGCACGATGCGATCGGTACCGTGGCGACGCCGCTCAATGAGTTGAACGATGCCGACCTGGTGCCGGGCAGTGCGGCGTTGGCGGGCGTAAACGCCGGGCTGCGCTAGCGGTCACGTCGCGGCTTGATCCCGGCGGCGGGTCGCGGGCCGCCGCCGATCTGCCAGTGCCGTGGGCGCGGCGTAAGATTCCCCTATGTCCACTACCTTGAAGATCCTCGCCGGCGCGGCGGCGCTGGTCGTGATCGTGCTGATCGGCATCGCCATCACGCTCGTGACGGTCGATGTCAACACGCTGATCGGCCCGGTCAAGGATCGCGTGCAGGCGGCCACGGGCCGCGAACTCAAGGTGGCCGGCGGTGCCACCCTCAAGTACTCGTTCGAACCGAAGCTGGTGCTGAACGACGTGTCGCTGGCGAATGCGCCGTGGGGCACTGCGCCTGCGCTGCTGTCGGCCAAGCGAATCGAATTGCAAGTGGCGCTGGTGCCGCTGCTGTTGCGCCGCTTCGAGGTGATCGAACTGGCACTGGTCGATCCGGTAATCGCGCTCGAGACCGATGCCAATGGGCGGGGTAACTGGGATTTCGCGAAGCGCGACGCTGCGACCGGTCTACCGGCGTCGGGTGGTGCTGCGGGCGCGCCGTCCGTCGCGAATGTTTCGATCACAGGCGGCAAGCTCACCTTCCGCGACGCGAAGTCAGGTCACCTGACGCGTGTTGCGATCACCAAACTGGCGTTGCGCGCGCGCGATCCGCGTTCGCCGATTGCCGCGCAGTTCGACGGCACGGTCGACGACGTGGCCATCGCGGTCGAAGGTACGCTCGGTCCGCTCGAATCGCTGGTCCAGCAGCGCTGGCCGTTCCCGGTTGCGCTCAAGGGCAAGGTCCAGGAGCGCGAAACGGTCCTATCGACGAAGATCGGAAAGGAGGCCAACACCTACGTCCTCAACGATCTGGACCTGCGCGTCGGTCCCAACACGGTGACGGGGCAGTTCTCGGTCGTCACCGGCGGGGCCCGTCCCAAGCTCGTCTTCGGGCTCGCGGCCACGACATTTTCCCTCGCCGACCTGCCGCTGGCGGCGGCTTCGCCCACCGCCACGACGGCCACGACGGCCGCACCGGCGCGGAGCGGGAAGATATTTGCCGAGACACCTGTCGGTTTGTCGATCCTGCGCGCCGTGGATGCCGATGGCCGGATCGCGATCGGCAAGTTGTCGCTGGCGAATGGCCGCACCGTCGACAACGTGAAAGTGCAGATTGCGCTCGCGGCCGGACGGCTCAAGGTCAGCGAGTTCTCGGCGTCGGCTTGGGGCGGCGCGCTGTCGGGTACAGCCACGATCGACGCGGCAAAGCCGGATGCGCCGGCGCTGAACGTGCAAGTCAATGGCAACGGCTTCGACCTCGGCACCGTACTGGCGGCGCTGGGACTTCCGCGCGAGGTCAGCGGCGGCAAGCTCAACGTGGCGGTCGATCTCGCCATGCGCGGCACGTCGCCGCACGCGTGGGCAAGTTCGGCGACGGGCACCGTGCGCGCGGATGTCGGGCGCGCCACGCTCACCAACGCCAGGATCGACATGACGACTCCGATGAACCGCCTCCTGTCCGCGATCAATCCCTTTCGCGACCGCGATCCGTCCACGAACCTGCTGTGCGCGGTCGTGCGCTTGCCGTTCGATGGTGGCGTGGCGCGGGTCAACCGCAGCATCGGGATGGAAACCAACAAGATCGGCGTGCTGGCCAGCGGCACGCTCGACCTGCGCAACGAAACGCTCGACTTTGCGCTTCAACCCAAGGTCAACAGCGGCATTCCCGTCGACCTTCCCAACCTGGCGGATCTGGTTCGCTTCGCCGGCCCGATCCGGTCACCGGAGGTGAAGGTGGATGCGAAGGCTTCGATCGCCGCCATCGCTAGCGTCGGCGCAGCGGTAGGCACGGGTGGCCTGTCCGCGCTCGGCCAGCTGCTGTGGGCCAACGTGGCGGATGGTGGTGCTACCGCGTGCCAGATCGCAGCGGGACAGTCGGCGCCGGCCGCAAGCAACGCGTCGGCGAAGGCCGGAGCAGCCGCGAACCCGCTGGAAGATGTCGGCAAGGCCATCGGGCGCCTCTTCGGCAAGTAGTGTCAACAGGCCCTGGTTGCGCGCGCCGCTTTCGTGCGTGTGGTCAGGGGCCGGTCGCCTGGTAAGGATGCGTGGCCAGCCAATGGTTCGCGATGTCGATGCGACGGGTCACCCAGACATCCTGGTGCTGCTGCACGTAGTCGAGGAAGCGCGCCAGCGCAGCGGCGCGCGCCGGCCGACCGACGATGCGGCCATGCAGCCCCACCGACAGCATCTTCGGCGCATCGAGGCCCCGCGGATCGCCTTCCGCGTACAGAACGTCGAAGGCATCCTTCAGGTACACGAAGAACTGCTCGCCGCTGTTGAAGCCCTGCGGCGCGGCGAAGCGCATGTCGTTGGTGTCGAGCGTGTAGGGCACGATCAGCAGCGGCGTCACGCCGTGCGGCGCACGCACCGGCGCGTACCAGGGCAGGTCATCCGAATAATCGTCTGCGGAATACTTGAAGTGTCCGTGTTCGACCACCAGCCGCCGCGTGTTGGGACTATCGCGGCCGGTGTACCAGCCGGCGGGCGACGCTCCGGTCAGCCGCGTGATCGTTTCCACCGCCAGCGCCATGTGTGCGCGTTCGACGTCCTCGTCGATGTTCTGGTACGAGATCCAGCGCCAACCGTGGCTCGCGATCTCGTGGCCGTCGGCCTGGAACGCCTCTACGACGGCCGGGTTGCGCGCCAGCGCCATCCCCACGCCGAAGACGGTGAGCGGCATGGCGCGCTCGCGAAACAAGCGCAGGATGCGCCAGACGCCGGCACGCGAACCGTATTCGTAGAGCGACTCCATCGACATGTGACGCGCGGGGAACGCCTGCGCACCGATGATCTCGGACAGGAACGTTTCCGACGCCGGATCGCCATGCAGCACGCTGTTTTCCGCGCCCTCTTCGTAGTTGAGGACGAACTGCACCGCAACGCGCGCCCCGCCGGGCCAACGCGGATGCGGCGGCGTGGCCCCATAACCCGCCAGGTTGCGCGGATAGTCGGGCTCGAAGGGGGAACGGGCGTCGGTCATCGTGTCGAGCTCACTGAAATTGCAGCTTCCTTTATACAATAGCGACTTGGCAAGCCAATGCAGTACCGGAGAACCACCGATGGGACGCCTGACCACGCACGTGCTCGACACCGCCCACGGCCGGCCGGGCGCAGGCATCCGGATCACGCTGTACCGCAACCTGGGCGAGCGCTACGCTCTGATCAAGGACGCGCTTACCAACGCCGACGGCCGGTGCGACGAGCCGCTGCTGGAAGGCGCCGCGTTCTCTGCGGGTCGTTATCGCCTCGTCTTCGCCGCCGGCGAGTACTTCGCGACAACAGGCGCCACGTTGCCCGATCCGCCCTTCGTCGATGCAGTGGTGCTCGATTTTGGCGTGGCCGACGGCAATGCGCACTATCACGTGCCGCTGCTGGTCTCGCCGTGGAGCTGGTCCACGTATCGCGGCAGCTAGCGCGTCCCGGCCATGGAAGCCTACGCGCTGGAATGGGTGCAACTGCTGATCCGCTGGGTGCATCTCATCACCGGCATCGCATGGATCGGTTCGTCGTTCTATTTTGTGATGCTGGACAACAGCCTGCTGCCGCCGAAGCGCCAGCAGGACGCGGACGAAGGCATCGGCGGCGAGCTGTGGGCGATCCATGGCGGCGGCTTCTATCACGTGCAGAAATTCCGCGTCGCACCGGCCGAGCTGCCGTCGCCGCTGCACTGGTTCAAGTGGGAGGCGTACTGGACGTGGATCAGCGGCTTTGCGCTCTTCATCATCATGTACTACGCGCACGCCGACCTCTACATGATCGACCGCAGCGTCGCGGACCTGCAACCCTGGCAGGCAATCGCGATCTCGCTGGCGCTGATGGTCGGCGGCTGGCTTTTCTACGACCAGCTGTGCAAGCGCGCAGGGCTCGACCACGAGAAGGTGATCGCCGTGGTGATGGTGCTGTTCCTTGCCTTCACCGCGTGGGGCGTGTCGCATCTCTTCAGCGGTCGCGCGATGTTCCTGCAGGTGGGCGCGATGATGGGCACGATCATGGCGTGGAACGTGTTCTTCGTGATCATGCCGTCGCAGCGCAAGCTGGTGGAGGCGAAGGAGCGCAACGAGCCGCCTGACCCCATCTACGGCCAGTGGGGCAAGCAGCGCAGCGTCCACAACAACTACTTCACGCTGCCGGTGCTGTTCATCATGATCAGCAACCACTATCCGCATACGTTCGGGCACCAGCACGCGTGGCTGGTGCTTGTCGCCGTGCTCGTGTTGGCCGCGCTGGTACGTCACTTCTTCAACCTGCGGCACAAGGGGCGCACGGTGTGGGCGATACCGGCGGTGGCGGGCGTCGGCACGCTGGTGCTGGCGATCGTGATCGCGCCCGTGGCGCCCAAGGCGGCGGCCTACACGTTCGTAGAGGTACAGCGGATCGTCGCGGAACGCTGCACCACCTGCCACGCGGACAAGCCCACCCAGGCCGGCTTCCTCGTCGCACCGAAGGGCTTCGTGATCGAAACGCCCGCGCAAATCGTAGCCAGCGCGCAGAAGATCAAGGAGCAGGCGGTGCTGACCAAGGCCATGCCGATCGGCAATCTCACCA
Source organism: Burkholderiales bacterium (assembly GCA_038321425.1). Lineage (GTDB taxonomy): Bacteria > Pseudomonadota > Gammaproteobacteria > Burkholderiales > Casimicrobiaceae > VBCG01. The sequence goes on along the minus strand of JBBQEY010000005.1, from coordinate 4,504 downwards.
ACCTGACCGACGCCGAACGCGCCACCCTCGGCGCGTGGCTGGCGGCGGGCGCCCCGCCGCCCAAACCGTAACGGGCGCAAACCCGGCGCCTGCGCAGTCGCGCGCCTGACGGTAGAGCGCGCCGGGCAGGGGGCGGCGCTGCGCTTTTGGGAGCGCGCCCGTTCAGGGCGCCAAGCGACCAAAAGCAGAGGGCCGCACCGTGCCCGGCACGCGGGCGGCGCAAAACAATGGCAATCAGCTCAGAACAACTGCGATTGCGCAGGCGTGTCCGACTTGGCCGGCTCGTCCGCAACGGTTTCCTGCTCAGCGGCGGCAGCCTCGACCACGCGCTCCAGCAGCGATGCGTCGTCGTTGCGCACGGCGTTCACACGCGTGGACACGGGGTAGTACGTCATCAACGCCGCGGGAAACGGCGCGAAGAGATCGCTGACATCGACGTTGGCCACATCGAGCCAGCGCTCGTAGTCGGGCGACGCCACGATCACCGGCATCCGGTTGTGCAGCGGCGAGAGCAGCGCGTTGGCCTGCGTCGTGACGATCGTGCAAGTGTCGAGAACCTCGCCCTCCGGCGACAGCCAGCGCTCCGCCAGCCCGGCGAACGCGAAGAGGCCACCCTCCTTCATGCCGATGTGGATCGGCTGCTTGGCACCACCTGCGCCAACCTTCCATTCGTAGAAACCATTCGCAGGCAGCAGGCAGCGATGCCGCCGGTAGGCCGTGCGGAACGACGGCTTCTCGGCAATCGTTTCGGATCGCGCATTGATCATCTTCGCACCGATGCCCGCATCCTTGGCCCAGCGGGGTACGAGGCCCCAGCGCATGTCGACGAGTTCGCGCGGACCGGCCTGCGAGCGTCGCACGACCGGCACCTGCTGCATCGGCGCGATGTTGTACCGCGGCGAAATGGACGGGATCGTGCCGATGCCGAAGGCCAGCGCGATGGCCGCCGGATGCGTGTGCAGTTCATAGCGTCCGCACATGATGGGAGACCGTGTCCGTCGGCGGTCAGGAGGGCACGTGGGCGGTGGACTCGGCGAGCAGCTTGCGCGCCGTGCGTGCGACCTGCAGCGTGTCCCAGTACGCATAGGCGCCGACCGCGGCCGCGCCCGCCAGTGGTACCCACCGCGTGGCCGCGGTGCCGGCCACGCGCCGGGTGACACCGACACCGATGCGGTTCACGAGCGTCCGCAGCGCGCCGCTGCTGACTTGCTGGACGATCACGCGCTGGCCCGTGCGCACCACGACGTCGCGCAGCACCTGGCTGGCGGCATGCCGGAACAGGCAGTACAGCATGTGCACGCGCGTGAGTTCCGCCGTGCGGCCGTAGAGCGCGAAGATGTCCGCCACCATCTGCCGCTGCGTCTTCCAGATGAGAAAGAGATCGGGCAGTACCGTCAGCATGCCGAGTGGCCCCGGCGGCAGTGCCAGCGCGCCGGAGAGCAGCGCCGCCTGCTTGGCGGCGCGCTTCGCGATGGCTTCAGCCGCCTCGTCCGGGTTGGACACTGCGTATGTGCGCGGCGCGGGTACGACGGCAATGGCGCGTTCGATCGCGCCTTCGACATCGCGCACCGGCGTGTCACGCGACACCGGAACGGTCGGGTCAGCCTCTGTCATCGCATTCGCCTCGCGCAAGGGACGGGGGTTGCCGCAGGGTGGCAACCCCACCGGACACCGGATCACTATAGGCCGTCGCTGCGGCCACCGGCAACCGGGACAGGGGCGCACCATCGTGGACGCTACAATGGACCTCGTTCCATCATTCGGGTTCCCATGCCAATTGCCCGCTGGATTCACCTGCTCGGTGTCGTCGTCTGGATCGGCGGCATGTTCTTCGCCCCTATGGCGCAGGTCCGTCGTTGGATGGGCGTCAATCTCGTGCTGGGGCTCGTGACGATCACCATCGCCGTGCTCGGCCGCTGACCTCAATTCGTGCCATGAAGATCTTCGGATTCGCCGGCTGGTCCGGCAGCGGCAAGACCACGCTGATCGAACGGCTGATCCCGGTGCTGGTGGGGCGTGGCGCGCGGGTCTCGCTCGTCAAGCATGCGCACCATGAATTCGACATCGACCAGCCAGGCAAGGATTCCTGGCGGCACCGGCAGGCCGGGTGCACGGAAGTGCTGGTCAGCTCCGGCGTGCGCTGGGCGCTGATGCACGAGCTGCGCGGGTCAGCGGAGCTGACGCTGCCGCAGGCGCTCGTAGCGCTGGCGCCGTGCGACCTGGTGCTGGTCGAGGGTTACAAGGCTTTCCCGTTGCCGAAGCTCGAGGTCTGGCGGCCGGAGGTCGGCAAAGCGCTGCTGCATCCCGGCGACACATATATCACCGGGCTGGCCACGGACGACCTCGGCGCGGCGCGGGCGGTCACCGTGCTGCCGGTGTTCGCGCTGGATGATGTGGACGCAATCGCAACATTCGTCGTCGAAAACGCCGTCGAATGGCCGTGCGAATTGACGGACAGGGGCAGGGGGGAGTAGGTTGAACTTTGGCACGTCGGCATTGCCCAAATCGTTGAGGCCCGGGCGTCCGTGAGCAACCAGGCACGGAGGCTTCACCAGTCGTCGGTGGTTGAATGAAATCATGTTGAATCAAATACTTGCGTCCGTTGCCGCCGCCATCCTGATGGTGGCTGCACCGCTTGCGGGTGCGCAGGTCGCGCCGGCGGTGAAGGACGTCGGCGGGTTCTATGGCGGCGTCTCCCAGCGCAATGCGGGTACGGATGCTTCCGGCCTGTCCTTCGGCCACCTGACGTCCACGTGGAGCAAGTTCGCGTTGCCGGTGGCCGACGACAACGGTGCCCGCACGCTGGCCTTCGGCGGCTACCGCTGGGGCAACGACGTAGCGGTGGAGGCGGCCGTGGCGTCGGTCGATCACCTGGCGCTGATGCCGTTGGCGGGCAGTGCACGCGGTGTCGGCCTGTCCCTGGCCGGCGTCAACGATCTCGGCAGCCGCGGCTACAACGCCGACGTCTACACGACGTGGGAATTTCGCAAGCGCTTCTCGCTGTATGGCCGGTTGGGCTATGCGGTGACAGAAGCGGCGCCAGCCTACCTAGTCAATTCCGGGGTCGACGTCCGGCGCAACCGCGACGGCGTCAACTACGGTGTCGGCCTGCGGTACGACATGACGCGCGCGCTGGGCCTTCGTCTCGAGTACGCGCGCTTCGGCCGCAACCTGAGCGACACCGCCACCGGCGTTCTGCCCGAGAACGACCTGCTGCAGTTCGGCGTCCAGTTCCGCTTCTAGGCCGGGCAAGCAGGGCCGGCCGACGGCCTATAATCCGGGATGGTTTCAATCAAGCCCGCCATGCCTGATTCGCGCACCGCCGTTCCTGCCGTCACCACCATCCGGCTTGTCTATCTCGCCCGCTTGCGCGAGGCCTTCGGCCGCAGCGATGAAGATTTGGCGCTGATGGCCAGTACGCCAAGTGTGGGTGTGGTGCTGGCGCTGCTACGCGCGCGCGGCGGCGTGTGGGCCGATGAACTGGCGCCGGGGCGCGCCGTGCGCGTGGCGGTGAATCACACCGTCGCGGCCCCCGACGCCGCGCTGCGCAATGGTGACGAGATGGCGCTGTTGCCGCCGGTCACCGGCGGCTGAACCGCGCCGACATTCCATGCCCGTACGCGTCCAGACCGCCGACTTCGACGCCGGCCACGAGGTGTCCGGATTGCGCGGCGCCGATGCGCGCGTAGGCGCTGTGGCCACGTTCATCGGCACCGTTCGCGACATGAACGATGCGTCGCCCGTTTCGGCGATGACGCTCGAACACTACCCCGGCATGACCGAAAAGGCGTTGACGGATATCGTCGAGGAGGCACGCGGACGCTTTTCGATCATCGAAGCGCTGGTGATCCATCGCGTCGGCGAATTGCGGCCCACCGACCAGATCGTGCTGGTCGCGGTGACCAGCGCGCATCGCGGCGATGCCTTCGATGCCTGCCGCTTCATCATGGATATCCTCAAGACGCGCGCGCCAGTCTGGAAAAAGGAAGCCACGCCCGCGGGTTCGCGGTGGGTCGATGCGCGCATCACGGACGACGCGGCAGAATTGCGCTGGAAAGCCGACACCACGCCAGGAAAACCGGACTGAAAGTACTCCAACTGGTCAGACCACTTGACCAGTAACGGGTCTCTGCCTACCATCCTGCCAGCCTGCCGACTACCGCCGCCCCGATTTTCGCGACGGTGGCGCAGCATTCGGCGCCCCGGCGTCTCCCGGAGGGACCTTGCAACGCATCATCGACGGCTTCTTCCGCGCGCTGGAACACTTGCTGGTCGCGTGCCTCACCCTGATGGTCTTCATGGTGCTGGGCAACGTCATCCTGCGCTACACGATGAATTCGGGGATCGACATCTCGGAGGAGCTGTCGCGCTATCTCTTCGTCTGGCTGACGTTCATCGGCGCCGTGGTGGCGTTTCGTGAAGGCGAGCATCTCGGTGTCGATTCACTCGTGGCCAAGCTGTCGCGCACGTGCAAGATGGTGTGCCTCGTGCTGTCCGACCTGCT
>JBBQEY010000004.1:0-39273 GCA_038321425.1 Burkholderiales bacterium | reverse complement strand
TCGTTGGTCTGCTGGGTGAACACGTTGCGCAGCGCGGTGAAGCGCGCCAGCCCGCGCTCGAAGACTTCCTTCTCCTCGCGCACGCGGGCCATCATGTGGCCGACCACGTCCTGATTCTTGCCGCGCAAGGCCTTCAGTTCGGCCAGCTGCTCGGTGATGCCGGCCGCGCGCGCATCGAGGATCGTACGCACGGAGGCGGTCAGCGAGCGCACGTCCGCCTGCGATGCCGCGCCGACGATGTCGCGCTTGGCGGGGATGAGATTGTGCGACAGCGAGGTCTCGAGTGCGGGCAACCGGCTGCGCGCCAGCAGCGCGTCGTCGCCGTTGACCTTGGCCAGCAGCGCCTTCTGCGCCGACGTGGCGTAGACCTGCGACACCGGCACATCGAGCATCTGCGCCGTGCTGCGCACCTGCCTCGCGATTTCGGCGTCGATCGCGTCCTCGGACTTCAAGTCGTCCCATAGGCCGTCGATCTTGTTGAGGATCACGATGCGTCCGGCACGCGTGGCGGGATCGTCCCCTGCCAAGTGCTGGTTCCAGACCTCGAGGTCGGTCTTCGTCACGCCGGTGTCGGCGGCCAGGATGAACAGCAGCGCATGCGCGTTGGGCAGCAGGTTCAGCGTCAGCTCGGGCTCCGTGCCGATCGCATTGAGGCCGGGCGTATCGAGGATGACGAGGCCCTGGCGTAGCAGCGGGTGCGGGAAGTTGATGATCGCGTGCCGCCAGCACGGGATGTCGACATTGCCCTCGTCGCCGCTTTCCATCGCCGCGAGGATGTCGTCGTCACCGTCGCCGTAGAGACCGTACTTGCGCGCGAGGTCGACCGGCACGTGCTTCACCTGCGACACACGCGACAACGCCTCGCCCATCTTCTCGGCGGACGCGAGGTCGAGCGGAAACGTGACCCATTCGTCCGCGTAGTTCTTGAATTCGGTGACCGACGCGTCCTTGAGACGCGTCTCGATCGGCAGCAACCGGATTGACGGCGGCCGCGAGGCGTCATACAGAAGCTCGGTCGGGCACATCGTCGTGCGCCCGGCCGCGGACGGCAGCAGGCGCTGGCCGAAGTCGGCAAAGAAGATGGCGTTGATCAGTTCGGACTTGCCGCGCGAGAACTCCGCGACGAAGGCCACGACCAGCTTGTCCTGGTGCAGGCGCTCCAGCAACTGCTGAATCCGCAGGTCCACATGCGTGTCGGCCAGGTCCTGTTCCTGCAACCAGCCATGGAGGCCGGAGACTCCGGCCGACAGGCGGCGGCGCCAGTCGCTGTAAGCCTCGAAGCGGGCCGCAAGATCGCGGGAAGGCACCATGATGATTCCTCGCTGCCGGATGGGTGTTTTGTTGGTAAGCGCCGGAAATTCAACGCTATCAGGCACCTGTAAAGCACAACTCGTGCCGATCTTAATACCTGACGCGGTCCCCAGGGGGGGCTTCGTTCTGCCGGGTCTCGACATGCCGGAAGGCGTCCCGAGCTGCCGGTCGGGGGCAGGCTTTGCGGCGGTTTTCAGCGCTGGCAGGCCGGACACCAGAATGATGCGCGCCCACCCAGCCGCCGGTGCCGGATCGGCGTGCCGCAAACCCGGCATCGCGCGTCTTCGCGGCCGTACACAAAATATTCCAGCTGGAAGTAGCCCGGCTCGCCGGTCGCATCGACGTAGTCGCGCAACGTGCTGCCGCCCTTGGCGATCGCCTCGGTCAGCACCGCCCGCACGGCATCGACCAGCCGGGCGAGCCGCGGCCTCGTCAGCCGGTGCGAGGGTGTGCTGGGCCGGATCCCGGCGCGGAACAGCGCCTCGTTCGCGTAGATGTTGCCCACCCCCACCACCAAGTGGTTGTCCATCAGGGCGAGCTTGATCGCCGTGGTCCGCCGCCGTGTCTCACGCCAGAAGTACGGGGCATCGAAGGCCGGATCGAACGGTTCGGGGCCGAGGCGCGCCAGCAGCGCATGCTCGGGTTCGCCCCCCGGCAGCCACAGGATTGCGCCGAAGCGGCGCGGGTCGTTGTAGCGCAGCGTGACGCCGCCTTCCATCGTGAGGTCGACGTGGTCGTGCGCGCGCCGGGGCGGCAGCGTATGGAATACCCGAAGGCTGCCGGTCATTCCCAGATGCACCAGCAGCGTATCCAAGCCCAAACGAAACAGTAAGTACTTGCTGCGCCGATCAACCCGATCAATCGAGCGTCCGACCAGGTGGAGTTGGAGATCGCCGGGAACCGGCCACCGCAATCGCCTGTCGTAGACCTGCAGTGCGTGAATCCTGCGGCCGGCCACCTGGGGCTCCACCCCCCGGCGTGTGGTCTCGACTTCAGGTAGTTCGGGCATCGTCGCTGACGAAGGGTTTCAGGCAGGCGGCGCGCCGGTCCGCCATGCGCGGGGTTCTCGCGTTCCTATCAGGCGCTTGGTCAGATTCGTCCACGTCACCACTTTGTTGCGCCGCCGGATATAGCCTAACATCGTCCCAGCCAGCGTACGTCTGTTGCCACGCGCATGGGCCCGCCCGCCATGCGGGTTTGCACGCGGCGCACCGGGATTCCGCCCCCAACGCAATTTCTGCCAGCCCGAGCCTATGCACCGCCTTCGCTTCGCCCTCCCCCGAAAACTCCTGCTGCTGCCGTTGCTTGCCGCGTTGGCGGCAGTGGGCCACGGTACCGCTTCGGCGCAATCGCTGTCGCCGGGTCTCGCGCCAAACGCGACGCCGTTGCCTTCGTCACGCGCAGACGTCGAAGGCCTGAGCCCCGACGTCTTCTACCGCCTGATCCTGGGCGACGTCGCGCTTCAGCGTGGCGAGACATCGCTTGCCGCGCGCGCCTACTTCGAAGCCGCGCGCGAGGCCCGCGAGCCGCGCCTCGCGAGCCGCGCCACCGAAATCGCGTTGGCCGCGCGCATGCGCGGCCTGGCGCAGGAATCCGCGAAGTTGTGGTCCGCACTCGACCCCTCGGCCGAGCGCCCGAAGCAAGTGTTGACCGCACTGGCCGCGGGCGGCACCGGGCAGGGCACGCAGGATTTCGGCACCGACAACGACCTGAAGCTTCGCCTCGAGAAGCTCCTCGCCGACGCCGCGCTCACGCAGCGCGGCGCGGGCGAAATCTTCCTGCAGCTCAACCGTTTCTTTGGCGACCAACAGGACCGGCGCCAAACCTTCGAGCTGGTCCGCGAACTGGCCAAGCCATACCCCAACAACGCCGAGGCGCACTTCGCGGTGGCGCTGGCAGCCTTCAGCGGCGGCATAGCGGAAGGCAGTCCCGACAACACGGCCATGGTCGAGATCGACCGCGCGCTGGTGTTGAAGCCCGATTGGGAGCGCGCGGCCCTGCTGAAGACCGAACTCCTGTCGCGCCGCAAGGGCGACGAGGCCTTGACCTATCTGCAGGCGTTTGTCGCCGCCAACCCGGAGGCCCGCAATGCCGTCGGCGCGCTGGCGCAGCTCTACGTCGAGCAGAAGCGCTACGGCGAGGCCCGCGCCCTCTACCAGAAGCAGTGGGACAACGACCGCACGGCGCGAGAGTTCGAGTTCGGCGTTGCCGTGATCTCGATGCAGATGAAGGACTGGGAGACGGCCGAAGCGCTGCTGTCCGATCTCAAGCGCGCCAACTATGGCGAGAACGGCGTCGTCGAGTTGTTCTATGCGCAAGTCGCGGACGAATCGGGCCGCTACCAGGACGCCATCGAGCGCTACAAGGCCGTGCCCGAAGGCGAGAAATCATGGCTCGCGAAACTGCGCATCGCGGCCATGCTCGCGAAGCAGGGCAAGGTGGTCGAGGCCCGCAAGTATCTCGCGGATCTACCCGCTGTATCAATCGAGCAGCGGGTGCAGGTGCGCCAGGCCGAATCACAACTGCTGCGCGATACCAACGACAACGCCGCAGCCTATGCGGTGCTGACGCTGGCCATCAAGGAACACCCGGAATCGACGGACCTGCTCTACGACGCGGCGATGGTCGCCGAGAAACTCGACCGCATCGACGAAGCTGAAGCCCGGTTGCGGCGCTTGGTCGAGCTGCGTCCCGAGGATCCGCAGGCATTGAATGCGCTCGGCTACACGCTGGTGGATCGCACGCCACGCGCGGCCGAGGGTTTCGTCCTGATCGAGAAGGCCAACAAGCTCGCCCCCAACGATTCGTTCATCCTCGACAGCATGGGGTGGGCGCTTTTCCGTCTGGGCCGCTTTACCGAGGCCGAGACCTACCTGCGACGCGCGATGAAGGAGCGTCCTGACCCGGAGATCGCCGCGCATCTCGGCGAAGTGCTGTGGGCCAAGGGCGAGTACGCGGAGGCGAAGGAGCTCTGGCAGATGCAGTTGCAATCCAATCCCGACCATCCGGTCCTGCTCGAGACGATGCGCCGGCTGGCGCGCTGAAGTGAGCAAGGCTGCGCCGGCCGCTGCCGGCGTCAGGCAACGCCTGCGTTCACGTGCTGCCGCGGTCATCGGAATGATGGCGGCGGCAACGTTGCTGGCGGGTTGCGCGAGCGTAGGGCCCGTATCAACGGCAACCGATTTGCCGCTGGTGGCCACGCCGCAGTTCGATATCGTGGGGCGCCTGTCGGCGCGGCGCGGCAACGATGGCGCCGCCGCGCATTTCACGTGGCGGCACCGGCCTGATGGCGACGTGATCGACGTTGCGACGCCGATGGGACAAACCCTCGCGCGCATGACCGGTGACGCCTTGGGGGTTCGCGTCGAGCGCCCGGGCAAGCCTCCAATAGCTGCCGCCAACTGGGACGTGCTCACGCGCGACGTGCTAGGCGTGCCGGTGCCGGTGGAGGGCCTCGCGACATGGGTGACGGGCGCGCCGCGCACCGGGATGCAGTTCGGACTGGAGCGTGACAGCGCGGGCCGGCCGTTGGTGCTGCGGCAATCGGGCTGGGAAATCGTGTACGCGTACGCGGAGGGCGCGTCACCGTCACAACCGATGCGCCTGGTGATGCGGTACCCCGATCCCGACACCATTGAAGTGCGCATCGTCGTCGACCGGTGGAACGAGCCATGAGCGCCGCCGGGCCGCCCCAAGGCGCGCCCCCTCCGGGGGAAGCGGCGCGCAGCGCCGTTCGGGGGGGCCTTGGCGCCGCCGGGCCGCCCCAAGGCGCGCCCCCTCCGGGGGAAGCGGCGCGCAGCGCCGTTCGGGGTGGCCTCGGCGCCGCCGGGCTGGAGGTCGCTGCACCGGCCAAGGTCAATCTATTCCTGCACGTCACCGGACAACGCGCCGACGGCTATCACACGCTCGAGTCCCTGTTCGCGCTGGTGGATCTGGCAGACACGATCGCATTGCGCCGACGCGACGATGGCGTCATCGCGCGCTCCATCGACGTGTCGGGCATCGCCGCGGACGCCGACCTGTCCGTGCGTGCGGCCAAGGCGCTGCAAGCGATGACGCGCACGTCCTTCGGTGTCGATCTCGCGGTCACGAAGCGCATCCCGCAGGGGGCGGGCCTGGGCGGCGGCAGTTCGGATGCGGCCAGCGTGCTGCTGGCGTTGAACCGGCTGTGGGCGTTGCGCCTGTCCCGGTCGCGCCTCGTCGACGTCGCGTTGACGCTGGGGGCGGACGTCCCGTTTTTTATCGGTGGCACCCCGGCCGTGGCACGCGGGGTCGGCGAAGTCCTCACACCGGTTTCAATGCCGGCGCAATGGATGGTGATCGCGCAGCCGGCCGCGATGGTCCGCACCGCCGACATCTTTGCGGCCCCGGAATTGACACGAAACACCGCGTCGGCGAAAATAGATGTCTTTTCCGAAGGTTACGGCCACAACGACCTGCAGGTAGCGACGATAACGCGGGTGCCGGAAGTCGGCCATGCCATCCGTGCGCTGCAAAGCCTCGCGCCACACGCGAGGATGACGGGGTCGGGGGCCTGCGCCATCGCGATGTGCGCCTCCGAAATGGAGGCCCGGCGTGTCGTGGCAGCGCTATCGCCGTCCATCGAAGGTCATGTGGCCCGGACGATCGCCCGCCATCCGCTCGCGTCGTTCGCGTAAGGCATTCGGAAGCCGTTTTCTGCTGGGGAGTCGCCAAGTGGTAAGGCACCGGATTTTGATTCCGGCATTCGAAGGTTCGATCCCTTCCTCCCCAGCCATGTTCCCCGGTATCGTCACTGACCGATCGGCCATCGTTCGGCGCGCGAGCGCATCGGCGCATTTTGGGTGCACGTTTTTCGGATAGACTCCGCACGGGTTCTTCAAGGCAGCGTGACCATGGCGTTCGAACGTATGCGGATCTTCACCGGCAACGCGAATCCCAATCTCGCCCTGGCCGTATGCCGCCACCTGAACATCAGTCTCGGGCGCGCCGAAGTGGGGCGCTTCTCCGACGGCGAAGTGATGGTCGAGCTTTTGGAGAACGTGCGCGGGCGCGATGTCTTCGTGCTGCAGTCCACCTGCGTGCCCACCAACGACAACCTGATGGAGATCATGGTGATGGTCGATGCGTTGAAGCGTGCGTCGGCGGCGCGCATCACTGCGGCCATCCCGTACTTCGGCTATGCGCGCCAGGATCGACGTCCGCGCTCCGCGCGCGTGGCGATTACCGCCAAGGTGGTGGCCGACATGCTGTCCACCGTCGGCGTGGATCGCGTGATGGTCATGGACCTGCACGCGGACCAGATCCAGGGCTTCTTCAACATCCCGGTCGACAACATCTACGCCACGCCCATCCTGCTCGGCGACCTGTGGAAGCGCGACTACCAGAACCTCATCGTCGTCTCGCCTGACGTCGGCGGCGTCGTGCGCGCGCGCGCGATCGCCAAGCGCCTCGACTCGGACCTCGCGATCATCGACAAGCGGCGTCCGAAGGCCAACGTGTCCGAGGTGATGAACATCATCGGCGACGTCGAGGGCCGCACCTGCGTGATCATGGACGACATGGTCGACACCGCGAACACGCTGTGCAAGGCCGCGAGCGCGCTGAAGGAACGCGGCGCGGTGAAGGTCGTCGCGTATTGCACCCATGCGGTCCTCTCCGGCGGCGCCGTGGGACGGATTGCGGAGTCGGAGCTCGATGAGCTCGTCGTCACCGACACGATCCCGCTGTCGGCTGAAGCAATGGCACTGCCGCGAGTGCGCCAGCTTTCATGCGCGCAGTTGCTGGCCGAGACGATGACCCGCATCTCCAACGAGGAATCGGTGTCGTCACTCTTCACCGACTGACTTTCGGCCCGATGGTCGGGCCGCGGGTGGCGCCATCCCCCAAAATCGGGTTACAATTCAAGGCTTTTCCGCCGGACCGCCCTTTTGCCCTGATTCAACGCCATGGCAAAAGCAGAGGCCCGGCGGCTGTCGCCCATCGAGGCAAACTTGAGGCGGACGACCTGCAGCGCTCTATCCGTGGTTAAAACCCCCGGATAGGCGCCATCGGGAAGGCCGCAGACAACCGGAGTCACCCGCATGACCATCGAATTCACTGCATTCCCGCGCGCCGCCGAAGGCCGCGGTGCCTCCCGCCGCATGCGTCGCGGCGGCAAGGCCCCTGGCATCGTCTACGGCGGTGTCGCGACACCCACGCCGATCGAGCTCGACCACAACGCGCTGTTCCACGCGCTGCGCAACGAAGCCTTCCATTCGTCGATCCTGACGATGAAACTCGACGGCGCGGCCACCAAGGTGCTGCTGCGCGACGTCCAGATGCATCCGTTCCGCAACGAGATCCTGCACGTCGATTTCCAGCGCATCGACGAAAACAAGAAGATCCAGATGAAGGTGCCGTTGCACTTCGTGAACGCAGAAATCTCGCCGGCCGTGAAGACCAGCGGCGCGATCGTCAGCCACGTGATCACCGACGCCAACATCACCTGCCTGCCGCGCGACCTGCCCGGGTTCATCGAGGTCGACCTGTCGACGCTCGAAGTCGGCCACTCGATCCACGTGTCGGCACTGAAGCTGCCGTCCGGTGTCACGATCGTCACGCACGGCCGCAAGGACCCGGTGGTGGCCACGGCCGTCGTGCCGCGTGCTGCTGTCGAAACGGAAGAAACCGTCGCGACCGCCGCTGCTGCACCGGCCGCTGCCGATGCCAAGACCGACGCCAAGGCGGGCGACAAGGCTGCGGACAAGAAGGACGACAAGAAGGACGACAAGAAGAAGTAATCGCGTTGATCCTGAAGGATCGTCGCGAGACCAAGGCCCGCATGCATCAAGCGGGCCTTTTTCGTTGCCGTCCTCCATCGCGGTCTGCTGACGCATCCTGACCTTCATGGCCCATTCATCTCCCATTCGTCTCGTCGCCGGCCTGGGCAATCCGGGGCGCGAGTACGCCGAGACCCGCCACAACGCGGGCTTCTGGTTTGCCGACCGGCTCGCCGCGAAGTTGCGCGCCGAGTTGCGTCACGACTCGAAATTCGCGGGCGAAGTGGCCAAGGCGGGCGATGTGCGCATCGTCAAGCCCGGCACGTTCATGAATCTCTCGGGCCGGGCGGTGTCGGCGCTGGCCCGATTCTTCGACATCGCGCCCGAGGAAATCCTGGTCGTGCACGACGAACTCGATCTCAAGGCCGGCGAAGTGAAGATGAAATTCGGCGGCGGCCATGCGGGCCACAACGGCCTGCGCGACATCCAGGCGCAGATCGCCTCGGCCGAGTTCTGGCGGCTGCGCATCGGCATAGGTCATCCGCGCGATTCCGAACTTGCGCAGCAGCAGGTCGTCGACTATGTGCTGAAGCCCCCCGGCACCGACGACCGCACGACCATCGACGCCGCCATCGTCCGCGCTCTTTCCGCCTGGTCCGACATCGCGGCCGGCGACATGGAACGCGCGATGATGGTGCTGCACACGCGCGCAGCCCCATGACGCACGCGCGCAACCCTTATCCGAAAGTCCATCCATGAGTCTCAAATGCGGCATCGTCGGCTTGCCGAACGTCGGCAAGTCCACCCTCTTCAATGCGCTGACCAAGGCCGGCATCGCGGCAGAGAACTATCCGTTCTGCACGATCGAGCCCAACATCGGCATCGTTGAAGTGCCCGATCCGCGGCTCGCCGCGCTGGCGGGCATCGCCAAGCCCGAGCGCGTCCTGCCTGCCGTGGTCGAGTTCGTCGACATTGCGGGCCTCGTGGCCGGCGCGTCAAAGGGCGAGGGACTCGGCAACCAGTTCCTGGCCACCATCCGCGAGACAGACGCCATCGCGCACGTCGTGCGCTGCTTCGTCGACGACAACGTGATCCACGTCGCCGGTGGTGTGAACCCCATCTCCGACATCGAGACGATCAACACGGAGCTGGCACTCGCGGACATAGCCGCGGTGGAGAAGCACATCTCCAAGTACTCGAAGGTGGCGCGTTCCGGTGGCGACAAGGAAGCGGCGCGCATCGTCGCGGCTCTGGAGAAATTGGTGCCGGTGTTAAACGAGGCGCGGCCTGCACGGATGGCCGGCCTCGACGCCGAAGAGCGCGCGGTGGTACGCCAGTTCTTCCTGCTGACGATGAAGCCGCTGATGTTCGTGGCGAATGTGTCGGAGCATGGCTTCACCGACAACCCGCTGCTGGAGCAGGTGAAGGCCTACGCGGCGAAGGAAGGCGCGCCGGTGGTGGCCGTCTGCGCCTCGATGGAAGCGGAAATCGCCGACCTCGAAGGCGACGACAAGCAGGTGTTCCTGGACGACATGGGGATGACCGAGCCGGGTCTCGATCGCGTGATCCATGCGGCCTACACGCTGCTCGGCCTGTCGACGTACTTCACCGTGGGCCCGAAGGAAGTGCGCGCGTGGACGATCCACGTCGGCGACACGGCACCGCAGGCGGCAGGCGTGATCCACACGGACTTCGAGAAGGGCTTCATCCGCGCCGAAGTCACGGCCTATGCCGACTTCGTCGCCTGCAAGGGCGAGCAGGGGGCGAAGGAGGCCGGCAAGATGCGGCTTGAAGGCAAGGAATACATCGTGCGCGACGGCGACGTGATGCATTTCCGCTTCAACGTCTGACGTGACAGCGTGGCGTTCCGCAGGTTGGTGGTGCGCGCTGGCGCTGGTGGCCGGCGCCTGTTCCACCATCCCGCGCCTCGAGTCACCGAAGGTCGTGGCCACGGCTTTGCGCGTCGACCGGCTGACCGGCGTGGACGCGCAGTTCACCGTCACGCTGACGCTGTCCAATCCCAACGACCGCGACATCAACGTGGATGCGATCGACGCCACGGTGCGAGTCGAGGACGTGCCGGTGGGCGTGGCGCGATTGACGGCGCCGGTGCGGCTGGCAGCGCGCAGCGAAGCTCCGGTGGCACTTGCGGTGCGGGCCGGGCTGGCCGATGCGTTGCAGGCCGCGGCGGCCATCGCGCGGCGTGCTGAAGCAGGGGGCGCCATGCCACCCGCTGCACGCTATGCTGTGAATGGGACGGCCACGCTGGAAGGGGGAACGGTGCTGCCGTTTTCGCGCAGCGGAGAGTTCGCGCTGCCGCAACTTTCGCCGAGGCCCCGATGAAGCTCCGGTTCACCAAGATGCACGGGCTGGGCAACGATTTCGTCGTCTTCGACGGCGTGCGGCAGCGCGTGGACCTCTCGCCGGCGCAGATCCGCGCGCTGGCCGACAGGCGCTTCGGCGTCGGCTGCGACCAGGTGTTGCTGGTGGAGCCCGCACAGGGCGATGCCGACTTTCGCTACCGGATCTTCAATGCCGATGGCGGCGAGGTCGAGCATTGCGGCAATGGCGCACGCTGCTTCGTGAAGTTCGTCCGCGACCAGGGCCTCACCACCAAGCACGAGATCCGCGTCGAGACGAAAAATGGCGTCATCGTGCCGCGCCTCGAGACGGACGGCGATGTGACGGTGGACATGGGGGTGCCGCGTCTGGCGGCCGCGCAGGTTCCCTTCATCGACGGACTGGGTTTGCCTACCGAACCGCTGGACGTCGATGGCGTGATGGTGACGATCTCGGCCGTGTCGATGGGTAACCCGCATGCGGTCCAGGTCGTGGACGACGTCGAACGTGCGCCGGTCGAAACACAAGGCCCAAGGATCGAGCATCACCCGCGCTTTCCGCAGCGCGTGAATGCGGGCTATGTGCAGGTGATCGATCGCGCTACCATTGCGTTGCGGGTGTGGGAGCGGGGCGCCGGCGAAACGCTGTCATGTGGCACGGGGGCATGCGCGGCGGCGGTGGCGGTGATCTGGCGGGGCTTGGCCGATTCCCCCGTGCAGGTGAGGACGCGCGGCGGCGATCTTGCCATCGCATGGGAAGGCCCGGGCGCGCCGTTGTTCATGCGCGGTCCGGCGGCCAGCGTTTTCGAAGGCGAGTGGACCGCCTGACCGCGGACGCCACCATAACGACAAGATGGGGGATGAGGACGCATGGACGCAGCAGCGGTCGCGGAATTCCTGAAGAACAATCCGCAGTTTTTTGCAGACTATGCAGATGTGGTGGCCGAGATCTTCGTTCCGCATCCGCACGGCGGTCATGCGATTCCGATCGCGGAGCGGCAGATCCTCACGTTGCGCGAGAAGAATATCGAGCTCGAGGCCCGCTTCAAGGAGCTGGTGAGCTACGGCACCGAAAACGACCAGATCAGCGAGAAGGTCCACCGGTCCACGCTGGCGCTCTTTGCCGCGCAGGATCTCGAGACCACGTTGGCGGTGCTCTACCACAGCCTCAAGGAAGACTTCGGCGTGCCGCAAGTGGCGGCGCGGCTGTGGGGCAAGGTGCCCGAACAATCCTATTTGCCCGAGTTGGCGGCCACGTCCTCGGAGATCCGCCACTATGCGGATCAGCTGGGCCAGCCGTACTGCGGGCCGGTGGCGGCCTTCGAGTCGCGCGAATGGTTCGAGGACGGCGACATTCTGCAGTCCTTCGGCTTCCTGCCGCTGCGCACGGCGCAGACCTTCGGCGTGTTGGCGCTCGGCAGTCCGGACCCGCGCCGCTTTCACCCCGGTATGGGCACGCTCTACCAGACGCGCCTGGCCGAACTGGCCAGCGTGGCAACGGCGCGGTTCCTGCCCCCGGCCTGAAGCGTCCTTGCGCGCCGACGCTCCGGGACGGGTTCCACGAACCGCGGTCAACACGGCGGGCAACGACGCCAATCGCGCGCTGATCGAGGCCTTCGGTACGCACCTCGCCACGCGCTCCCGCCACACGCGCGACGCGTATGTCCGCGATGCGGCGCACCTTCTGGCGGTCGCCGGTGACCAATCGTTTGCGTCCATGCAGCGAGCCCAACTCGCCCGTTGCCTGGGCACGCTGCATGGCCGCGGTGTCTCGGGACGGAGCCTCGCGCGGATGCTGTCCGCGTGGCGCGCGTTCTTCCGCTTCCTGCTGGAGCGCGGCGCGCTGCGCGAGGACCCCAGCGCCGGCCTGAAGGCACCCAAGGCCGCGAAGCGGTTGCCGTCGGCGCTGACACCGGACGAGGCGGTGCAACTGATGTCGATCAAGGATGATGCACCAGCGGCCGTATGCGACCGCGCGCTGTTCGAGCTCGCATACTCGTCCGGCTTGCGTGTGTCCGAGCTTGCGGCCGTCGACATCGACCGCGTCGATATCGTCGGCGGCGAGATCCGCGTCTGGGGCAAGGGTGCGAAGGAGCGCGTGGTGCCGGTGGGTGCCGCCGCGCGTGTGGCGATCACCGCGTGGCTGAAACTGCGCGCTTTGTTGCCGCCAGTGGAGGCCGCGGCGCTGTTCGTCGGAGCCAGCGGCCGGCGGATGTCGACGCGCACGATCGAGCGGCGGCTGGCCGCGCTGGCGTTGCGCCAGGGCCTGAACCGGCATGTCCACCCGCACATGCTGCGACATTCATTTGCATCGCACGTGCTGCAGTCGTCAGGCGACCTGCGCGCGGTGCAGGAGATGCTGGGCCATGCGTCCATCGCCAGCACGCAGGTGTATACGCACCTCGACTTCCAGGCGCTGGCCAAGGTCTATGACGCCGCGCATCCGCGCGCGAAGCGGAAGAAATAGCACGGTGTCCGGGCATTTGTAGGCGAGGCTTCAGCCTCGCGGGTAAGTCGCCGCGCTACGGTTGCGAGGCTGAAGCCTCGCCTACGGTGCTGTGCGGTGTGTCGCGAGGCTGAAGCCCCGCCTACGGTGCTGTGCGATGGGTTGCGAGGCTTTCGCTTCGCCTACGGGAATTCGCTAATCCACCATCCGCACCACGCCGGGCAGGTACGGCAGGTCGGTCACGCCGGGATCGCGGCCCGCCTGCTTCAGCAGCGTGGTCACCTGGCCGCGATGATGCGTTGCATGCTGGAAGAGATGCGTCGCGGCGATCCATGCCGGCATCTGCCGCGTGCGGCCGTCCGACGCGGCGCGGTATTCAAGCGTCGACAGGAGCCATGTGGGTGTCAGCGCGCCAGCCCAATCGAGGATTGCGGTGTCCGTCGCATCGCGTTCGCGCGCGAGGTCGGCAAAGTCGGGAAAGGCATCGGCGCCATAGGCCGGTCCCGGGTACGGGTTCCCGATGAAGCGTCCCAGCCACACCCGGTCGCCCCACAGGATATGGTTGAGCGTGCGTTGGATCGAACCGAAGAACGCGCCGCGATCGCGCGTGCGCTCCACCGCATCCAGTTGCGCCACCGCCGCCATCAGCCGCTCGTTCATCCAGCGGTTGTAGCGTGCGAGAAGCTGGCAGTACTCGACCGAGATCACGCGGTGACGGGTTCGGCGAACGCGCCGGTTTCGAGTTCCTCGATCTCGATCGACGCCGCAAGCTGCGCGAGGCGCGCGACGACGCCATACGCGTAGAAACGATTGGGCGCGCAGTCCGCGGGTTCGTCGAGATCAGGGATGCACGGTGACTCGAAGGCCAGCGGCACGAATTGCGCGCCGGGGGCATTGAGGTTTTCATCCTTGCCCCGCGCCGTGTGCACACGGAAGCCACCGACGACGAAGCGGTCGATCATGTAGACCACCGGCTCAGCAATGGCCTCGTTGATCGACTCGAACGTGGGGACACCTTCCTGGATCAGCACAGAGCTGACCTCGAGGCCTTCCTTCACCACCGCCATCTTGTTGCGCTGCTTGCGGTTCAACCCCACCACTTCGTCGGCGTTGCGCACGAGAATGGACGGCGAGCCCGCCGACAGGTCGTTGTTGAGCAGCACCATGCACGGGTCGAAATCGTAGAGCCCCACGCGGCGGCCGTTGCGCACGACCGGTTCGAGCGTCAGCGTCGAGCCATTGCCGAGGTCGAGCTTGGTCAGCGTGGTGATTTCAGGATTGAGCGAGCCGATGCGCACGCGCATGCCGGCCTGGCGCAGGATGCCTTCGAGCGTGGCCACGTTGCGCAGGTAGAACATGTTGCGGGTGTGGTTCTCGGGGATCAGCAGCACGCCGCGCGCGTCGGGACACACGCGCTCGACCGCGGTCTGCACCGCCTGCACGCACAGCGGCAGAAACGACGGATTGAGGTTGTTGAAGCCACCCGGAAACAGGTTGGTGTCGACCGGCGCCAACTTGAAGCCGGCATTGCGGAGATCCACCGACGTGTAGAACGGCACCTGGTGTTCCTGCCACTGCGTGCGCAGCCAGCGCTCGATCTCCGGCATGTAATCGATGATGCGCCGTTCGAGGTCCTGCAAAGGACCGACCAGTGCCGTGGTGAGATGAGGAACCATGCGTGTGCCTTGCGGGGAAGTGCAGGAATTGTACGCGTCCCGTGCGCGGCACAAAAAAAGCGGGGCGCGTCAGACGCGCCCCGAATAGCCACTGAGGAGAGAACAATTGCTGCGGAAACTTGCGTTCCCGGCTTGCCCGCGGACGGGGGAGAGAGTCCGTCCGCGTCATGCCCGTTACAGCCGGCGTGCCGCGTTAAGAGCGGTAGGCCGACTCACCATGTGACGACACGTCGAGACCTTCGCGTTCCTGCTCTTCCGTCACGCGGAGCCCCACCGTCATGTCGACGATCTTGTAGCAGATGTACGCCACGACGCCGGACCAGATCACCGTCAGTCCAACCGCCTTGGCCTGGATCAACAGTTGCTCGCCCCAGCTCGTGTAGCCCGTCGCGCCCGTGACCCAGTCGGTGACGAAACCGGGGCCGCCCAGCGCGGGATCGACAAAGATACCGGTGAGCAGCGCGCCAAGTATGCCGCCCACCGCGTGGACACCGAACACGTCGAGCGTGTCGTCCACCTTCAGCATGTGCTTCAAGCCATTGACACCCCACAGACAGACAAGGCCGGCCAGGATGCCGATCACGAATGCGCCGGGGATGCCGACGTTGCCTGCGGCCGGTGTGATGGCCACGAGACCTGCCACGGCGCCGGAGGCTGCGCCGAGCATCGAGGGCTTGCCCTTGAACATCCATTCGCCGAGCGTCCACGCCACGGTGGCGCAGGCGGTGGCGAGGAACGTGTTCATGAAGGCCAAGGCGGCGGCGTTGTTGGCTTCGAGTGCCGAACCGGCGTTGAAGCCGAACCAGCCGAACCACAACAGGGAGGCTCCCATCATCGTCATCGGCAGGCTGTGCGGCGCCATCGATTCCTTGCCGTAGCCGATCCGCTTGCCCACCACGTACGCACCGACCAGGCCGGCGATACCCGCGTTGATGTGCACGACTGTGCCGCCCGCGAAGTCGAGTGCGCCCCACTGCCAGATGAGACCGGCCTTGGCGTTGTTCGCATCAACCACGCTGGCTGCCGTGTACGCATCGGGGCCGGGCCAGAACCAGACCATGTGCGCGATCGGCAGGTACGAGAACGTGAACCAGAGCACCGAGAACAGCAGCACGGCCGAGAACTTCACGCGCTCGGCAAACGCGCCGAGGATGAGGCACACGGTGATCGCCGCAAAGGTGGCCTGGAACGCCACAAACACGATTTCAGGTATCGGCGTCGCCTTGGAGAACGTGGCGCCCATCGCGAACTCGCCCTTTGCCGCGTCGAAGACGCCGGCGAGGAACAGCCGGTCGAGGCCGCCGAAGTACGCATTGCCTTCGGTGAACGCGATGCTGTAGCCGTAGACGCACCACAGAACCGTGATCAACGAGAAGACGACGAACACCTGCATCAGCACCGATAGCACGTTCTTCGAGCGGACCATCCCGCCGTAGAACAACGCGAGGCCCGGAATACTCATCAGCAACACGAGCGCCGTGCAGACCAGCATCCACGAAACGTCACCCTTGTTGGGCGTGGGTGCGGGTGCTGCCACTGCGGCATCGGCCGGTGCTGCAGCCGGTGCCATGGCTGCGGCCGGCGCTGCGGCACCAGGCGCTGCCTTGTCCTGCGCCAGCACCGGTGTCGCCAAAGCGAACGCGCCGAGCAGGGCAAGTAACGCAACTAGCTTTTTCATCGAAGGGCTCCCTTACAGCGCATCCGCGCCGGTTTCACCGGTGCGGATACGGACGACCTGCAGCAGGTCGAACACGAAGATCTTGCCGTCACCGATCTTGCCGGTGTTGGCGGCTTTTTCGACCGCTTCGATCACGCGCTCGAGCAAGTCGTCTTTCACTGCCGCTTCGATCTTGACCTTGGGCAGGAAGTCGACCACATATTCGGCGCCGCGGTAGAGCTCGGTGTGCCCCTTCTGCCGACCGAATCCCTTTACCTCGGTCACGGTGATCCCCTGCACGCCGATGGCCGAGAGGGCCTCGCGGACCTCGTCGAGCTTGAACGGCTTGATGATGGCGGTAACGAGTTTCATGATGTCCCCGGAAAACACGCGGCAGCGCGAGGCTGCCGCGTGGGTATGGCGTTCAGAACGTCTTTTGTACGTAACCGACGAATTGGCCGTCGGAAATGTCCTTGCCGAAGCGGTTGGTGTAGCCCGCGCTCTCGGCATCGGTGCCCGTGCCGAAGATGCCGACCGTCAGGCCCCAGATTTCAGTGGATACGCCGACCTTCCAGTCGCTGTAATCGAAGAAACCGTTGTTCTTGAACTTCTGTTGGCCGTAGTGTCCGAACAACGTCACCTTGCCGATCGTGTCGTTGACCTTGTCGACGACGTCATAGGCGGCGTTCACTTCCCAGTAGTCCGAGCCACGGGAATCGGCGAAGCCGAAGGTCTTGCTGTCGACGCTGTAGCTGTACTTGCCGGTGATCCACTTCCACGTCAGCGCGGCATAGAGTTCCGTGGTGTTGGGCTTCACGTAGCCCTCGGGATAGGTACCGGGATACCAGTAGTAGAGGACGCCCGTGTCGAGCACGAAGTCAGCGGGCAGCGCCCACTTGTAGCCACCGTAGAAGTCGACCTCGAGGCTGGCGGAGACGTCGGGATTGCCGTCGGACAGCCAGCTGATATTCGAGCCCCAGACGCCGGCATAGAAGCCGCTCTTGTGCCCGAGGTCGAAGCCACCTTGCAGCGCAGGCTTTTCGTTGGTCTGCGAGATGCCGCGAAACACGTATTGGCTGAAAAGGCCGACGTTGCCCGTGAAGGTCCAAGCGGGTTCCGGCGCGGCGGCCGGTGCAGGCGCGGCCATTTGGGCTTGCGCGGTGCCGGCGACCAGCGCGGCGAACATCGCTGTTGCTGCGCCGAGGCGAAGGCGGTGCTTCTGGTTCATGTCGGAATCCCTTGCGAGTTGGTTGTCGAAACAGGTGACGCTTCCGGGGATGAGTCAGCATTTCGTGTGCCACTGAAAAAACAATAGATAAATCAGTTAGTTGTATGTCAGCAGCCACGCCTGCACCCGGTGCCGACCCCCACTTCGCACCAAACCGGTGCCACACCGTGCACGGACGCACTCGTCTGGGGCGAAGGCCGGGGCGGGCGCATGGCGGCGGCGTCCGGATCGTCCAAGTGGTCGAGCGGGACACGCCCATGCCTTTGCTAGACTGGGCCCTTGTTCGACGCCGGGGCTGGTGTCACACCACCCGGATCTCCCACCTTCGTGGAGGCATTCCATGCTCAATTTCAACAGCAAGACCTTGGATGAACTGGCCGCCCGAATCGGCAAGGCGGTCGAGTCAAGCCCGGCCCGGGACATCGAAAAGAATGTGAAGGTGATGTTGCAGGGCGGCCTGTCGCGGCTCGATCTCGTGCCGCGTGCCGAGTTCGACATTCAGGCGCAGGTGCTGCTCAAGACCCGCGAAAAACTCGAACATTTGGAGGCGCGCGTGGCCGAGCTCGAAGCCCGCTTCCCGGCGCCACCCGCAGCGCACTAACCCCACCGCGAAGAAAACGACGCGCGGCCTGGCCGGGTCGGCAATGTCCGTCGTCGTCGTCAACAGTCGCGCGCTCACCGGCGTGGTGGCGCCCGCCGTCGCGGTCGAAGTTCACGTCACCGGTGGGCTGCCGGGCATTCATATCGTCGGGCTCCCCGATACCGAAGTCCGCGAAGCACGCGACCGCGTGCGCTCGGCGATCCAGAACGCGCAATTCGATTTCCCGGCGCGCAAAGTCATCGTCAACTTGGCACCCGCCGACCTGCCGAAGGAATCCGGCCGCTACGACCTGCCGATCGCGCTTGGCATCCTCGCTGCCACCGGGCAGACGCCGGCGCGCGCGTTGGCGGACTTCGAATTTGCCGGCGAGCTCGCGTTGTCCGGGGCGCTGCGCGCAGTACGCGGCGCGCTGGCGATGGCGGTGGCGGCGCGTCAGGCCGGACGCGCATTCGTGCTGCCCGCGGCCTCGGCTGCCGAGGCCGCGCTGGTGCAGGGGGCCACGATCCTGGGGGCCACGTCGCTGCTGGCTGTCTGCGAGCATTTCGCCGGCCGGACCGAACTGACGCGCTCGGCGGCACCATTGCCCGTGCCGCGCGACGATGTGCTCGATCTTGCTGACGTGCGCGGACAGGGGCAGGCCAAGCGCGCGCTGGAGATCGCCGCGGCCGGCGGCCACTCGCTGCTCTTCACGGGGCCGCCAGGAACCGGCAAGTCGATGCTCGCGCAACGGTTGCCCGGGCTGCTGCCGCCGATGGACGACGCTGAAGCCCTGGAGGTTGCCGCCGTCGCATCGATCGCCGGCCGCTTCGTGCCGGAGACCCTGGGCCAGCGGCCGTATCGCGCGCCGCATCACACCGCCAGTGCCGTGGCGCTGGTGGGTGGCGGCAGCGATCCTCGCCCCGGCGAAATTTCACTCGCGCATCACGGCGTCTTGTTCCTCGATGAACTGCCGGAGTGGGACCGGCGCGTGCTTGAGGTTTTGCGCGAACCCCTTGAATCCGGCGTCATCCATATCTCGCGCGCGGCACGTCAAAGCGTGTTTCCCGCGCAGTTTCAGTTGATCGCGGCAATGAATCCCTGCCCATGCGGATGGCTGGGCGACGCGCGCGGGCGCTGCCATTGCACGCCCGATCGCATCAGCCGCTATCGCGCGCGCATCTCCGGTCCGTTGCTCGATCGCATCGACATCGTCCTGGAGGTTCCGGCAGTCCCGGCGGAGCAGCTCACGTCGCTCGCGCCGACGCCGGCAATAGCGGCAGCCGGTGCCGTCCTGGTGGCGGCACCCGTGGTCGGCGTCGCAGAGACGTCGTGCGTCGTACGCGAACGCGTCATCGCCGCGCGGCAAAGGCAATTGCAACGGCAGGGCAAGTCCAACGCGCGCCTCTTACCGAAGGAAATTGCCGTGCATTGCGCGATCGAGCCCGCGGGCCATGCATTTCTCGCGCAGGCGGCAGCACACCTGTGCCTGTCGGCGCGTGCGTACCATCGCGTGCTGAAAGTGGCGCGGACCATCGCCGACCTGGCGGAGGTTGCGCGGATCGAACCCCGCCACATCGCGGAGGCCGTCGGATATCGCGGTCCGGCCGGCCGGTAAACCGAGGGGCCAGGCTCGACCGGATAACCGCAGCCGCAACGGCCGATGCGCGGATACGCCGCGATCAATTCGAGCCGGCTTTTTTCAGCGCGGCATGTTCACGTTGGTCAACGCGTCGCAGCGGCCGGGCGATGCGCAGGTAATTGCGTTGGAGCCCGACAGGTAGTTGCGGATGTTGAGATAGTAGACGCCGCCGGGGGCGAGTCCCGGATAGTTCGGCGTCGATGCGCCGATGATGAAAGGCAACGACGCGGAGTTACCGAAGGCGTAGGCCAGCGGGCCATTGATGCCGGTGGTGTCGATGGGCCGGAAATCGCACGCGGTGCGCGACAGCGTCGCCTCGCGATAGGTGGGCGGGCCGCCGAACTCGGCGACCTGCAACGATCCAAACGCCGCATCCGGGGCGGTGCCGGGCACTGCGATCCGGACGGCCCAGACGCCATTCCATTGCAAGCCCGTCTCGGTCAATGTCGAGTAAGCGATGCCGCCTGCGCTGCCAAAATCGGTATAGAGCGCGGCGGGAAACTGGCCGCACAGGCCGGGCGGTGCAGGCGGGCTGCTCACCCAGTTCACATTGGCGCTTGCGGCGTTGCCGGTGCCGCCGGAGTTGACGGCGCTCACCGTATACGTCTGTAGACCGGGTACGCTCCATCGGATCTGGCAGACGTTGGTCTGGGTGGCGCAATTGGTCCATACGTAACCGGTGGGTTCGCCCGTGCACGAAGCCTGCAGCGTCACGAGTGAGTTGATGACCGGCGTTTGCTGCGATGACGACACGATCAGGTTGCAGACGGATTTCGATTCCGGCGGTGGTGGCGCGGGCGCGTTGCGCCACGCGACCTGCACGGAGGCCGCAGGTCCGGCGCCCGCGGCATTGGCGGCGATAACCGAGTACACGACGGCGCCAGGGCTTGCCGACGTAGCACTACAGGTGGCGCCGGTGCTGGTGCAGCCTGTCCAGCTGAAGCTGGTCGGCGCACCGTTGCACGCGGCCATCAGCAGGATGGTGGCGTCGACAATGGGATCAACGGTGGTGGCTGTCAGCGTGCACGACGGTGGTTGCGCCGTCACCGGAACCGGCGCGCACATCGCGACGAGCCGCGCCGGGTCCGTACCATAGCCTTCGGCGACGTAGCCCTTGCCGAGCATCTGGTCCTGGATGCCTGCGTCCGTCGTGTAGCGATGATTGGAGTCGGGGCGTTTGTTCCAGGTGCGATACACGGGCTGCGTGTTGGACGGGCAGGCGCCGGTGGCAGTGTTGGGCAAATAGGCCTGGAAGACGTTGTCCGACTCCAGCAGCCAGGCGGTGGGAAATTTCTGCTTGACCTCCGCGCACTCGACCGGCGACGCCGAGTAGAAATGCGAATCGAGGCCTGCGGCGGGGCTGCCGTAGAACCGGCAAACCGGCGAGGCGCCCGGTGACGTGTCGCTTGAGTCGAGGACCTTGAATACCTGCTGCGTACGCTGCCAGCCCACGAAGAACCCACTGTCGAGCTTGCCGATCTCCTCGGTACTCGCGGTCACGAAGTAATGGTCGAGCGAGGCGTTGTAGAACTCGACTGCGTCGACCATGCCTGCAGACGCGGGTACGCCGGTGCCCAGCAGTGCGCCGAGGAGCGCGGCAACCGCGAAATGCTTGCGTGAAATCGGGTTCGTCACCGGTGGGTCGCTCGATCGCACGCGCGTGATTGCGCGTGACGTCGATCGACTATACGTCGATACAGACCCGCACCCTGCTTAACGGCAGGAGGGCGCGAGCCGGGGCGGGAAGCGAGGGGCGAATCGCCCCTCGCGGATCAGGACTTGCGGCCGGCGTAGCGCTCGCCTGCAGCCACCGGCACCTTCAGCCAGTTCTGCGGCGGTGGCAACGGGCAGGTGGTGAAGGCCGAGAACGCGCAGGGCGGGTTATAGGCGCGGTTCAAGTCCACGACCCACTGGCCATCCTTCGGCTTCTCGATGTAGAGGAAGCGACCTGGCGGGTAGGTGGTCGAATCGCTCGTCGCGTCGCGGAAAATGATGAAGAGGTTGCCGTTGTCGTCGAGCGCATCCAGCGTCGTCTTCTGTCCCTTCAGCGTGAACTCGAGCGTCCCCGCCACTTTTTCGTAGCTGATCTCGCCGCGCACGTTGGCGATGGGGATCGTCGCGCCGTCGACATGCGCCACGAAACGCGCGGGCACCTTGTGGTCGGCCTTGGGCTCGAACCATTGCCGGCCCGCGAAGTTGGACCGGCGCGGGGACTCGCGGTCGGCAGCGCGCACGACGATCTTGCCGTCTTCGCGTTTCACGATCTGCAGCGACAGGCGGCCCGATGTGATCCATTCGAGGCGCGAGGCGCCGGTGACGAGGTCGCGGGTCGTGAATTCCTCGCCGCCGTCCACCTTGGCCACGGTGCGCATCGACTGGCCCGGTGCCAGGACCAGCCGCGCCTTGTCCTGGCCCACCTCGATCACCCCGAGGTGCGCGGGGGCCAGCGCCTTGGGCAATTTGATCTCGTTGTCCGACGCGGAGCCGATCCGGTACTTGCCGGCGGTGAGTTCGTCGCGGGTCACGATGGACAGCCAGCCGCGCTCGGCCTTGAGGCGCGTGTCGCCGTTGGCGCGCCATTGGGCCAGGTCCTTGGTCCATCCGGCGTCGGCCGCGGGCGCGGCGGCGTGGCTGGTGGCGGCATTCAGCCCCAGGGCCACGATCAGCAGGGCAGCCTTCAATGGGATTTTCATGGCAACTCCACTCCCCAAGCGCATGTCAGCCGCCTATGTTACCGCGCCTTCCACCGTCGAGGGTCGTCGCATGCTGCGCTGCGGTAAACTGGGTGACTGCCATGAATACCGTCACCGAAGCCTTCGTCGACGTCGCGGATCCCCGCGTGGATGCCCCGCGTCTGCGCGAGATTCCGTACAACTACACGTCGTACTCCGATCGCGAGATCGTGATCCGGCTGCTCGGCCGCGACTTTTGGGCCTTGCTCGATGAGTTGCGCGGTGAGCGCCGTACCGGACGTTCGGCGCGGATGCTCTTCGAAGTGCTGGGCGACATCTGGGTGGTCGAGCGCAATCCGTACCTGCAGGACGACCTGCTCGACAACCCGAAGCGGCAGGCGCTGCTGGTCGAGGCCTTGCGCCACCGGCTGCGCGAGATCGAGATACGGCGGCAGGCGGGTGCGCGTGCGGACGCATCGCGCGATGGCAAGGTTGCGCAACTTGTGGCGGCCGCCCACGGCGCGGTGAACCGTTTCGCCGCGTCGTTTCCGGCCACCGCCGAATTGCGCAAGCGCACGCGGCGCGTGCTTGGCCGGCACACGCACAAGGACAATATCGCGTTCGACGGGTTGGCGCGGGTGTCGCACGTGACCGATGCCACCGACTGGCGCGTGGAGTATCCGTTCGTCGTGCTCCATCCCGACACCGAAGAGGAAGTGCGCGGCCTGGTCGAAGGTTGCATCGAACTCGGGCTGACCATCATCCCCCGTGGCGGCGGCACCGGCTACACGGGCGGGGCCATTCCGCTCGATGCGCGTTCGGCGGTGATCAACACCGAAAAACTCGAACGGCTGTCGGTGGTGGAGCGCATCGTGCTGCCGGGTCGCGCGGAAGCCACCGCGACGATCGATGCTGGCGCGGGCGTGGTGACGCGCCGCGTAATGGATGCGGCGGAGCGCGACGGTCTCGTCTTTGCGGTGGATCCGACATCGGCCGACGCGTCGTGCATCGGCGGCAATGTCGCGATGAACGCCGGCGGCAAGAAAGCCGTGCTATGGGGCACCGCGCTGGACAATCTCGCATCGTGGCGGATGGTGACGCCGCAGGCGCGATGGCTCGAGGTAGTGCGCACCGACCACAACCTCGGCAAGATCCACGACGCCGCGGTGGCCACGTTCCAGTGCACGTGGTTCGCCGCCGAGGGCAAGACGGTGGAGCGCACGCAAACGCTGACGATTCCCGGCGGGGTGTTCCGCAAGTCGGGCCTCGGCAAGGACGTCACCGACAAGTTCCTCGCGGGGCTGCCCGGCATCCAGAAGGAGGGCTGCGACGGTCTCATCACTAGCGCGCGCTTCATCCTGCACACGATGCCGCCTGCGATCCGCACGGTGTGCCTCGAATTTTTCGGGCAGGTGCGCGATTCGACGCCGGCCATCGTGGAGATCAAGGACTATCTTGACGCGCTGCCCAAGGTGGGCGGCATGCGCGTGATGCTGGCCGGGCTCGAGCATCTCGACGAGCGCTATGTGAAAGCGGTGGGCTACGCCACCAAGGCCAAACGCCACGGCCGGCCCAAGATGGTATTGCTGGGCGACATTGTCGGCGACGATGACAATGCCGTGGCCCGCGCGGCATCCGAAGTGGTGCGCATCGCCAACGCGCGCGGCGCCGAGGGCTTCGTCGCGGTGTCCGCCGACTCGCGCAAGAAATTCTGGCTGGACCGCGCGCGCACGGCGGCGATCGCCAAGCACACCAACGCATTCAAGATCAACGAAGACGTCGTGATTCCGCTGCCGCGTCTCGGCGACTACACCGATGGCATCGAGCGCATCAACATCGAGCTCTCCATCCGCAACAAGCTGGCGCTGGCTGATGCGCTGCAGGGCTTCTTCGACAGTCCGCTGTTCGCGCAGGCGTGGGGACCGGACAGCGAGGCGCGGCCGGCGCAGGAAATCATTGATGCCAAGCTGGACGAAGTGCGCTCGCTGGTGGGCGCCGTCCGAAGCCGCTGGCAGCAGTTGCTGCAGGACTTGGACACCACGTTCCCGGCGCTGCAGGATCATTCCACCATCGTGTCGTGGAAGCTTGAGTTGAAGGCCCCGCTGGACGAGATCTTTGCCGGATTGGCGTTTGCGCCGGTCGCCGCGCGGATCAAGGACGTGCATGCGCGCGTGTTGCGCAGCCGGGTGTTCGTCGCACTGCATATGCACGCCGGCGACGGCAACGTGCACACCAACCTGCCCGTCAACTCCGACGACTACGGCATGCTGCAGGAAGCCAATGCCGCCGTCGCGCGGATCATGGCGCTGGCGCGAAGCCTGGGCGGAGTGATCTCCGGCGAGCATGGCATCGGCATCACCAAACTCGAGTACCTAACCGATGCCGAACTGGCGCCGTTCGCGCAGTACAAGCGCGACGTTGATCCGGAAGGCCGCTTCAATCGCGGCAAGCTGCTGCGTGACCCGGCATTCCCGGCGGACCTGTCGGGCGCCTACACACCGAGCTTTTCGCTGATCGGCCACGAGAGCCTGATCCTCGAGCAAAGCGATATCGGCAGCGTGGCCGACTCGATCAAGGACTGCCTACGCTGCGGCAAGTGCAAGCCGGTGTGCGCCACGCATGTGCCGCGCGCCAACCTGCTGTATAGCCCGCGCAACAAGATCCTCGCCACGTCGCTGCTAATCGAGGCCTTCCTGTACGAGGAGCAGACGCGACGCGGGGTGAGCATGCGCCACTTCGACGAATTTTCCGACGTGGCCGACCACTGCACGGTGTGCCACAAGTGCGCCAATCCTTGTCCGGTCGACATCGACTTCGGCGACGTGTCGATTGCGATGCGCAACCTGTTGCGCAAGGGCGGGCACAAGACATTCAATCCGGGCACCGCGGCGTCGATGTTTTTCCTCAACGCCACCGACCCCACGACGATCAAGCTCACCAAGAAAGTGATGATCGACTGGGGATACAAGGTGCAGCGGCTGGCGTATCGTCTCGGCCGTGCCACCGGCATGGTGCGCGCGCAGACGCAGCGCCCGCCGCCCACCGTGGGCAAGGCATCGCTCAAGGTGCAGGTGATCCACTTCATCAACAAGCCGATGCCGGGCGGATTGCCCAAGCGCACGTCGCGCGCGCTACTCGACATCGAGGACGACACCGTCGTCCCGATCATCCGCAATCCGCAATTGGCGGCCGACGATGCCGAGGCCGTGTTCTATTTTCCGGGCTGCGGCTCGGAGCGACTGTTCTCGCAGGTGGGGCTGGCCACGCAGGCGATGCTCTATCACGTCGGCGCGCAAACGGTGCTGCCGCCCGGCTACCTGTGCTGCGGCTATCCGCAGACGTCCGCCGGTAATCACGACGAGGGCCAGAAGATCACCACGTCGAACCGCGTGTTGTTCCACCGGATGGCCAACACGCTCAACTACCTCGACATCAAGACCGTGATCGTGTCGTGTGGCACGTGCATGGACCAGTTGCAGAAGTACGAGTTCGACCAGATATTTCCCGGCTGCCGGCTGCTCGACATCCATGAGTACCTGATGGAGAATGGCGTGCAGCTCGCGGGCGTGACCGGCACGCGCTACATGTATCACGACCCGTGCCACACGCCGATGAAGACCTATGCGCCGATGGCCGTGGTCAAGAGTCTGATGGGAACCGACGTGGCGCTGAACGATCGCTGTTGCGGCGAATCGGGCACGCTGGCCGTGACGCGGCCGGACATTTCCACGCAGGTGCGGCACCGCAAGGAAGAGGAAATGACGCGTGGTGCGGACAAGCTGCGCGCGGATGGATTCGCCGGCGAGGTCAAGGTGCTGACGTCGTGCCCGTCGTGCCTGCAGGGGCTGTCCCGCTTCAACGATGACTCGGACACGCAGGCCGATTACATCGTCGTCGAGATTGCGCGCAACCTGCTCGGCGCCAACTGGATGGCCGACTACGTGGCGCGCGCCAACGCGGGCGGTATCGAGCGCGTCCTTGTCTGAGGTTGACTACGCGGCGCCTGCAGGACGCCGCGGGACGGTCTCCGGCAGCCACGCGCCGCACGGCATGCCGTACTCGGGCGCCGCAGCGCACCGGATTACCTGCGGGCGTTCCGCCAGGGATTCGACCACGCTTGATTCGATGCCGGGCGCGTACCGGACGATCCAGGGGGCGCCCAGCACCGACATCACGTAAAGCCCGGCCACCATGGCCGCCGTGTGGTAGCGGCGTGGAAGGGGGCGCGGCGCACAGGGAAAGCGCAGGTTCGTGGTGGAGGCTGACATCGTGTCCATCGTCATGCTCCTTGTGCCGGCCGGGCGCCGGCAACGTTCGCGATCCAAAAATGCCCGCAGGGGCGGCCGGGAGCGTTCCGGATCGGGGGACTCGTGGCGGCTTCGGCACGTCCCTGCGGGTGGAGGCAACCATGGGTCGGCGTCACGTGGTCCAGGGCTTCTGAATTTGCCCATTAACGCTTGGCGACCTCAAGGCCCAAGGCTAGGCGCGTTCGCGGACGCGGGCAGTGGAGGAATCGACGCCCGGGAACACGAATATTCCCGTACCGGTGCCAGCAGTCGGGCCGCAAAGTCGGCCCCGCGAGCTTTGTGCTATAACTTGTTGCGGCAACTTGCGGTCAACACCATGAAATTCGCGACCATCGGCAACGTGATGTCCGGCCAGGTTCAACGCGCCGCGATGCACGCCTTCCCCGGCAGGAGCTCCTGATGCAGGACACGGCCTCGCCCGTACTGGTCACACCAACCGCGGACCCGCATCCGTCGCTGGCCTTTGCCGATGCCGATGGCGCGAAGCGCTGGGCCAAGTCGCTGCTGGTCACCGGCGTCACGCCGCTCCGCGAAGCCATCCACGGGCAGATGCGCGCATTGTCCGGCGCCGATTTCACGCCGCGCGAACGCGCGACCATCGCCGAAGTGATGCGGGACCAGGTCGCGCATCTGCATACCGAACTTGCGCGCCGCTATGCCGGCAAGCCACAACCCGCGTCCGACCGCGAGAACGAAGCCGCCGAACAGGCACTGGCACTGTGGCAATTGCTGTGGGAACAATACTCCGCGTGCTTGAAGCCGCTGCTCGAAGGCGACGTCGAACTGCAGGGCGTCAAGGCCAAATTGCTGCAGCGCGGACTCTATGTCGGCAAGCAGCTCGTGATCGTCTACGGACTTGCGCGACGCGTGCCGCCGGCCTCGTTGTGGCAGGAACTGCACGCGTATTACCGGCTGGCGGAATTGCTCGACTGCGCGGTCACCGCCGTCTCGGACGACCTGCAGCCGCACGCGGTGGGCATCTCCTGCTATTCGACGTACTGCCATGCGCTGCTGCTCGGCATGGCCGATCCGTGCGCGCTGTCGGTGCGCCAGATCGAGTTGACGGATCGGTGGCTCGGCCAGTGGGCGCGCAAGGTGTTTCCGTATCCGCAGCAGCGCGAGACCGAGGGTCCGGTGATGCTGATGGACCTCGATTCGTCGGTCGGCGCGTGGCTTGCCACCACCGCGCCGACGGAGGCCGTGCCATCGCTGCGCTTCGGTTACCCGGGCAAGCTCGCCACCAGCGTGCGCGGGCGCCTGAAGCGCCTCGCGACCGGTGCCAGCCCCGCCGAATTGCAGCTCGGCCATGACACCTCGGCCGAAGGCAGCGCCGCATTGCTCACGCACCTCGATTCACACTGGTATACGTTGCCACGGCGCGACGACGACATGGCGCCGGCGGAGATCGAGGTCACCGCGGGCGGCGTCCCGGCCGCGTACTTCCGCATCGGCGGGCGTACCTTCGATCGCCAGGATCCGCTGGGGCGCCTCACGTTCCAGGGCGCGCAGCACCTGCAGACGCTGGGCGCGCTCACCGACTATGATCGTTACAAGGACGAGGCCGAACGCAACTGGCCATGGGAGCGCTGGCGTGGGGACTACGCGTTTCGTGACGCTTCGCTCCGCCGTCGCGATCCCACACGCTATCGCTGGTTCCTCGACCAGCTGGTCGTCGTCCGTGACGACGAACGCACGCGGCTCGGCTATGTCACGCGGGTGGCGTTCGCCAAGCCTGACGAACTCTCCATCTCGATCGCGCTCTGGCCCGGCGTGCCGCGCACGGTGGCGGCGCGGCCGATCTCGATCGCGTTCGCGGAAGAGCTGCCGTTGCCGATCCTGATGCTGGGGTCCTCCGACATCGAGCCCGCCTCCCTGATCGTGCCGCCGCGCACCTTCAATCCCGGGCGCCTGTTGCGGTCGATGGATACCGGCCCCGAGCGCAAGTACCGGTTGACCAAGCTGCTGCAGCGCGGCGGCGATTTCGAGCGCTTGGCCTTCGAGGAATAGGCGGCGCAGGGGCGCGCCTACAATGGCGCCATGCCCAATCGACTTGCCGGCGCCACCAGTCCGTACCTGCAGCAGCATGCGGACAATCCCGTCGACTGGTATCCGTGGGGCCCCGAGGCACTGACGCGCGCGCGCGTTGAAAACAAGCCGATCCTGCTGTCGATCGGCTATTCGGCGTGCCATTGGTGCCATGTGATGGCGCACGAATCATTCGAGGACGAAAGCGTGGCGACCGCGATGAACGACGCGTTCGTGAACATCAAGGTCGATCGCGAGGAACGACCCGACCTCGACCAGATCTACCAGTCGGCGCATGGGCTGCTGACGCGACGTTCCGGCGGGTGGCCGTTGACGATGTTCCTCGCGCCTGACGGCACGCCGTACTTTGCAGGCACGTACTTCCCGAAGACCGGGCGGCATGGCCTGCCCGGTTTCCTCGACCTGCTGCCGCGCGTGGCTGCAGCGTATCGCGAGCAGGGCGATCGCCTCGCCGAGCAGAGCGATCGCCTGTCCCGCGCGCTGGCCAGTCTCGAGCCGAGCGCGGACGGCGCGGTGCTTGCGCCCGCCGCGGCAGTCGCCGCGCTGGCGGGTCTGAAGCATAGCTTCGATGCGGAGAACGGCGGCTTCGGGACCGCGCCCAAGTTTCCGCACCCGGCGGAACTCTCGTTCTGCCTGCAGGCCCATGCGCGCCATGCCGACGACGAAGCGCTGCACATCGTGCGCACCACGCTGCAGCACATGGCTGACGGCGGCATTCACGATCAACTGGGCGGCGGCTTCTGCCGCTACTCGGTCGACGCGCAATGGACCATTCCGCACTTCGAGAAGATGCTCTATGACAACGGCTCGCTGCTCGCGCTGTACGCCGATCTGGCGCGCGTCACCGGCGAGGCGCGGTTGGCGGACGTGACCCGCGATATCGTCGGCTGGCTGGTGCGCGAGATGCGCGCGCCCGATGGCGCATTTTATTCGAGCCTCGACGCCGACAGCGAAGGCGAGGAGGGCCGGTTCTACGTGTGGGCGCGCGACGAGGTGCGCACGGCCATCAGCGCCGAGGAATGGGCGGTGGCCGCGCCGTACTGGGGCCTCGACGAGCCGCCCAACTTCGAGGGCCACGCATGGAACCTGCGCGTGACGCAGCCGTTGTCGGCGGTGGCCGCGAAGCTTGGCATCGAAGGCCCCGATGCGGCCACACGCCTGGCCGGCGCGCGCGCCGCGCTGTTTGCCCGACGCTCGACGCGGATCCGGCCGGCCCGCGACGACAAGATCCTGACGGCGTGGAATGCATTGACGATTGCCGGCCTCGCCCGCGCGGCGCGCGCCCGGGACGAGCCGCGGTGGGCCGATCTCGCCCAGGTCGCGCTCGACACGCTGCGCGCCACGGCCTGGCGCGAAGGCCGCCTGCTGGCCACGCGGCGCGATGCGCACGCCGATCTCGATGCCTACCTCGACGACCATGCGTTCGTGCTGGCAGCGCTGCTGGAGTCGATGCAGACGCGCTTTCGCGTCGCGGACTTCCGGTGGGCCTGCGATATTGCGGATGCGCTGCTCGCGCGCTTCGAGGACACGCGGGACGGCGGGTTCTACTTCACCAGCCATGATCACGAAAAGCTCTTCCACCGGATGAAACCCGGGCACGACAGCGCCACGCCGTCCGGCAACGGCGTGGCCGCGCAGGCGCTGGCCGTCTTCGGCCATCTGACCGGCGACCTGCGCTATGTCGAGGCGGCAAGACGTACGGTTGGCGTCTTTGCCGGCGCGATCCGTGAATCGCCGGGCGGCTACTCGTCATTGCTCGAAGCGGGGGCGTTGCTGGAGTCGCCGCCGGCGCTGGTGCTGCTGGCGGGCGATCCGGCCGCGGCAGGCGCGTGGCAACAGGCGCTCGAATCACGCCTCCGCGCCGATACGCTGGTGTTCAACGTGGCGGGCATGGCCGATCTGCCACCGGCACTGGCCAAGGGTCCGCCACCGCGCGACGGGGTGGTGGCCCACGTCTGCCGCGGGCTGACCTGCCTCCCGCCGATCAGCACCCTCGACGCGTTGACCTTGGTGCTGGCGTCAACGGGCGAGGCGCCGGCGCGTTGATGGAGTGCCATAGTTGATTCACCGGTCGCAGTGGCTTCCGGTAAAATCGGCGTCGCTTGTAGGCATGGGCCGGCCCGCTTCGCGCGTTTCCGGTGGCATGCCTCCCGTTTTGCGTTGCCACCTGGAGTCACGATGAAACGCGTTCCCGCTGCAGCATCTTCCACCGCATGGGCCCTGGCCTATGCCATGACCGCAAGTGTAGCCCTGCTCGGTTCCGGCGCCGCGCATGCCGTACTCGACAAGGCGCAGGCCGAAGCGATGATGGGCAAGTACGCGTGCTCGGCGTGCCATGCGATCGACAAGAAAGTCGTCGGTCCCGCCTATGTCGACGTCGCAGCCAAGTACAAGAGCGACAAGAACGCGGTCGAGATGCTGTCCAAGAAGGTCAAGGAAGGCAGCACCGGTGTCTGGGGCCAGATCCCGATGCCTCCGAATGCCGCGGTGCCGCCCGCTGATATCAAGGAACTGGTTACCTGGATCATGACGCTCAAGAAGTAAACAGCGTCGCGCCCGGACGAGGCCGGCCGGTTCACACCGCGCCGGCCTTCGCTTTTTTAGGGCGTCATGCGTGCCACTGACTTTGACCCGCGGCCCGGCGCACCCGTACAATGAAGGGGTTCGTGCAGGAGAGTGCAGCACCACCGCATCAACTGTGGAGTCGCTGCCGCCGAAGGCGTAATCCCGAAATCGCTCAGGCATCAAGGACCGCACGAGAGGCAACCGCAATCTGGAGAGCGGTCGCGCAAGTCCCGGCCCATGGCCGGTTATGCGGCGATCCACCGAAGGGGCACCGGTCGGCGAAAGCAGTGTCGCCGTCCTAATCTCTCAGGTAAAAGGACAGACGGGGCGAAGCAACGGAAGTGCTTCGCCAAACGTTTTTCTCCGGAGCCTGACTTGCCGAGACATACGCCGCTCTACGCCATCCACCGCGCTGCCGGAGCCCGCATGGTCGACTTCGGCGGCTGGGACATGCCGGTCAATTACGGGTCGCAGATCGACGAACATCACGCCGTGCGCAATCGCGCGGGAATGTTCGACGTGTCGCACATGTGCGCCGTGGACCTCGAGGGGCAAGGGGCCCGCGATTTCCTGCGTCACGCGCTCGCCAACAATGTCGACAAGCTCACGGTGTCCGGCAAGGCGCTGTACTCGTGCCTGTTGCGCCCGGACGGCGGCGTGCTGGACGACCTGATCGTCTATTTCCTGCGCGAAGACTTCTTCAGGCTCGTGGTCAACGCCGGCACGGCCGACAAGGACATCGCGTGGTTGCGCGCGTTGATGGCCACGTACGCGCCGCAGTTGCGGCTGACCCCGCGCGAGGATCTTGCAATGATTGCCGTGCAGGGTCCGCAGGCGCGCGAAAAGCTTTGGCAGGCGGTGCCCGGCAGTGAAGCGCCCACGCGCGACCTGAAGCCGTTCTTCGGCGCGGAGGTCGCGCTGGCAGACGGCGCCTATTTCATCGCGCGCACCGGCTACACCGGCGAGGACGGCTTCGAGGTGATGGTGCCGGCGACGCAGGCCGAGGCACTGTGGCATGCGCTGGTCGCCGCTGGCGTCGCGCCCTGCGGCCTCGGTGCGCGCGACACGCTGCGACTCGAGGCCGGCATGAATCTGTATGGCCAGGACATGGACGAGACGGTGTCGCCGCTGGTGTCGGGCCTGGGCTGGACCGTCGACCTTGCCAGCGCGCGCGATTTCGTCGGCAAGGCCGCGCTGGCCGCGGCCTCCCCGGCGCAGCGCCTGACCGGCCTGCTGCTGCTCGATGCAGGCGGCGTGCTGCGCGCGCATCAGGTCGTGCACACCGCGCACGGCGACGGCG
The DNA here is from genome assembly GCA_038321425.1 of Burkholderiales bacterium. GTDB lineage: Bacteria > Pseudomonadota > Gammaproteobacteria > Burkholderiales > Casimicrobiaceae > VBCG01. The sequence goes on along the minus strand of JBBQEY010000004.1, from coordinate 6,767 downwards.
AGATCACCAGCGGCACATTCAGTCCCACGCTCGGCAAGTCGATCGCGCTGGCGCGGTTGCCCGTTGCCGTGGCCGAAGGCGACGTTGTGCAGGTCGCCGTGCGCGACCGCAAACTTTCCGCCCGTGTCGTGAAGCCGCCGTTTGCGCGGAATGGCCGCGCGCTGGTGCAATGAAATCCCTCCCCTTGTCCCGATTCGCCGTTGCCCACCCGGAGCCCATGCCATGAATCTTCCCGCCGAACTGAAGTACGCCGAGTCGCACGAATGGATGCGCGCCGAAGCCGATGGCAGCGTGACGGTCGGCATCACCGACCACGCGCAGGCTGCGCTGGGGGACCTCGTGTTCATCGAGTTGCCCAAGGTCGGCCGCGTGCTGAAGGCCGACGAAGCCTGCGCCGTGGTGGAGTCGGTGAAGGCGGCCAGCGATGTCTATGCGCCGATCGCCGGCGAAGTGGTGGCGGTCAACGACGCGGTGACCGCATCGCCCGAAACGCTGAACGAGGATGCGTACGGCGCGTGGCTCTTCCGGCTCAAACCGGCGCAACCGGATGCACTGGCCGGCATGCTCGACGCGGCGGCTTACGCCAAGATCATCGGATAGCCACGCAATGAAGAAGCACGACACCGGGCCGCTTGGCCTGACGGCACTGGAAGATCGCGGCGAATTCATCGCCCGCCACATCGGCACGACGCCGGCCGCGCAAGCCTTGATGCTCGCCACGCTCGGATATCCGTCGCGCGCGGCGCTGATGGATGCCATCGTCCCCCCCGCCATCCGCGAAAGCGCGCCACTGGCGCTGCCCGGGCCTGTGCCCGAGGCACAGGCGCTGGCGCAACTGAAGGCACGGGCGGCGCAGAACCGCGTGCTGCGCTCGTTCATCGGCCAGGGCTATTACGGCACGTTCACGCCGGGTGTCATCCTGCGCAACATCCTCGAGAATCCGGCGTGGTACACGGCCTACACGCCGTACCAGCCGGAGATCGCGCAGGGCCGGCTCGAGGCGCTGATCAATTTCCAGACGATGGTGTGCGATCTCACCGGCATGGCGATCACCAACGCGTCGATGCTGGACGAGGCCACAGCGGCGGCCGAAGCCATGGCGCTGGCGATGCGCACTGGCACGGGCACATCGAAACGCTTCTTTGTCGCCGACGACGTGTTGCCCCAGACACTGGCGGTCGTGCGCACGCGGGCGCGTCCGCTGGAAGTCGAGGTGATCACCGGCCCGGCGCGCGACGCGCTGGCGGCGGAGGCCTTCGCCGTCTTGCTGCAGTACCCGGGCGTCAACGGCGACGTACGCGACTATCGCGCGCTGGCGACCGACGTTCATGCGCAAGGTGCGCAGGTGATCGTCGCAGCGGACATCTTGGCGCTCACGCTGCTGGTGCCGCCCGGTGAGTGGGGTGCCGATTCGGTCGTCGGTTCCACGCAGCGCTTCGGCGTGCCGATGGGTTTTGGCGGTCCCCATGCCGGGTATCTCGCCACGCGTGACGAATTCAAGCGCTCGATGCCCGGGCGCCTCGTTGGCGTCACCGTCGATGCCGACGGCAACCCGGCCTATCGCCTGGCGCTGCAGACGCGCGAGCAGCACATCCGGCGCGAGAAGGCCACGTCCAACATCTGCACGGCGCAGGTGTTGCTGGCGGTGATCGCCAGCATGTACGCCGTGTATCACGGTCCCGAGGGGCTCACCACCATGGCGCGGCGGGTGCATCGGCTGGCCGCCATCCTCAAGGCGGGCCTGGAGCGCGCGGGCTTCACCGTCCCCACCGCGACGTACTTCGACACGATCGTCGTCACCACAGGTGCGCGCACCGCGCCGATTCGCGCCGCGGGTGTTGCGGCCGGCGTCAACTTCCGCCACGTCGACGCCACGACGCTTGGCATCAGCCTCGACGAGACCACCACGCGCGAGGACATCGCCGCCATCTGGCGGATCTTCAACGACGGTGACGTCCCGTTCACCGTCGATGAACTCGATGCAACCACCGATGCCGCGTTGCCCGCTGCGCTGGCGCGACAGTCGAAATTCCTCACGCATCCGGTGTTTCATCGCTATCGCTCCGAAACGGAGATGCTGCGCTACCTGCGCCGGCTGGCCGACCGCGACCTGGCGCTCGACCGCGCGATGATCCCGCTCGGCTCCTGCACGATGAAGCTCAACGCCACCGCCGAGATGATCCCGGTGACATGGCCCGCATTCGGCGCGCTGCATCCCTTCGCGCCCCCGGACCAGGCGGCCGGCTATCTGCAGATGATCGCGGAACTTGAAGCGATGCTGTGCGTAGCGACCGGCTACGACGCGGTGTCGCTTCAACCCAACGCCGGATCGCAGGGCGAGTACGCGGGCCTGCTGATGATCGAGGCCTGGCACGCAAGCCGCGGCGAAGCCCACCGCAACGTGTGCCTCATCCCGGCGTCCGCGCATGGCACCAATCCGGCATCGGCACAGATGGCCGGCATGCAGGTGGTCGTGGTGGCCTGCGATGCCGACGGCAACGTGGACCTGGCGGACCTCGAGGTCAAGGCGCGCGCGCATGCGTACGTGCTCGCTGCGATCATGGTCACGTATCCATCCACGCACGGCGTGTTCGAGGAAGGGATCAAGCGCATTTGCGCGATCGTCCACGAGCATGGCGGACAGGTCTATGTCGATGGCGCCAATCTCAACGCGATGGTCGGCCTCGCCGCACCCGGCCACTTCGGCGCCGATGTCTCGCACCTCAACCTGCACAAGACCTTCTGCATTCCGCACGGCGGCGGCGGCCCGGGTGTCGGGCCGGTGGCGGTCAAGGCGCATCTCGCGCCGTTCCTGCCGGGCCACTTGGCACTCGCGGGCGACCCTTCGGCGCAGCGCATCGGCGCCGTCAGCGCCGCGCCGTATGGCAGCGCCTCGATCCTGCCCATTTCCTGGATGTACATCACGATGATGGGCGGCACCGGCCTCAAGGCGGCCACCGAAAGCGCAATCCTCGCCGCCAACTACATCGCACGCCGTTTGGCGCCGCACTATCCGGTGCTGTACTCGGGCCCGGGCGGCCTCGTCGCGCACGAGTGCATCCTCGACCTGCGGCCGCTGAAGGCTGCGTCGGGCGTGGAGGCCGAGGACGTCGCCAAGCGTCTGATCGACTACGGCTTCCATGCACCGACGATGAGCTTCCCGGTGGCGGGCACGCTGATGGTGGAGCCGACCGAGTCGGAGTCGAAGTTCGAGCTCGACCGCTTCGTCGACGCGATGATCAGCATCCGCGAGGAGATCCGCGCCATCGAGGACGGCCGCGCCGACCGCGTGGATAATCCGCTGAAGCATGCGCCGCACACGGCGGCGACGGTCACCTCCGACGCGTGGACGCGCGGCTACGCGCGTTCCGCCGCAGCGTATCCGCCTGGTGTTGCCGCGCATGGGAAGTACTGGCCGCCGGTGGCGCGCGTGGACAACGTGTACGGCGACCGCCACCTCTTCTGCAGCTGCATCCCGATGGCGGATGTTGCCGCCACTGACCAGGAACCCGCCTGATGCGCGTACTGGTGCTTGGCGCCGGCGTGGTCGGCGTCACCGTGGCGTGGTATCTCGCGCAGGATGGTCATGAGGTCACCGTGCTCGACCGGCATGGCGGCGCGGGACTCGAGACCTCATTTGCCAACGGTGGCCAGATCTCGGCGTCCTATGCCGAGCCCTGGGCCAACCCGGATGCGCCGCTGAAGATCCTGCAATGGCTGGGCAAGGAAGACGCGCCGCTGCTGTTTCGCCTGAAGCTTGACCCGCAGCAGTGGCGCTGGGGCCTGCAGTTCCTGCTCGAATGCCTGCCGTCGCGCACGCGGCACAATACCATCCAGTGCCTCAACCTGGCGCTTTATTCACGCGATTGCCTGCGGGAACTGCGCGCGCAGACAGGCATTGCCTACGACCATCTCGAGCGCGGCATCCTGTCGTTCTATACCGATCCGAAGGAATTCGCGCATGGCGTCGAGGCGGCCGCGCTGATGCGGCAATTCGGCTGCGACCGCGACGTCAAGACGGTCGACGAATGCGTGGCGATCGAGCCTGCGCTGGCGTCGTGCCGCGACAAGCTTGCCGGCGGGATCTTCACCAGCAGCGACGAGTCCGGCGATGCGCAACGCTTCACCACCGAGCTGGCGCGGATGGGCGAGGCGCGCGGCGTTAAATTCCGCTGGAACATGGCGGTGGAGTCGCTGACCTTCGACGGCGATCGCGTGACCGGCGTGCGTTGCGTGAACGAGGAGCACCGCAAGGAAGTGATGGACGCCGATGCCTACGTGATGGCGCTGGGCAGCTACAGCCCGTTCCTGTTAAAGCCGCTCGGGGTGCCGTGCCTCATTTATCCCGCCAAGGGTTATTCAGCCACGATCGCGATCGGGGATCATCGCGGCGCGCCCACGGTGTCGCTGACCGACCTGGCGTGGAAGATCGTCTTCACGCGGCTGGGCGACCGGCTGCGTGTGGCGGGAACGGCCGAGTTGTCGGGCTACAGCAAGGACCTGAACCTGGTGCGCTGCGAGGCGCTGGTCAAGCGCACGTTCGAACTCTTTCCTGATGCAGGCGAGCGCGACAGCGCGCAGTTCTGGACGGGCCTGCGCCCGGCCACCCCGTCGAATGTGCCGCTGGTGGGCGGCACGCGCTATTCAAACCTCTACCTCGACACCGGTCACGGGACGCTCGGCTGGACGATGGCCTGCGGGTCCGGCCGCGCGTTGGCGGACTTGATGGCCGGGCGCAAACCTGGCGTGGAATTTGCATTTACGGGTCGATGATCCTCACCTCTCTCAATCGCTGGCAGGCGGCTGGCCTGCATCTTGTGCTGAGCGTGCTGATCGCCGCGACATTGTTCGTGCTGGTGCTGGCCTTGTGGTACCCGGCGCCCTACTTCGCCGCGATGGGCGGGGCTACGCTGCTGCGCCTGCTGATCGGCGTCGACGTGATCCTGGGGCCGCTCATCACGCTGATCATCTTCGATACGCGCAAGCCGCGCTTGAAGTGGGATCTCGCGGCTGTTGGGGCACTGCAAATCGGCGCGCTGCTGTTCGGCGCGTGGGTCATGTTCGACGCGCGTCCGGTCTACACGGTCTACACCGGCGATCGATTCGAGGTCGTGCCGGCCAACAGCATTGACGCCGCCTCGCGCAATCGCGCCAAGCCCGAGTTTGCGGCATCGCCGCTGGCCGGCCCGCACGTGGTTGGCGCGCACCTGCCTACCGACGCGAAGGAGCGCTCTGACCTCACGCTATCCTCCTTGGTGGGCGGGCCCGACATCGCGCACCTGCCGCACCTGTATCACGCCTACGGCGAAGTGGCGGTCGATGCCGGCCGCCGCGCGAAGCCGCTTTCGCAACTCGCGCGCCAGGGCGCGGGCGGGGCCGCGCTCGTGAGCGACTACCTCGCGGGCGCGGGACGCGCCGAGGATTCGGTGGGCTATATCCCCGTGCGCGCGCGGAACGAGGATTTCGCGATGATCGTCGATCGCAAGACGGGCGCGATCGTCGGATCGCTGCGGATCAATCCCTGGTAGCAGCGCTTCCGTATAATCGAGGACTTTGCTGCAAGGTCCTTGATGCCAACGCTGTTCGCAACTGCAGTCGCACTTGTCGTCGCGGCCTTCGCCGCCGCGGGTTCCGCTCGCGCCGCGGAAGCGCTGGCGATGCTCCCGGGTGTTTCGCCGCCAGGCGTTGCCGCGGCCGCGTGGGTCTTAACCGACGTCACCAGCGGCCAGACGTTGGCCGGCGCCAACGCGGACGAACGCCGCGATCCCGCCTCGCTGACCAAGCTGATGACGGCGTACCTCGTGTTCGGCGCGTTGCGCGCGAAGACGATCCTGCCATCGCAGATGGTCAACGTATCGCAGCTGGCATGGAAGGCCGAGGGCTCGCGGATGTTCATCGAGCCCCGCCGCTCCGTGACCGTGGACGAACTGCTCCGCGGCATGATCGTGCAATCCGGCAACGATGCGTCGATTGCACTGGCTGAGCTGGTGAGCGGCAGCGAGGAGGCCTTTGCCGCGAAGATGAACGCCGAAGCCGTGCGGCTCGGCATGACCAACACCCGTTTCACCAACGCGACCGGGCTTTCGAGTCCGCAGCACTACTCGACGGCTGCGGACATGGCGAAACTGGGCGCCTCGCTGATCCGCGACTATCCCGAGTTCTATCCGCTCTATGCGCTGAAGGAATTCCGCTATAACAACATCACGCAGCCCAACCGCAACCGGCTCTTGTGGACCGACCCGCATGTCGATGGACTGAAGACGGGTCATACGGAGGCCGCCGGCTGGTGCCTCATTGCCTCCGCGCAACGCGGAGATCGCCGGCTGCTGGCGGTGGTGCTGGGCGCCGCGTCCGACGCTGCGCGCGCGACCGAAGCCCAGAAGCTTCTCAACTTCGGCTTCCAGGCCTTCGACACCGTGCAGCTCTACCAGTCGGGCAAGCAGGTGACGTCGCTGCGCGTGTGGAAGGGCACGATGCCCGAAGTGCCGGCGGGCTTCCTGGCCGACCGGTACCTGACGCTGCCGCGCGGCAAGGCCGACAAGCTCACGCTGACGATGCAGGCGCGGGAGCCGCTGGTGGCGCCGGTGGCGCGCGCGCAGGCGGTCGGCACCGTCAAGGTGGCACTGGAAGGCAAGGCCATCGCCGAATTCCCGCTGATCGCGCTGGAGGAAGTGCCGCAAGGCAACATCTTCACCCGCGCGTGGGACACCGTGCGGCTGTGGTTTCGCAAGAGCTGAGTCGTCAAACGCCAGGAGGAGTTCCGCATG
>JBBQEY010000003.1:0-40475 GCA_038321425.1 Burkholderiales bacterium | reverse complement strand
CGCACCTTCGACCTTGGCGCCGACAAGCACAAGGAAGGCCTCGATGGTCTGGCGCGCGTCGCACCCAATCCGGCACTTGGCTTGCGTGCCGTGCGGTTCTGTCTGGCCGAGCCGCGGCTCTTCATCACGCAGTTGCGCGCCATCCTCCGCGCGTCGCATTACGGCCGCATCCGCATCCTGGTGCCGATGCTGGCGTCGTCGTCGGAAATCGACCAGACGTTGGCCCTGATCGAGCAGGCCAAGGAAAGCCTGCGCGAGCAGGGCGTCCCGTTCAACAACGAAATCGAAGTGGGCGGGATGATCGAGATCCCGGCCGCCGTCATCGCTATGGACGCGTTCACGGCCAAGCTCGATTTCCTGTCGATCGGCACCAACGATCTCATCCAGTACACGCTGGCGGTGGACCGCGCGGACGAGGCGGTGGCCCATCTGTACGACCCGCTGCACCCCGCTGTGGTGCGGCTGATTGCGCTCGCGATCGGCACGGCCAACAAGGCCAAGGTGCCCATCGCCGTGTGTGGTGAAATGGCGGGCGAGGTGAAACTGACGCGCCTGCTGCTCGGCCTCGGCCTGCGCAATTTTTCGATGCACCCCGCTCATCTTCTGTCCGTGAAGCAGCGAGTACTCACTTCGGAAGTGGCGGCCCTGAAGGTCCTGGTCGACCGCGTCCGCCGCAGCGACAGCCCGGACAAGATCGCCATGCTGGTCGAGAAGATGAACGCGCTGTAGTTTCCACGGCGGACATCGGCCAACTTGGCCGTCGCGCCCTTGCCCCGGTCGAGACGCCGCTGACCCGTTCCCGGTAGGATTCACCGATGCATATTGTTGCCGGCATCGCCCTTCTTGTCGCCACGCAACTGGCCTTCGCTCACGACGTGCCGCCGGCCGCGTCCGCGCTGGCAGCCCGTATGCGCGTCTCGGCCGAGCGCGTCCTGGCCACGCTGCCGCCGGAGGCTCACGAGAAAGTCAGCCGCCCCTTCGCCGACCCCGACCGCCTCGACTGGCACTACACGCCGCGCAGCCGCAACGGTGTGGCGCTGAAGGAACTCGACGCGAAGGGCCGCGACGCCGTCCATGCGCTGCTGGCCGACGCGTTGTCGGCCACCGGCTACCGTAAGCTCACCAACATCATCGAGCTTGAACTGGTGTTGCGCGAGATCGAGACCTTCGGTCTGATGCGCGACCCGGAGCGCTATCACCTCACGATCTACGGCACCCCGAGCAAGACCGCCGCGTGGGGCTGGCGCTTCGAGGGCCATCACCTGTCGCTCAACTTCACGCTGCTGGGCGATCACCTGGCGGTGGACACGCCCAGTTTCTTCGGCGCCAACCCCGCGAAGGTGATGTCGGGTCCGCGCGCGAGTACGACGCCGCGCAGAACAACGGCAACCATATCCATAGTGGGTGGCGCGACTTCAACGGCGACTTCGGCCGCGACTTGCTGAGGCAGCACTACGAGGCGGCCAAGGGCACCCCGCACAAGCATTGACCGGCTCACACCTGGAACGAGGACGGCATTCGGGCCGGCTGCGCACACCGGCACTTTAAGGCATAATGCCAATGTCATGAAAACACCCACCTTTCTGCTGCTGGCGCTGGCCGCCGGCGCGCTGGCCCTGCCGCCCCTCGCGCAGGCAGTGGAGGCCGGCGCCGCGGCCCCCCATTTTTCGTTGTCCACCGGCAAGGGCGAGCCGCTGGCGCTCGACAAGTTGCGCGGCAAGGTGGTCTACGTCGACTTTTGGGCCTCGTGGTGCGGCCCGTGCCGCCGTTCGTTTCCGTGGATGAACGAGATGCAGCAGAAGTACGGCACAAAAGGCTTTACCGTCGTCGCCATCAACGTCGACAAGAAGCGCGCGGACGCGGAAAAATTCCTGGCTCAGATCCCGGCCAACTTTCCGGTTGTGTACGATGAAGCCGGAACCACGCCCGCCGCTTATGCGGTCAAGGGCATGCCCAGTTCGTACCTGATCGATCCGAGCGGCAAGATCTCGTATGTCGAGCGCGGCTTTGTCGACGAGAACAAGGCGCCGCTCGAGGCTCGCGTGAAGGCGCTGCTGGCTACCGTCAAGAATTGAAGGAAGTGCCCTCCATGCGCCGTGTGATCGCTGTCTTGTTGGCCCTGGTGCTGGCCGGTTGCGCCAGCTTCGATCCACCGCAGGCGTGGGAGCGCGGCGAGCTCGCGCGGCCGTCGATGCAGTTCGACTACGACCGCCTCGACGCACGCACGCAGGCGCACATCTACACCAGCAAGGAAGCCGCATTCGGTGGCTACGGCGTCGGCGGAGGTGGCTGTGGCTGCAACTGATCGCGCGTCACGCGGCATCTCGCCGCTGCTGGCCGCGGCGCTTGCGCTGCCTGGCATCGTGCCCGCCACCGCGTACGCGCAGGCCGCGCCGGACCAGGGCATCATCGAACTGCAGTACCTCAACTACCGCGACTGGCAGCCCGGGAAGAACCGGATGAAGGTGGAGGCGCCGGGCCTGTACGCCCTGGTCCCGCTATCCGACACGTGGGTGATGGAAGGCTCGCTGATCTACGACGCCGTCTCCGGCGCATCGCCCAAGTTCTTCAACACGTTGTCGGGCGCGACGATCGGCGAGTACCGCACCGGCGGCAATCTCAAGGTCACCAAGTACTTCGGCAGCTACGCGATCAGCGTAGACGGTGCCGTGTCGTCGGAAACCGATTTCCTCTCGCGCGCCGTGGGCGGGCAAGTGCAATTCTTCAGTGATGACCGCAACCGCACGCTGACCTTCGGCCTCGCCGGCACCAACGACCGCATCAACTCCAACAACGGCATTGCGGTGGACGAAGGCCGCAATACCGTCGACCTCCTGATCGGCATCACGCAGGTGCTGAACAAGAATGCCATCGTGCAGTCGAACCTCACATACTCGACGGGCCACGGTTACTACAGTGACCCGTACAAGTCGCTCGATACGCGGCCGTCCACACGGCAGATCACCGCGTGGCTCACGCGCTACAACCAGTACATGCCGGGCCCGGACGCCACGATGAAACTGGCGTACCGGCTGCTGTTCGATTCCTTCGGCACCACGTCGAACATGTTCGAGGCATCGTGGGTGCAGGCGCTGCCGTGGGGCATGACGCTCACGCCGCTGCTGCGCTACTACACGCAGAGCGCCGCCGATTTCTACAAGAATCCGCCATGGCCCAGGGGCTATGTCGAAGGCGAGAACTACACGGCCGACACGCGTCTGGCGGCGTTCGGCGCGCTGACCGGCGGCATCACCGTGGCGAAGGCCTTCGCCGACGGCTGGAGCATCGCGCTGCGCGCTGATTACTACCGGCAGAACACGGCATGGCGGCTGGGCGGCAACGGCAGCCCGGACCTCCAGACGTTTTCCGCGCGGTGGCTGCAAGTGGACGTGATCAAGACGTTCTAAAGAAGGGGCCAGGCTCGAATTGTTCGCGGACGCCGTGCAAATTGCGAAATGCTTGCGCGCGAACAATTCGAGCCTGGCCCCTTCTTTAGATGCCCGACAGCCAGCCGTCCAGCGTCGTCGACACCGCGTCAGGCCGTTCGATGGCACACATGTGCCCGCATTGCTTGATCACCACGAGTTTGGCCTCCGGGATTCCGGCGGCAATTTCCTGGGCGCGTTCAGGTGGTGTCGCCGCGTCCTGGTCACCCACGATCACGAGCGTCGGGCACCCGATGCCCGCCAGTTCGGCACGCGCATCCAGCCGGTTCATGATGGCCGTTTGCTGCCGGATGAAGATGTCGGCGTTGTTGTCGTTCGCCATTGCCGCCATGTAGCTCTGCAGCGCCTTGTCTTTCGCGCGCGACGGATGCACGAACGCGGGGAACTGCAGCGCCGCGATGGCGGCGAACGGGCCGCGGCGCGCCAACGCCATCTGTGCCTTCCGTTTCTCCGCTTGCTCCGGTGCGTCCGCACGCGCCGACGTATCGAGCAGTGCCAGCGCGATGACCCGGTCCGCGGCCTGGCGCATGATTTCGAAGGCGATGTAGCCCCCCATCGAGTGCCCGACCAGCACGAAGCGTGGTGGCGCTTCGGCGAGGATGCGGCGCGCGATCGCGGCCATCGAATCGTCGCGCGTATGATCGGCGACGGTCACCGGGCCGCGGCGCCACAGTATCGGAATCTGCGCGGCATAGAAGCGGGGCGAGGCGATCAACCCGGGGATCAGCACGAAAGGCAGTGGTTGGCTCACGGGGGTCTCCTGACAAGGCGTGACTTCAAAGCATACCTGCGTGCTGCGGCGGGTAGGGCTTACGTATCCCGGGTCCGGCAATAGCGGTCTGTCGTGGAGTGCCCCAATGCGCGATATCCTGTCGCGACGTTCTGGCCCACCCTTCCATCCACCATGTCCAACTACCGCGCCACGTTCCGCGCGATGGCCTGCGCACACGAGATCGAGCTTGCAGGCGCGGATGACGCTGCCGCGCAACGTGCCGCCAATGCCGCCATCGCCGATGTGCAGCGCATCGAACAGAAGTACACGCGCTACCGCGACGACAGCCTGACCTCGCGGATCAATCGGGCCGCTGGTGGCGCGGCGGTGCCGATCGACGCCGAGACCGCCGCGCTGCTGCGCTACGCCGATGCATGCCACCAGTTGAGCCACGGCAAGTTCGACCTCACGTCCGGCGTGTTGCGCCAAGCGTGGAATTTTCGCAGTGATCCTCCTACCCGACCCACCCAGCAGGCGATCGACCGCGTGCTGCCGCTTGTCGATTGGTCCGGTGTTGAATGGGACGATGCGTCGATCCGTTTGCCGCGCATCGGCATGCAGATCGACTTCGGCGGCATAGGCAAGGAGTACGCGGCCGATCGCGCCGCCACGATCCTGCAGGAGCACGGCATGCGCCACGGCCTCGTCAATCTCGGCGGCGATGTCCGGGCCTTCGGCGCGCAGGCTGATGGCGCGCCTTGGCGCGTGGGGATCCGGCATCCGCGTCGCGACGGTGCTGCGATTGTGGGTGTCGAGCTGGCCGACGGCGCGCTGGCCACCAGCGGCGACTACGAACGCTTCATCGAGATCGACGGCGTGCGTTATTGCCACATCCTGGACGCCACCACCGGCATGCCGGTGCAGCATTGGCAGTCGATCAGCGTGATGGCGCGACTGTGCGTGATGGCCGGGAGCTGTTCCACGATCGCGATGCTGCTGCAAGATGAAGCGCCCGCATTCCTGGCCGAGCAGGCGACGTGGTGGCATGGCGTGCTGGCAGATGGGCGAGTGGTGGGCACTGCACAAGCAACCTTCGCTAGTCCTGCCCTGCGGTCGGATGCTATGTTGCGATTGCATCGTTCGCTCCCACCAGGAGATCAGTCATGAACTCAACCCTCAAGTTGTCCGTCTTGTGTCTGGCCTTTGTCGCACAGGCAGCACTCGCCGCCGACGTCGGTGAACGTCGCTTCCTCCAGGACGGCATGAGCGAAGGCCAGGTGCTGATGAAGATCGACAAGCCCGACAGTGAAAGCGAAGACTCGGGCGGCGGGGCCAAGGTCAGGGAGAAGACCTGGATCTATTTCGCGGCGCCGGGCGACGCGCAGACGATGACCACCGTGGTGATTCGCGAAGGCAAGGTGATCAGGGTCACCCGCACGGTCATCCGGTAGATGGCGCGAGATACGCCTGCGTTCAACGACATGGCCACGATCGTTCCCGCCGTCCCACTGCCAATTGGGATCTGAAGCAGTGGGCATTCCCTGTGGTGGGCAGCACGCCTGACGAGTTCGGAGTACGCTTGAGGAACGACGGGGCTTAGGGTGACGCCATCGTCAAGAAGTCGAGTGCGAAGGTGGATTGACGGCCGCGAGTCACGCGTCCGCTCCACCACGACGCACCGGAGGAGCTCTGCGTGGACAAGATCTGGCTCAAAAGCTATCCGGCGGGCATGCCCGTCGAGATCGACCCCGACGTTTTCGCGTCGGTCCCGGACCTGCTCGAGAAGATCGCGGCCCGGTTTGCGGACAGGCCGGCCTTTCACAATCTAGGCCATACGATTGCGTATGGGGACCTGGACCGGCTGTCGCGCGACTTCGCCGCCTATCTGCAGGGGCTGCCCGGCATGGCCAAAGGCGAGCGCGTCGCCATCATGTCGCCGAACCTGCTGCAATACCCGGTGGCGCTGTTCGGCGTCCTGCGCGCCGGCATGATCGTGGTGAACGTCAATCCGCTGTACACACCCCGCGAGTTGGAGCATCAACTGAAGGACTCGGGGGCGAAGGTCATCGTCATCGTCGAGAACTTCGCGAGTGTCCTGCAGCAGGTGCTCGAAAAGACAGCGGTCGCGCACGTCGTCACCACCCAGGTCGGCGACCTGTTGCCGGCGCCGAAGCGCTGGATCGTCAACCTCGTCATCAAGCACGTGAAGAAGATGGTGCCCGCGTGGCACATCGACGGCGCGGTCGGCTTCCGGACGGCGCTCGCTCGCGGCGCGACGGTGTCGCTTAAGCCGGTCGACGTGAAGCGTGACGAGATTGCCTTCCTGCAATACACCGGCGGGACCACCGGCGTCGCGAAGGGCGCGATGCTGACCCACCGCAACATCCTCGCCAACGTCGAGCAGACCAGCGCGTGGCTTTCGGCGAGCTTCAAGGAAGGCAGCGAGATCGCCATCGCGCCCTTGCCGCTCTACCACATCTTCTGCCTGACGGCGACGCTGTCGTTCATGAAGTGGGGCATGCTCAACGTGCTCATCACCAACCCGCGCGATCTGCCGGCACTCGTGAAGGAACTCGCGCAGTGGAAATGGAGCGTGATGACCGGCGTCAACACGCTGTTTAATGGCCTTCTCAACACGCCCGGGTTCGATCGCCTCGACTTCTCGACGCTGAAGGCGGTGATCGGCGGCGGCACCGCCGTGCAGGGACCGGTGGCCGAGCGGTGGCAGCAGGTGACTGGACACTTCATCACCGAAGGCTACGGTCTCACCGAGGCTTCGCCCGTCGTCTGCGCCAATCCGCTCGGCATGCCCTGGAACGGCAGCATCGGCCTTCCCTACCCGTCCACCGATCTGTCGATCCGCGACGACGCCTTCGATGAGCTGCCGGTGTGGACGGGCACCGGCAATATTGAAAAGCACACCGGGGAACTCTGCGTCCGTGGGCCCCAGGTGATGAAGGGGTACTGGAACCATCCGGCCGAGACGGACGCGGTGATGCGCGACGGCTGGCTCAAGACCGGCGACCTCGGCCATGTGGATGGCAAGGGCTTTTTCACCATCACCGACCGCAAGAAGGACATGATTCTGGTGTCCGGCTTCAACGTCTATCCGAACGAAATCGAGAGCGTGATGCAAGCGCATCCTGGTGTTCTGGAGTGCGGCGTCGTGGGTGTGCCGGACGCGAAGACGGGGGAGGCTGTGCGATTGGTGATCGTGAGGAAGGACCCCGATCTCACGAAGGAAATGGTGATCGCGTACTGCAAGGAGCATCTCACGGGCTACAAGAGGCCGCGCGACGTGGCCTTCCGCGACGCGCTGCCGAAGACACCGGTCGGGAAGGTGCTGCGAAGAGAGTTACGCGACGCGTGACGCGCCCACGCTCCTCGTCCACACGATGATTCGACACCACTGATGCGCGACATGGCAGGTTTGGTCGAGGACATGTCGCGGCGACCGTTGACCGCATGACGTCCGCGGCGCACCCCGCCGTGGCTGTCATGGGCGCCGGCGCCGTCGGCGGTTTCTACGGCGGCATGCTGGCGTTGGCCGGCGTGCCGGTGACGCTCGTCGGCCGCGCACAGCACGTCGATGCCATCCGGCGCAACGGCCTCGTGATCGAGCGCGAGAGCCACAGCGACGTCGTGCGGGTCGACGCCACGATCGACCTCGCGGCGGTGCGCGACGCGGACATCGTGCTGGTCTGCGTGAAGTCGCCCGATACGGCCACCGCTGCCGCCGCCATCAAGCCCTTCCTGCGCGCGGACAGCGTGGTCGTCAGTCTGCAGAACGGCGTCGAGAACGCGCAGACGATCGCGCAGATCATCGACCAGGTGGTGCTCGCCGCCGTGGTCTGGGTAGGCGCCTACATGAACGGACCGGGCATCGTGCGGCATGCCGGCGCGGGCCATCTGGTGCTGGGTGTCCCGCGCGCAAGCGCCGGTCGTCACGAAGCAGTGGCGCGCGCGCAGGCAGTCGCGGCCATGTTCGAGCGCGCCGGCGTGCCGTGTCCCGTGGCCGCCGACATCGAAGCAGCGCTGTGGTCGAAGCTCATCGTCAATTGCGCATTCAACGCGATCTCCGCGCTCGGCCGGGCCCGGTACGGACGCATGGCACGCGAAGGCGCGACGCGCGGCCTCATGGCGGCCGCAGTCCGTGAAGCGGTAGCCGTGGCACATGCGAGTGGCGTGGCGCTCGACGAGGCCGCGATGCTCGCGTCGGTGTGGCGGACCGCGGAGGCGCTGCCCTCGCAGTTTTCGTCGACCGCGCAGGACATCCTGCGCGGCAAGCCGACCGAGATCGACATGCTCAACGGGTTCGTCGCGCGGCGCGCGGAGGCGCTTGGCCTCGCGGCGCCCGTCAACCGGGCGCTGCACGCCTTGATCAAGTTGCGCGAGGCGGGCGACGACCTCGTCTGAGAGGCGTCGATGGTCAAGCCGCTGCGCGCGGCAATAGCGGCCATTGCGGCGAAGCGAAGCGGGGCCATATAAGTTTCGGGAACAGCCTTCGGCGCTGACGTTGGTATCGCTGGTCGTGGTGGTATGCCCACGGCGTGAACGATTTGGTAGCATCACACCCGACCACACACCTTGCCGAGCAGACCCCATGTGCCCTTATCGCATCGCCCTCGCGGCTGTCGTGAATCGAAACTTGCCCTTCCTCGCATTCGTGCTGCTCTTCGCTACCTCCGCAGCGCTGGCGCAAGGCGGCATGGGCCAGCAGACCCGTACCTTCAAGATCGGCGGCCCCGACGAACTGTGGGACGTGACGATGAAGATGGAGATGCCAGGCATGCCGATGGCGATGCCGGCGCAGACTTTCCAGTCCTGCCTCAAGAAGGATCGCGCCAAGAGCGAAGACGCAATCCCCAAACAGGACAATTGCAAGGTCACCGACGTGAAGACGGTCGGCAACAAGGTTTCGTTCGCCATGGAGTGCGCGGGCAAGGATCCGATGACCGGGCGCGGCGAGATCTCGTCGACTCCCACGTCCTACGACGGCAGGATGCAGATGAAGTCGACGCGCCGCGGCCAGGAAATGGAGATGACGCAAACCTTTTCCGGCAAGAAGGTCGGCGCGTGCACCGACGAGTCGCAGAAGATGGTGGCGTCGATGCAGGCGCAGGGCGCGGCCGAACTCGCCAAGGTGTGCACCGATGCCACCGAGAAGCTCTACTACCAGTTCTTCTTCGACGCAGGATCGCCGTGTGAATCGCGACGCAAGGCCTTCTGCGACAGCGTGGGCGGCCGCGGCCGCGACATGCGCGAGCCGGCCGCGTTCAAGGCCGTGGTGGCCAAGTCGAGCCTGGAGGCGGTGCAGGGATCGTTCAAGGCTTGCAACGTCAATCTCGCGGAGACCAGCAAGGTGGCGTGCGGCAAGGCGACGTCGACCCGCGACTGGGCATTCGTGGGCAACGGTGCCTGCGATGATGACGTGCGGGTGGCGGGCGCCACCTACTGCAAGGGCCGCGACTACTACCTGGTGGAGCGTTCGCTAACGTCGCTGTGCAACCGTTACGCTCGCCTGACCCGCGGTCCCGGTGCCGCGGCTACCGCGGGCGCACCTGCGGCGGCGCCAACGTCGACACCGGCACAAGCCAAGGCGCCTGAACCGCCCAAGCCAGCAGATCCGGTCCAACAGGGCGTAGACGCGTTGCGCAAGTTGCTGCCGTTCTAGTGGCTACACGCCACTAGTCCCGGCCGCGATGTTGCGCAGCGAGCTGCTCGTCGCGGCGGGGCTGGCGGTCACGCTGTCGCTGTCACCTGCCGCGCGCGCCGCAGGGCCGCCAAATCCGTGGCCCGACGCGGCCGCAGCGTACCTGGTCCGCATCGACGGCATCGAGCGCTGGTCGATCAACGCGTCGACGCGGCAAAAACCCGCCAGCCTCACCAAGATTCTGACGGCGCTGCTGGTCCTTGAGTCGGTGGTGCCGTCGGCCGAAGTCGTGGTGAGTCCGCGCGCGGCGCGCGCGGAAGGCTCGCGGATTGGTCTTGCGGCAGGCATGCGTCTCAATGCCGGCGACCTGTTGACGGCAATGCTGTTGCGCTCGGCCAACGACGCATG
Source organism: Burkholderiales bacterium (assembly GCA_038321425.1). GTDB lineage: Bacteria > Pseudomonadota > Gammaproteobacteria > Burkholderiales > Casimicrobiaceae > VBCG01. The sequence goes on along the minus strand of JBBQEY010000003.1, from coordinate 30,256 downwards.
CCTGGCGCTGGCCGAACACGTGGCCGCCACCGAGACGGAATTCGTGAAGCGGATGAACGCGCGCGGCACTGCGCTGGGGCTCACCGATTCGCATTTCACCAATGCCTGCGGTTTTGATGCACCCGACCACTACGCCTCGGCCCGCGACCTCGCGCTGATCGCCGACGCGGCGCTGGCGCAGCGCGCGTTTGCCGACATCGTGGCCCGTGAAAATGGCACGGCGCGCGCGCGCGACGGTCGCGTGTTCCGCTTCGACAATACCAATGTGCTGATCGGCCGGGTCGATGGCGCCCGCGGGGTCAAGACCGGCTGGACCAAGGCGGCGGGACGGTGCCTAGTCGCACTGGCGCAGCGCGGCCGCACGCGGGTGCTGGTGATCCTGCTGGGGGCGCCGGATCGATGGTGGGATGCCGTGGCGATGATCGAGAGCGCGTTCGACGATGCGCGCGGCGGGGGCCAGCCGGCACCAATGATCGCCGCGCCGGTTCCGAAGTGACGCAGCGCACCGTCGGTGTGCTGGTCGCGCTGGCGTTGCTCGCGGCCTACGCGGCGGCGCCGTGGACCGCATTCCAGTACGATGACTTTCGCGTCGTCGTCATCGACCGCGACGTGCATTCATGGGCAGCGTTTCTGGCATCGATGCCGGGACTGCGCCCGCTGACCAAGGCCAGCTACGTGGCCAATTGGACCTGGTCGCAGGCGCCAGGCGGATTCGCGTTGGTCGGCGTCGCCCTGCATGTTGCGGCGATGCTGCTCGTCCTGGCGCTGGCGCGGCGCTGGATCGCGGCCATGGCGCCAGCGTGTCCGCGGCCCGGATTCGCGGCGCTGGTGTGCGCGCTGCTGTTTGCGTTGCATCCAGCGCAAACGGAAGCGGTGGTCTACATTGCCGGACGGTCTACCGTGCTCTCGGGGCTCGCCACGCTGGCCGGACTTTACGCGTGGGAACGCGCCCGCGACGGCGTGTCGCGCGCCTGGATGTCGGGCGTGATTGTGTGTCTGGCGGCGGCGTTGGCGGCGCGCGAAGCGGCGTGGACGCTGCCCTTTGCGCTGGTGTTAGTCGAGTGCGCCCGGGGCGCGCGCTTACGCGACGCGCTTAAATCCACAGCACCGGTCTGGATCGCGTTCGCGGTGCTCGTCGCGGTCGTATTCGCCGTGGCGGCCAACCGCCGGTTGCTGGCCTTAAGCCTCGCCATTCGTGGCCCGCTCGACAATCTCCTCGCGCAGGTGGACGCCGTCGCGTATCTCGTGACCCATCCGCTATTCACGCTGCGCCTCAACTTCGATCCGCCGCTGGTGCCGCGCACGGCGTTCGACCTGGAAGGCGTCGCCTTGCTGGCGGCGATCGCGGCCACGTTGAGCGTTGGCATCGTGCAATTGCGCCGCCGGCCGTGGCTGGGCTTTGGCATCCTGTGGTTCGCGTTGGCCCTGCTGCCCACACACGGACCGCTGGCGCGCCTTGAACTGGCGAACGACCGGCAGCTCTACCTGGCGATGCTGGGCCCCGCACTCATGGTCGGCGTCGTACTGGGGTCATGGTCGCGGCGAAACATGGCCACCATCGCCGCTGGGCTGCTCGCGCTGCTGCTGGGTGTGGCCACCTGCGTGCGGGTGACCGACTACGCCAGCGAGTCGCGGTTGTGGGGCGCGACGGTGCGGGCATCGCCGGCCAATCCGCGCGCGTGGAACAATCTCGGCCACGCACTCGAGCAGGACGGAGACCGGGCCGACGCGCGCGCAGCCTACGAGCGATCCCTTACCCTAGACCCCACCCATCGCAAGGCCCGCGGCAATCTCGATGCGCTGATCCAGCGCTGATGGCGCCGGGAGCCGATGCTTCCCGGCAAATGAAAAAGGGTCTTCGCTTCGCTGTCCGCACGCGTTGGAAGCATTGGCGACGGGTCTTCCCGAAGTTGCACGAGTGTTTGCGCCGACCGGCGGGAAGCCTTGCGGAGTTGGAGGCGACGGCCGAGCCGGGCGCGAGACACATCATCGCGCAGCTGCACAACCGAAGCTCGAACTGCGGATCGGGTCCAATGATATCGTTGGGTACGATCTGGTGATCACCGGAACGCCGCTCGGGATGAAACCGGGCCGGATGCGAACATCAAGGAGTGAGAGCGATGAAGCAGATCAAGGCGATCGGGGTTCCGCTTTGAGAACCATTCGCTGGGGCATGATCGGCTGCGGCGAGGTCGCGCGGATGAAAAGCGGCCCCGGCCTCTACGGGGCCGCGCATTCGCGGCTCCTCGCCGTCGCCGATCGCAACCCGGCGCGCGCCGAGGAATTCGCCAGGCAGCATGGGATTGCCCGCTGGCACGACGATGCCGAGGCCATCATCCAGGCCCCCGACGTCGACGCCGTGTACATCGCGACGATGACCGAGTCGCACCGCGACCTCGTGTTGCGCTGCGCCGCGGCAGGCAAGCCGGTACTCACCGAGAAGCCGATGGCGATGCGCCACGCCGACTGCCTGACGATGATCGCCGCCTGCCGTACCGCGGGCGTGCCGCTGTGGGTCGCATATTACCGACGCGCGCTACCTCGCTTCCTCAAGGTCCGCGAACTCGTTCGGGACGGCGCCATCGGCGAGGTGCGCATGGTTGTCACGCGACATTTCCAACGCCTTCCGACGCCCGAGGAGATGCGTGGTCCGTTCTGGAGCTGGCGGCTCGATCCGGCACGTTCGGGCGGCGGCATCTTCTTCGAAGCCGTCGGTCACACGCTCGATATCCTCGACTTCATCCTCGGGCCGATCGAAACCGCGCGCGGCATGGCCCAAAATCAGGCCCGCGCCTATGCGCCGGAAGACGTGGTGACCGCCGCCTTCCGTTATGCCTCGGGCGCCCTCGGCAGCGGCGCCTGGTGCTTCAACACCGATTGCGACGACGAATTCAACGAGATCATCGGCGCCACGGGACGCATCCGCTTCTCGACCTTCCCACCGCTCGCGCCCCCGGCCGGACGTCCGCCGGTACCGATAAAGTTATGGCGTGGCGAGGTGGCGGAAGACATTCCGGTCGACGATCCACCCTACGTCCACCAGCCGCTGATCCAGACGATCGTCGACGAAATGAACGGCCAGGGCCACTGCCCGAGCACCGGCGAGACGGCCGCCCGCACGACGTGCGTCATCGAGGAATGCCTGGCCGGGTTCACCGCCGGGCGCGCGGCGGCGCCAACGGAAGCCCCCCCAACCCGACAGGGACAGCAATGAGCGTCGACGCCAGAGCAAGCGACTTCACCTATTGCCGGCTGGACCGCGACGGCGCCGTCATGACGATCACGATGATGCGCCCCGAAGTCCTCAACGCGCTGAACGAGGAAGCGCACCACGAACTGAACCGCGCCTTCGACCTTTACGCCGCCGATCCGGAATTGCGCGTGGCGATCATCACCGGGACCGGTGACCGGGCGTTCTGCGTGGGCACCGACCTGAAGGCACTGGCGCGGACCGGCGATTACCCGTATCCACCCGGCGGCTTCGCGGGGATCACCAAGCGCTTCGACCTGTGGAAGCCGGTGATCGCCGCGGTGAACGGTTTGTGCCTCGGCGGCGGCGTCGAAATCGTCGCCGCCTGCGATCTGGCGATCGCCTCGGACCACGCCGAGTTCGCGCTGCCCGAGCCGCGCGTGGGACTCGCCGCGCTTGGTGGTGGGGCGCTGCAGCGGCTGGCTCGCCAGATGCCGATGAAAGACGCCATGTGGCTGGTGCTCACCGGACGCCGCATCACCGCCGAAGAAGCACGCCGGATCAGTCTCGTCAACGAAGTCGTGCCGCGTGGCAGCGCGCTGGATCGGGCCCGCGCGGTGGCTACCGACATGCTTGAATGCGCGCCCCTGGCGCTCCAGGCGTCGAAGCAGGTCCTGCAACTCAGCGTCGCCGAAGCGGACCTCTCCGCCGCGATGCGCAGGCGCTATCCGGCCGCGGAGCGCATGCTGGCGAGCGAGGACGCGAAGGAAGGCCCGCGCGCCTTCGCCGAAAAACGCAAGCCGCGCTGGCTCGGGCGTTAGACAAGAGAATCGATTTGGAACCCATCCGCTGGGGTGTGCTCGGCGCAGCGGCGATCGGGCTGACGCTCCCGCGGCAACGGGTTCAGTGTCGAATCCGGATTTCAACCGCGCTGCGGACCGGCCGCGCGGCAACATGCGCCAGCGTCACTTCGCTGTCTTCGCCTTGCGGCGAATCGGAACGGGTTGCACGAACAGCTCGGCGCACACGCCACGCAACCAGCGCAGGCCGGGATCATGATGATAGCGGGCGTGCCAGTACTGCTTCACCGGAAAGCTGGGGACCTTCACCGGACAGGGAAACACCCGGATACCGGCGGTTTTCGCGAGTTCCTCGCCGATGGTGCGGGGCACGGTGGCGATCAGGTCGGTCGACGAGACGATCGCGGCGACGCCCAGGAATCCCGGCAGTTCCAGCTGGATCCGACGTTCGATGCCATGGCTCTTGAAGGCGGTTTGCAGCATCGGGTAGCTGGCCGAGGACAGGATGCCGATGTGCGCCTCCTCCCTGTAGGCGCCCGTGCTGAACACGCAGTCGATTCGCGGGTGGCGCGCGTTGACCAGGCAGATGAAATCCTGCTGGTAGAGCCGCTGCGCGTGAAATCCGGCCTCGAGCCCCGGAACGAATCCGAGCGTCAGATCGGCGGCCCCTGTTTCCAGCATGTGCGCGGTACCGGCGGAAATCGGCACCACGTCGAGACGCACCTCCGGACCGACCGCCCTGACGTGCGCAAGGAGCCGTGGCAGGAGCGTGATGTGGCTCGCATCGGTCATGCAGATCCGGAAATTGCGGTATGCTGATTTCGGGTCGTAGCCTGGCCCGTCGTCGGATAGCCCCCGCAGGAGCGCCAGCGCCTCGCGCGCCGGGCCGATCAGCGCATCGGCCCGCGGCGTGGGCTGCATGCCGGCGGAGGTGCGCACGAAAAGAGGGTCGCGCCACTCGCGGCGAAGCTTGGCGAGCCAGATGCTGGCGGTGGGCTGGCTCAGTTCGAGCCGCTCGGCCGCGCGGGTCATGCTGTGCGTCCGGTAGATCTCGTCGAACAGTACCAGCATGCGGGCGTCGCGCGGGACCGGTCCGAGGGCCAGATCCATCATTGAAATTCTCAATACAGGATATTTGGATCATTGCATAGACAACGATGTACGGCAACCCTATCCTGAGGCGGAACACCCCCTGCGGCTTCGGTGCCGGATGTCGGCGGCAGAGTTTCCAGATCAAAAAAGAACAGCAGTGAACATTGAAACTGCGGCGAGCTACGAAGTTGCAATGAGGTCGCAGTGGCGCGGCAACGGGCCATGCGGAGTATTCCATTTCAGAACGGCGTAACCCCTGGAGGAGCAACACATGAGAACCACGCTTGGCAAATCGATGTGCGGCGCAGGCACGATCGCGCTGATGAGTCTGTGCCTGGTGGCGAATTCGGCCATGGCGCAGGACAAGACGATCCGGGTCGGGATCACGTTGCGCATGCTCGTCGAATCGGGCCTGGCCTACGGGGACATCGCCAAGACCGCGCTCGAGGAGATCAACGCCAAGGGCGGCATCAATGGTGCGAAGATCGAGGTGATCCTTCTCGACGACGAGTGCAAGCCGGACAAGGGTGTGGCCAACGTCAACCGCCTCATCCACCAGAACAAGGTGCACCTGATCATTGGCTCGACCTGCAGTTCGGTGTCCATGCCGATTGCCGACGTCACCGCCAAGGAACAGGTCCCCCAACTCATCCCGATGTCGACCAATTCCTCGATTACCCAGAAGGGCAGCGAATGGGTCTTCCGCGTGTCCGTCTCCGAGCGTTTCTACGCCGGGGTCTACGGCAAGTATCTGGGCGAGAACGTCGGCAAGAAAGTCGCGTACCTGTACACGACCGACGGCGCGGGGATCGCCTTCACCAAGCAGCTTCAGGAGTACATGAAGAAAAACTACAACGTCGACCCGGTCTTCGAAACGCAGATGCAGGAAAACGACCTCGACTTTCGCTCGCACCTGCTCAAGATCAAGGCGACCAATCCGGAGATTCTCGCCATCGCCGGGCAGTCCGACGCGCTGGCCCGTCAGGCCCAGCAGTCCTTCGAGGTTGGCATTCCCAAGAAGGTGATGCGCGTCGCGGCTTCGTCCGCCGGCAACGTCACTTATCCCAAGCTCGCGGGTGACGCGGCGATCGGAACGACTTTCACGCAGGCATTCAACTGCGGCGACGAGCGGCCGATCGCCAAGCAATTCGTGGCCATGGTGAAGCAGAAGTACAAGTTCGCCTGCCCGGATCATGACTTCTCGCAGGCCTGGGACGCGGCGCAGATCGCGAAAATGGCGCTCGCCAAGGCCAACCTGAAACTGACGGATGCCTCGCTGGCAGAAGACCGGCGTGCGATCCGCGACGCGCTGGCGACAATCAAGTACGAAGGACTCGCCGCTGGCGTGATCGAATTCTGTGCCGCGGCTACGCCACAGTGCCGCGACGGCAACCGCACGGCGGTCCTCGTGCAGTACACGAAAGGCGGCGAGAACTTCGAGACCAAGATTCTGGCGCGCGTTGCCTTCGACAAGGATTTCGGACTGGCCAAGTAGACGTCGGCCGGGACAGTTCTTCTCATACTGCAAGTCGCCGGATGGGTCTTGGCCCATCCGGCGGTCCCGGCTGTCCGCATCCGTGACCTCCGCTACCCACGCCGACCCTTGACGGGAGCCGCACATGCCGATTGACGGAAGCGATGCACGCACCCCGGTACCGGACCAGGCGGCGGCGGCAATGACGCCGTTCCGGCACCTGATGCCGTGGATCATCGGTTTTGCCGTGATGTCCGTGCTTCCTTGGCTCGCGTTCAACGACTACCACCGCTTTCTGCTGAACCTGATCCTGATCAACATCATCCTTGCCGTCGGCCTCAACATCGTCAAGGGTTTCGCCGGCCAGGTGACTGTCGGCCATATTGCGTTGATGGCCATCGGTGCCTACACCTCGGCCATCCTGGCCACCAAGTTCGGTGCGCCGTTCTGGATCGCCTTGCCGAGTGCGATGCTGGTCACGGCGATCGCCGGCGCGATCGTCGGGATACCGGCGTTCCGGCTCGAGGGCGCGTATCTGGCCCTGGCTACGCTCGGTCTCGCCGAGTCGGTGCGGGTCTTCATCTCCGCAACCGACTATCTCGGAGCCTCGATCGGCATCAGCGACATTCCGCCACCCGACCTGTTCGGCTTCCTGCTGAACACCCAATTGCGTTATTTTTATGTGGTGATGCCAATAGCGCTGTTCGGCATCTACCTATCGTTCTGTATCTTGCGCTCGGATATCGGGCGCTCGTTCATGGCGTTGCGCGAGGATCCGCTCGCCGCGGCCGCGGCTGGCATCAACGTGCAGAAGTACAAGTCGCTGGCGTTCATCTTCAGCGCGTTCTACGCCGGCGCGGCGGGCAGCCTCACCGCGCACATGTCGCCGGGGTTCATCCACCCCAACAGCTACATGCTGGCCGAGATGGTGACGCTGCTGCTCATGGTGATCCTCGGCGGCATCGGCCACATATGGGGCGGCATCATCGGCGCGATCGTCGTGACGATCATCTTCGATCTCACGCGCGACTATTACATGTACCAGATGCTGCTCTTTGGCACGGTAATCGTGCTGACGGTCATGTTCATGCCGACCGGGATCGGTGGATTTATCGACCGCTATCTCGTCACGCGCCGTTTTGTCGCGATCCGCAAGGCAAAGCAAGATGCTGCTTGAGGTCACGGGGTTCTCCAAACATTTCGGTGGACTCGTCGCCCTGTCGAATGTCGACCTGAATCTTGTCGACGGCGAAATCCGGGGCATCATCGGCCCCAACGGTTCCGGCAAGAGCACGCTCTTCAATCTGATCTCGGGCGTGTACCAGCCGGAACCTGGCGGCACCATGTATTTTGCCGGCGAGAACGTCACCAACCTCCCGCCGCACGAGATCGCCAATCGCGGCATCGCCCGCACTTTCCAGATGCTGCGCATCTTCTCCAACATCTCGGTGCTGGAGAACCTGCTCGTCGGCCACCACCGGCATACGCGCTACGGGATTCCCGCGGCCATCGTCGGCACGATGTCGGTGTGGGCGGAAGAGCGTCGCGTGCGCGAGGAGATGATGGAATTGCTGGCGTTCATCGGCCTCGCCGAGTTCGCGAGCATGCCGGCGGGCGAACTGTCGGGCGGGCAGCGCCGTCTGCTCGCGCTGGGGCGGGCCGTGGCATTGCGGCCGAAGTTGCTGATGCTCGACGAACCGGCGGCGGGTTTGTCGCCGCCCAACGTCGACAAGCTGCTCAGCATGGTCATGGCATTGAAGGATCGCTTCGGCCTCACGGTGGTCATCATCGAGCACATCCTCAAGGTCGTGATGGAGACATGCCACACCGTCACCGTCCTCGAACATGGCGAAAAGATCGCCGAAGGGCCGCCTGCAGCGATCAAGGACGATCATCGCGTGATCGAAGCTTATCTGGGCAAGGAAATGCAGGATGCGGAAGTGCGCGCGTTCCTGCGCGGATAGCCGCAGAGAACACTCCGGCACACAAATTACGGGAACATTGTCGATGGGGCTGGAAAAACCGAAGGTCGTGATCGTGGGCGCAGGCGCCATGGGTTGCCTGTTCGGCGGGCTGCTCACCGAAGGCGGCCTCGACGTGACGCTGGTCGACGTGTGGAAGGACCACGTCGACGCCATCAACCGCGACGGCTTGCGCAGCGTCGGTCACGGCGGCGACCGGACCGTGTACATCCCGGCGACGACCGAACCCCGAACCCTGGTCGATGCCGACGTCATCCTTTTCCAGTGCAAGGCCCACGCCAACGTCGCGGCAGCGCATTCGGTCCGCCACCTGGTCAAGGCATCGACCGCCGTGATCTCGTTCCAGAACGGCCTCGGTAACGAGGAAGCCCTTGGCCGGATCCTCGGTGCCGCCCACGTCCTCGGCGGACTGACCGCGCAGGGCGCGACGATCGTCCAGGCCGGTGTCATCCGCAACTTCGGTGATCTGCCGACCTATATCGGCGAACTCGGAGGCGGGCGCTCCGAACGTGCCGTACTGATTGCCGACGCGTTCACGCGGCACCGGCTGCCCACGTTCGCCAGCGAGAACATCAAGAAGGAAAAGTGGCAGAAGCTGCTCGGCAATGTCGCGTTGGGCGCCGTATCGGCAGCGACCGACCTCGCTTCGGCGCAGATCGTCGCCGTGCCGGAGCTGCGCACCGTCGTGCTGCGGGCGCTCGACGAGACTGCAGCCGTCGCGCAGGCCTGCGGCATCGCACTCGGCGCGGCAGAAACGCGTGCGATCTTCGACAAGTTGGTCGATGTGAGCGGCGGCGGTACCGGCGCCAGCAAGTCGTCGATGGCGATCGACATCGCCAATCGCCGCCCCACCGAGATCGACGTCATCCACGGCTCGGTGGCCAGGCTCGGCCGGGAGCACGGGATCCCGACGCCCACGATCGATACCATGATCGCCATCGTCAAGGGACTGGAGTCGCGCAACGCGGCTGCGGTCGCAGGCTAGAACCAACGCGCGCAACGGATCCGAGCGATGATTTCACCACGGACATCTCCATGCTGAAGGTCACCGAAGTCGTCGGAGGGTACGGGAGCGTCCAGATCCTCAACGGCGTGACCATGTCGGTCGAGCCCGGCCGCATCGTCGCGCTGCTCGGCGGCAACGGCACCGGCAAGTCGACGATGCTCAAAGCCATCTCCGGGCTGATCCAGCCCTGGAGCGGCGAAATCGTCTTCGACGGCGAGCGCATCGACCGCCTGCGTGCGGACCTGATCGTCCGCCGCGGCCTGGTGCAGGTCACCCAAGGCAAAGAAGCTTATCCGGCGATGACGGTCGAAGAGAATCTCATGCTCGGCGCGCATATCCGGCCCGAACGCGCCGTGCGCGCGCGCGGACTGGAGCGCGCCTTCACATATTTTCCCATTCTCAAGGAACGCCGACGACAGCTGACGGGCACGCTGTCCGGCGGCCAGCTGCAGATGCTCTGCGTCGCCCGCGGACTCATGTCCGAACCCAAGATGATGCTGCTCGACGAACCGAGCGCGGCGCTCGCGCCCCAGGTCGTGCTCGACATTTTCCGCGCGGTCGCCCGCATCTGCCGCGACGGCATGACCCTGCTGCTGGTCGAGCAGAATGTGCGCATGGCCCTGCTGCTGGCCGACTACGCCTATGTGATCAAGGACGGCGCCATTCACATCGAGGGGCCCGCGGAAGACCTGATCAAGGACGATGCCGTCCGGTTGTCATTCCTCGGCGGTACGGTCGCCGACGTCGACCAGAAACTGTCTCTCTGACAGCCACGCGAGAGCGGAAGGAACAAGAACATGCAATATTTCTTTGACCTCGTCATTGTCGGACTGTCGCTCGGCATGGTGTACGCACTGGTCGCGATTGGAATCTCTCTCATCTACTCGGGCCTGGACGTCGTGCATTTCGCCCACGGCGAGATCTACATGCTCGGTGCCTTCATCGGGCTTTCCCTGTACAACGCCACTCAATGGCCCTTCCCGGTGGTGCTGTTCGGATCGATGATCATCACTGGGCTGATCGGCGTGGTTATCGAGCGGGTCTTCTACCGACGAATCCTGAAGTCGGGCGGCGGGTACACCGTCGCGGGGATGGCCATGGTCATCTGCGGCTTCGGCATGTCGATCATCCTGCAGAACATCGCCTTCCTGATTTGGGGCCCGAAGGCCGCGCCCTTCCCCGTCAGCTACGGCATGCCGTTCGAAATCGGCAACGTGACGCTGCCGGCGGCCTACGTCTGGATTGTGCTCGCGGCGCTGATCCTGATGACGGCCCTGCACCTGTTTCTCAAGAAGACCCGGCTCGGTCTCGCGGTCCGGGCGGTCGCGGGCAACAAGGAAATCGCGTACCTGATGGGCATCAACGTGCCGTTGACCATCTCGGTGATCTTCGGCGTGGCCTGCGCACTCGGCGCCGCCGCCGGAGTGCTGGTCGGGCCAATCAACTACGTGCAGGTCCTGATGGGTATCGGCATCCTGGTCAAGGCCTTCGCGGCCGCGGTGATCGGCGGCTTCGGCAGCCTGCCCGGCGCGGTGCTGGGCGGCCTGCTGGTCGGCGTGGTCGAAAGCCTGGGCGCCGGCTACCTGTCCGGCAGCTACAAGGATATCTACGCATTCATCATGCTGATCATCGTGCTGATGGTGCGGCCGGCGGGACTGTTTGGCGTGATCACCAAGATGAAGGCCTGAACAGGCGCGGCGGAACGCGTCGTTCGGGCAGGCCCGCCGTTCCCGGTCGCGCGGCCTTCAACCGGAGAATTGAATGGAAGACAAATTTGAAAAACTCGCCCGCTCACTCGCGGACGCCTGGCGCGACTGCGCCACGATCGCCCTCCCCCCAGCCGAGGCCGCACCCGCCTCGCGCGCCGACGCTTTCGCCATCCAGGACCGGATGGCCGAGCTCATCGGCGATCGTTGCGCCGGCTGGAAGGTCGGGGCAGCCGTGCGCGCCGTGCAGGTTCTTGAAGGGCACGACGGACCGATCACCGGCCGGCTAATGGCGCCGCGGATGTTCGCGAGCCCGGCCGAGGTCTCTGCCGCGATGTTCGACGGCTACAAGATCGAATGCGAATTCGCGTTCCGCTTCACGCGCGAAGTGCCCGTACGCGACCGCGCCTGGACGCGCGACGAGCTCGCCCCTCTCCTTGCATTCGTCCCGGGACTTGAAGTCGCCGGCACCCGCTATGCACCAAGCGAGGGTGGCCGCAAATTCACGACGCACGATGCCATCGCCGACAACGGCTCGGGTGGCGCCTATGTCGCCGGTGCCGACATTTCCCTTTGGCAGAAAATCGACTTCGAGAACATGCGCGTCGAGGCACGCATCGACGGCGGCGAATTGATCCACACCTATACGGGCGAGTTTCGCCGCGATCCGGTCGACATCCTGATCGAAACGGTGAACGGGCTGGCCCAACGCGGCATCGGGCTTGGCGCCGGCGATCTTCTTTCCACCGGCTCGCTGACATTGCCCACGCCATTGCGCAAAGGACAGAACTACTGCGCCGACTTCGGCGGCCTGCAGACGCTTTGCGTGAGCATGCGCTGATGCGCCCGCTGCGGGCAGGCATGGTAGGTGGCGGGCCAAGTGCCGGCATCGCCCCGTCGCACCGCCGGGCGGCACGACTGGACGGCTGTTTCGAATTCGTCGCCGGCGCCTTCTCGCGCCGCGCTGACGCCAATCTGGCGATGGGTGAGGAGCTCGGCATCGCGCCCGACCGCCTCTATGCCGATTTCGCAGCGATGGCGGCGGCGGAAGCGGCACGTCCTGACGGCATCGAGTGCGTCGTCATCGTCACGCCGAACGACACGCATTCGGCGGCAAGCCTCGCCTTCTTGCGCAACGGCATCGACGTCGTCTGCGACAAGCCGATGGCGAACTCGCTGGCCGAGGCCCTGGCGGTCGAGAAAGCGGCGGCCGAGCATGGAGTCCTGTTCGCGCTGACGCACAACTACAGTGCCTATCCGATGGTGTTCGAAGCGCGGCACCAGGTGGATTCCGGCGGGTTGGGCGCGATCCGCGTGGTCACGGTCGAATATGCGCACGGAACGCGCAACCGCCTGATCGAGGCGGAGGGCGACGCCAGGATGGCCTGGCGTGTCGACGCAGCGATCGCCGGACCGTCGACGGTGCTGGGCGACATCGGCACCCATGCCCACCACCTGCTGCGCCGGATGACGGGACTCGAGATCGAATCGCTTTCGGCGGAATTGACAACGATGGTGCCGGGACGCGTCGCCGACGACAACGCCTTCGTGAACCTGCGCTTTGCCGGGGGTTCGCGCGGCCAGTTTTGGGCCAGCATGGTCGCGGCGGGCAACGGCCACGGCCTGCGTATCCGGATCTTCGGGGAAAAGGCCAGCCTGCACTGGGATCAGGAGAAGCCCGATGCATTGCACCTGCGCGCGGACAACGCACCCTACCGTATCCTGCGCCGCGGAGAAGATTACCTCTGCGACGCCGCGAAGCACGCGTCGCGCACCAAGGCCGGCAATCCGGAAGGCTACTTCGGCGCGTTCGGCAACATCTACGCCGATGTGGCCGAGGTGGTCGGCGCCCGCCGGCTCGGCCGGCCCGCAAATCCGCTCGCGCGCTCGTTCGCGACCGCGCGCGACGGCGTCCTGGGCATGGCTTTCATCGAGGCGGCCGTCGAGTCCAACCGCGACGCCGGCGCGTGGACCAAGGTAGGAGCCTTGCCGCAGCCGTGAATCGCCGGCGACGCCGTACGCCGCGAATTATTGAAAATTCAAATACATGTTATTGCCCCCATCACATGGACAAATGTCGCCCCGGAACCTATCGTCGTTCATCCGCCTTGTCCTCGCCGCAGGCGTAACGCGCCGGCCGGTTCTTTCCGCCTGAATCATGCCCCACTCAGAAGTCCGCATTGCTGTCGTCGGCGCCGGCCAGATCGGCAAGCGCCACACCGAACTCATCGTGAAAAGCGACGCCTGTGCGCTCGCCGCGATCGTCGACCCCGCGCCCGCAGCCAGCGGCTACGCGAGTTCGCTCGGCGTGCCGCACTACGCCTCGCTCGCCGAGTTGTTCGTCAAGGATCGCCCCGACGGCGTGATCCTCGCGACGCCAAACCAGATGCACTGCGACCAGGCGCTCGCCTGCATCGCCGCCGGGGTACCCACGCTGGTGGAAAAGCCGGTCGCGCACACGCTCGAAGCCGGTATGCGCCTGTGCGACGCCGCGGATGCCGCCAACGTGCCGGTGCTGGTCGGGCACCATCGCCGCCACGGGGCAATCATGGCCCGCGCGGTCGAGGTCATCGAAAGTGGCACGCTGGGCAAGATCGTCGCCGTGGTGGGCACCGTGCTCTTCTACAAGGCGGAGAACGAGGGCTACTTCGAGGGCGCATCCGCGTGGCGCCGCCAACCCGGAGGCGGCCCGATCCTGCTCAACATGATTCACGAGGTCAGCAACCTTCGCTCGCTGTGCGGCGAGATCGTCGCGGTGCAGGCCTTCTCCTCCAGCGCCACGCGCGGTTTCCCGGTGGAGGACACGGTGGCGATCGCGCTTTCCTTTGCAAGCGGTGCGCTGGGCACGTTCATGCTGTCCGACACCGCCGCGTCCGACCGAAGCTGGGAACACACCTCCGGCGAGGATCCGCGCTATGACAAGGCGCACACCGACGACGACGACTGCTATCTGGTCACCGGCACCTTCGGCTCGCTGGCGATTCCCACGATGCGCTTGCAACGCTACTCGAATGAAGCCGGCCGTTCGTGGCACAAGGCGCTCGACCGGTCATTGGTCGAGATCAATCCCGTGGACCCGCTGGAGCGGCAGATTGCGCACTTCGTCGATGTGATCCGCGGCGTCGCCAAGCCGCTGGTCAGCGCGCGCGACGGACTGCAGAACCTGCGCGTGGTCGACGCAATCGTCGAGGCGGCCAGGACCGGCCGCATCGTCCGCACGGTCTGAGCGCCGGCCAACGCGCCGCTGCCGACCACGAGCCAGGAAAGCGCCTCCAGCCATGAAGATCTGCATGCTTGGTTCCGGTTCGCTCGGTAGCGCCTTGGGTGGCGTGCTGACCGAGGGCGGCAACGACGTCTGCCTGATCGACACCTGGAGCGTCCACGTCGAGGCGATGAACGAACGCGGCCTCACGCTGCGCGACGGAGGCGTCGACCGGATCGTCAAGGTCAGGGCAAGGACCTCTGCTGAAGGCCTCTCTCCGGCCGACCTCGTCGTCGTGCTGGTGAAATCCTTCCACACGCGCGAGGCCATCGAGCATGCGAGCGCAATCATCGGACCGGACACCGCGGTGATCTCGCTGCAGAACGGCTTGGGCCACGAGGAAATTCTCGCCGAGGTGGTCGGCAAGGCGCGGGTGCTGGCCGGCAAGACCTACGCCGGCGGCGTGCTGCTCGGCCCCGCCCACGTGATCGCCGGCACGCGCGGCAAGTTCACGTTCATCGGCGAGCTCGACGGCCGCATCAGCGAGCGCGCGAAGCGAATCGCCGAAACATTCTCCCGCGCCGGCCTGCCCACCGAGGTCAGCAACAACATCGTCGGCACGATGTGGGACAAGCTCCTGATCAATGTCGCGACCGGCGCGCTGTCCGGTATCACGCGCCTGCCCTACGGCGGGCTGTATGCGCTGCCCGAGGTCAGGCAATGCGCGCTGGCGGCGGTGGCCGAGGCGATCGACGTGGCCAAAGCACTCGATGTCAGGCTCACCAGCGACAGGCCCGAGGACGCGTGGAACCTGGCCGGCGAAGGACTGCCCGCGGAATTCAAGGCGTCGATGCTGCAAAGCATCGAGAAGGGCGCGCCAACGGAGGTCGACTTCATCAACGGGTCGGTCGTGCGCGCGGGCCTGCGCGCCGGGGTCCCGACCCCCGTCAACCAGGCGCTGGTCGCATGCGTGAAGGGCATCGAATTGTGGATGCAGAAGTACGCCCCCGCGAACCGGTGACCGGAACGGCGAAGGAAACCAGCCATGGCCTATCGCAGAAAATCCTATGTCGAGCACGTCGCGATCCGGGTGAAGGATATCGACTGGCATGTCCGCTTCTTCCGCGAGGCTCTCGGCATGCCGGTCCGCGAAGTGGACGGCCCGCAGGACGATCCCCGGCAGGTGTGGACCGTCGGCGGCGTGCAGCTGATGGCCGACCCGGATTTCGCGGGACCCGAGGGACGCCTCGCGCACTTCGGCGTGATGACTGAGGATCTCGAGGCCGCGCTGACCGAGGCCTACGCATGGGAAGGTGTCACGGAGATGCCGCAGGGACGCAATTGGCTGGCGCTGCCAGACGGCCTGTGCGTAGAAATCCTGCAGGCAACCGGCAATTCGGTCGCCACCGTACTGGCGGTCGATCCGCGCGCCGGAACCGCGCGCGCCGACCATCGGTAACCATTGCAAAACGGAGAACGAGTTTGAAGAAATTCCTGATGCTGCACGGAGTCAATCACAACATGTTCGGCGAGCGCGAGCCGAAATTCTACGGGACGATCACGCTCGCCGAGATCGACGCAAAACTCGCTGAGCTGGGCAAGGAACTGGGCGTCCAGGTCGAGAGCTTCCAGACCAATCACGAAGGCGAGATGTGCGAGCGCGTCCACCAGGCGTTTTTCGACAAGGTCGATGGCGTGATCATCAACGCCGGAGCCTGGACGCATTACAGCTACGGGATGCGTGACGCGCTGGCGATCCTGACCGTGCCGATCGTCGAAATCCATATGTCGAACAACCACATCCGCGACAAGTTCCGCCAGTACTCGGTGATTTCCGAGATCGCGAAAGGCTACATCGCCGGCTTCGGCGTCGACAGCTATCTGCTCGGCCTGCGCGCGGCGGTGGCTTCCAGCGCGAACGCGCAGGCCTGAACGCCGGCCCGGCCCGGAACCACCCAACACCATTCTGGAGGAAGCACATGGCCAAGGAACGCTACTGGGACGACGCCAACGTCGGCGACGAGGCGCTGACCCCGACGATGACCGTCACCGGGGCGATGATCGACATGTACGCCGAAGTCTCCGGCGATCGCACGCTGCTGCACATCGACGAGGAATACGCGCGCAAGTCGCACTTTGGCGAGCGTGTCGCGCACGGCCTCTTCGGACTCGCCGTCGCCGACGGCCTCAAGTGCCAGGCCGAATACCGTTTCCTGCCCGGGATGTCGCTGGGCTGGACCTGGGATTTCCTGCTGCCGATCCGGATCGGCGACACGCTGCACGTAAAGTTTCGCATCGGCGAAATGCGTCGTTCGAAGAGCAAGCCCGGCTGGGGCATTGTGATCATTCCCTGCGAACTCATCAACCAGAACGACGAACTGGTCCACCGTGGCGAGCACAAGCTGATGATTCCGTGCCGGCCGGATGCGGCGAAAAGCTGATCGCCTTCCGCCAGCCAGTTTCCAGCCACGTCCACATTTTCGGAGCGATCCCATGGCACAGCAACCCCTCCCCCTCGCCGGCTTGCGGGTCGTCGATTACACGCACTTCCTGGCCGGTCCCTACCTTAGCCGCTGCCTCGCCGGCATGGGCGCGGAGGTGATCAAGGTGGAAAGGCCCCGCGACGGTGACGCCGGTCGGCACCACCCCTACTTCGTCGACGGGCAGAGCGGCTACTTCCTGCAGCAGAACATGGGCAAGAAGGGTCTTTGCGTGAACCTCAAGGACGCGCGCGGACTGAAGCTTCTGCGCGCGCTCGTGCGCACGGCGGACGTGTTCGTGGAGAACTACCGGCCGGGCGCGCTCGAAAAGCTGGGACTGGGCTACAAGGAGCTCTCGGCGCTCAATCCGCGCCTCGTCTATTGCTCGGTCTCGGCCTACGGGCACACGGGTCCGGACGCAACGCGGCCCGGATTCGGCTTGATCGCCGAGGCCAAGAGCGGAGCGATGGCCATGATCGGCGAACCGGGCGCACCGCCGCCACTGTTCCGCATGCCGATCGCGGACATGTACGCGGGTATCCATGGCGTGGCCGCCGTGTGTGCCGCCCTCGTCGGCCGCGCGACGTCGGGCAAGGGTCAGCACATTGACATGGCGCTCTACGACTGCATGATCGGCATGCACGATTTCGCCGTCCAGTGCTACACGATGAGCGGCGGCAAGGAGATTCCCGAGCAGACCGGACACGACCTGCCGCAATCCACGGTTTACGGCGTGTTCGCCGCCAAGGACGGCAACATGGCGATCGCCGCCCAGGTCGACGATGCCTGGAAGCGGCTCGCGAGGCTGGTCGGAGGCGACGCGCTCGCCGCCGACACGCGCTTCCACCGTCCGGAAGGCCGCAATGCGAACCGCGAGGAGGTGCTAGGTCATGTCAGCGCCTGGACCAAACGCCACACGGTGGCCGAATGCATGGCCGCGCTCGACGCGGCTCTAGTGCCGGGCGCGGCGGTGCAGAATATCGACGCGGTGCTCGCCGATCCGCAGGTGGCGGCGCGCGGGATGATCGTCGAGCAGGAGCACCCGGTCCTGGGCAAGGTTAGGCTCGCCAACATTCCCTTCAAGTTCTCCGATTGCGACGTGACGCCGCGCTGCGTCGCGCCGCTCCTGGGCCAGCACAACCGGTCGATCGCGGCGACGCTGGGTTTTTCCGAATCCGAAATCGACGCGATGGAAGGCGACGGCGTGCTCTACGCCGAGGAAGCCGTCGCGCGGCTGGCCACCGCCACCGCCTGACAACCCAGTGTCGACGAAATGAATGAAATCAGCCGACAGGTGACACCGTGAAGCCGGTACGCTGGGGCATCATCGGCTGCGGCGATGTCACCGAGATCAAGAGCGGTCCTGGCCTGCGCAAGGCGCAAGGTTCCGAGCTGGTCGCGGTGATGCGGCGCAATGGGGTGCTGGCCGCGGACTACGCGCGTCGTCATGGCGTACCGCGCTGGCACGACGACGCCGACGCGATCATCCGTGCCCCCGACATCGACGCCGTCTACGTGGCGACGATGCCAGCGTCCCACTGTGACTACGTGCTGCGCTGCGCCGCGGCGGGAAAGCCGGTGTTGGTGGAAAAGCCGATGGCCATGGATCACGGTCAATGCATGCGCATGATCGAGGCGTGCTCGGCGGCCGGAGTCCCCCTCTGGGTCGCCTATTACCGGCGAGCGCTGCCGCGCTTTCTCGCGGTGCGCGATCTGCTCGCAAGCGGCGCCATCGGCCCGGTGCGCATGGTGACCAGCCGCCAGTTCCAGCCGGCGCTCGCAACCGCGCGTCCGGCGGCTGGCGACGCGCCGGCGTGGCGCGTCGACGCGGCGTGTTCCGGCGGCGGCCTTTTCGTCGACATGATGAGTCACACGCTGGATTTCTTCGACCTGCTGTTCGGACCGATCGAGCAGGTGCGCGCCTTCGCCGACAACCAGGGCGGGAACTACCGTGTCGAGGACATCGTCACCGCGAGTTTCCGCTTCGCATCCGGCGTCCTCGGCAGCGGCGCCTGGTGCTACGCGGCGGACCGGGAGGAGGAGTTCAACGAGATCGTCGGAGCGGAGGGGCGCATTCGCTTCTCGACGACCAGGCCCGTGCCGATCCAGCTGAGTCGCAATGGCGGCGTAGAAGAAATCGCGATCGAGGATCCGCCGCACGTGCACCAGCCTCTGATCCAGACCATGGTCGATGAGCTGAACGGCAACGGCAAGTGCCCGAGCAGCGGTCAGTCCGCGGCCCGCACGACCTGGGTGATCGACGAAATCCTGCGCGAGTTCCGCACCGGAGCCGCCGGAAGGGGCGCGCGATGATCGAAACGAAGCCAACATTGCAGGGACAGGTCGCCATCGTCACCGGTGGTGCGCGCGGCATCGGCCGGGGCATCGCCGCGCGCCTCGCTGACGAAGGTTGCCGTGTCGTCATCTGGGATCGCGACCCGGATGCTTTCGACCCGGCCGCGTCGGGTTTCAAGCCCGCGGCGATCGAGAGAGTCGACGTCTCCGACCATGCATTGGTCGAGCGTGCCTTCGCGGCGACGATGCAGCGCGTCGATCGCATCGACATCCTGGTCAACAACGCCGGCGTCAACGGTCCGGTGGCGCCGGTCTGGGAATACCCGCTTGAGGCATGGGATCGCGTGCTGGCCGTCGACCTGACCGGGGTGTTCTACTGCTGCCGCGTCGTGGTGCCGCGGATGCGCACGGCGGGCTACGGTCGGATCGTCAACGTGTCGTCGATCACCGGCAAGGAGGGCAGCGCCGGCATTGCCGCTTATGCGTCGGCCAAGGCCGGCGTGATCGGCTTCACCAAGTCGCTGGCGAGGGAACTGGTCGGGTCCGGTGTGCTGGTCAACTGCATTGCGCCGGCGATCACCGAGACCGACCTCTTCCGCGAAATGACGGCGGAGCACATCGCCACGGCCAAGGCGAAGATCCCGATGGGACGCTTCCTGACCATTGATGAAGCGGCGGCGATGGTCGCCTGGATCGCCGGGCCGGAGTGCAGCTTCTGCACCGGCTTCACCTTCGACCTGTCGGGCGGACGCGCGACCTATTGAGAACTTGCGAGGCTTTTCGATGAGACAGGTACTGATGCTCCATGGCATCAACCACAACATGTTCGGCAAGCGCGATCCGCTGCAGTACGGAACCATCACGCTCGGCGAGATCGACGGTCATCTGCGAGCGCTCGGCGTGGAACTCGGCACCGAAGTCACGTGTTACCAGACCAATCACGAAGGCGCGATGGGCGAGCGGATTCACCAGGCCTACCGCGAGAAGATCGACGCGGTGGTGATCAATGCCGGGGCCTGGACCCATTACAGCTACGGCATCCGCGATGCGCTGGCGATCCTGACCGTACCAGTGGTGGAGATCCACATGTCCAACATCCACGCGCGCGAGACGTTCAGGCATCATTCGGTGTTCGCCGAGATCGTGAAGGGGCAGATCTGCGGATTCGGACTCGACAGTTATCTGCTGGGTTTGCGCGCCGCGGTATCCGCCAGCGCGGCGACCCCAGTTCGTTCGTGATCAGGCAAGGGAGGCAATGATGGCAGGCGCATTCGCAGGAAAAGTGATCGTGGTTGCGGGCGGGAGCCGCGGCATCGGGCGCGGCATTGCGGCCGCGTTTGCCGGCGAAGGCGCGAAACTGGTGCTTGCCGCCTCGTCGTCCGCAAATCTGGAAGCCGCGGCCGCCACCATCGAGAAAAGCAGCGGCGCGCGTCCGGAGGTCTGCGCGGCCGATCTGCGCACTTTGGCCGGTTGCGGGCAGGTCTTCGAATTCGTCTCGCAGCGTCATGGTCGCTGCGACATCCTGGTGAATTCGGCCGGTGCGACCCGCGCCGGTTCGTTCATGAGCCTCGACGACGACGTGTGGCAGGACGGCTTCGCGCTCAAGTTCTTCGGCTGCGTGCGTCTGTGCCGCCTGTTCTGGCCGCGGCTCAAGGAGGCGCATGGCCACGTCGTCAACATCATCGGCGGCGCGGCGCGCACGCCGGACGCGGAGTTCCTGGTCGGCGGGTCGGTCAATGCCGCCATGCATAATTTCTCCAAGGGCCTGGCGGGACTGGGCAAGCGCGACGGCGTGAACGTCAACGCGATCCTCCCAGGGATGACCGAGACCGAGCGCGTCGAGCAGTTGTTCAAGCAGCGCGCAGAGGCCGCCGACACCACGGTCACGGAAATCCGCGATGCGCTGATCGCCAAGGACGGGTTGGCGCGCCTGGGCACGCCGGAGGACATTGCCGCCCTCGCCCTTTTCCTGTGCTCGGAGTCCGCGCGGCACATCCAGGGCACCGCCATCGCGGTCGACGGCGGCGCCACGTCAGGACTGTATTGACCACCCGCGAGAGCCGCTCGTATCGCATCCCCGCAACTGGCTGCGGGTCGCGCGGCGATGCGGCGCAGGGCCGGAAGGAGATTGGAGCATGGCAGCAATGAAACCGGCAGCGTGCGTCATTGGATGGCCCGTCAAGCAATCGCGGGCACCGATCATCCACGGCTACTGGATCGAGAAGCACCAGCTCGACGTCGACTTCCGCCTGGAAGCCGTGCAGCCCGAGGACTTCCCGGAGTTCCTCGCAACCCTCGGCGAGCGCGGCTATGTCGGCGGGTCGGCGACCATGCCGCACAAGGAAATGGCGCTCAAGCTGACCGAGCCCGATGCGCGGGCGATAGCGATCGGCGCCGCCAACATCATGTGGCTGGACGAGGGGAAACTGCGCTCGACCAATTCCGACGTTGTCGGTTTCCTCGCCGCGCTGGACGAGCAAGCGCCCGGCTGGGATCGGCGGTCGGAAAAGGCGGTCGTGTACGGCGCCGGCGGTGCGGCGCGGGCCATCGTCTACGGCCTGCTCGAACGCGGACTGCTGCTTGTGCATGTGCATAACCGCACGCCGGCCAAGGCCGAGGCGCTGCGCGAACGGTTCGGTGCCAGGGTCATACCCACGGACGCCGAAGCCCTTCCGGCCGCGCTCGACGGCGCGGGTCTCTTCGTCAACGCCACCTCGTCGGGCATGGCCGGCTACCCGGAACTCGACGTCGACCTGTCGACACTGCGCGATGACGCGGTCGTCGCCGATGCCGTCTACGTGCCGCTGGAGACCGGGCTGCTGAGAAGCGCGCGAGCACGCGGCCTTGCTGTCTCGGATGGACTGGGCATGCTGCTACACCAGGGCACCATCTGCTTCGAGCGGTGGTTCGGCGTCCTTCCGGTGGTCACGCCGGAACTGCGCCAACGCGTAGAGCAGGCACTGCGTCCGTCATGAGGTCGCGTCGCCTCACTTCGCCGGTCGTCCGGCCAGCACTTGCGCCAAGCACCCGCGTCCATGCTTGATCCGAAGCGCCTGTCGATCCATCAGGTGACGCTGCTGCAGCAGTGCACGACACCGCAGTTCATCGCGGCACTGGTGCGCAACGGCGTTCCCTGTACCAGCCTCTGGCGCGACAAGACACGTGAGTACGGCGTGGCACAGACGGCCCGGCTGGTCGCCGACAGCGGAATCGCGCTGTCGGGCTACTGTTTCGCCGGCCTCGCCAATTCGCCGGATAAGGCGGAAGCTGCGGCGGCGCTGGAAGACGTCCGTCGGGCGCTCGACGAAGCCGCGGCGCTCGGCGCCCCCTGCCTGGTTTTCGTGGCGGGCGGCGTCGATGCCCGCGACAAGAACATCGCCGATGCCCGGGAACGCGCGCTCGACAGCGTCGCCACGCTGCTGCCCCACGCGCGCAGCGTCGGAGTGAAGATTGCGCTGGAACCGCTGCACCCGATGATCTGCGCGACCCGGTCGGTCCTGTCCACCATGAAGCTCGCCAACGAATGGTGCGACCGTCTCGACGCAGAGGACATCGTCGGCATCGCCGTCGACGCCTATGCGGTGTGGTGGGATCCCGATCTCGAAGCGGGGATCGCGCGCGCCGGCAGGCGCATCTGTTCGTATCACGTGAGCGACTGGCTCTCCGACACGCAGAGCCTTCGCCTCGACCGCGGCATGATGGGCGACGGCGTAATCGACCTGCCGGCGATTCGGCGGACACTCGAAGCGGCAGGCTACTCCGGCCATGTCGAGGTGGAGATCTTTTCGGAGCGCAACTGGTGGCGGCGCGACGCGGACGAGGTGATTGGGATGATCAAGCAGCGGGTTCAGGAGGCGGCCTAGGTGGACGAGATCGGGTTTGGGTTGATCGGCGCCGGCGTGATCGGCCGCGTGCATGCGCGCAACATTGCCGCCCGCGACGACGCGCGCTTGCGCTGGGTGGTCGACAGCGACGCCGCACGTGGCGGCCAGATCGCCGGGAAACACGGCGCGCGATTCAGTGCCTCGGTCGACGAGATGCTCGCCGACCCTGAGGTTCGCATCGTCGTGATCGCATCGTCGACGGATGTCCACGAGGACCACGTGCTGGCGAGCGTCAAGGCCGGGAAGGCGATCCTCTGCGAAAAGCCGATCGCCAACAGCCTCGAAGGCGCCCGGGCCTGCCTGGATGCGGCGCGCGCCGGCGGCACGCTGGCGGCAGTCGGTTTCAACCGCCGCTTCGACCCGCATCATCGCGAGGTCTACGATCGTGTGCGTGCCGGCGAGATCGGCGAAGTCGAAACCGTGCATCTGGTGTCGCGCAGTGCGGAAGCGGCGCCGCCGGCCGCCGCGCACCGTGGCGGGGGCCTGCTGCGCGAGAAGGGAACGCATCACTACGACCTCGCGTGCTGGATGGCAGGCTGCGAACCGGTCGAGGTCTACGCCGCCGGCGGCTGCCTGTTCGACCCGGAATACGCCGCCTATGGCGACGTCGACACGGCGATGCTTACGCTCAAGTTCGCGTCGGGCCGGCTCGCGACCTTCAACTTCAGCCGGCGGACCGGCTACGGCTGCGACGAAATGCTCGAAGTGTTCGGATCGAAAGGCATGCTCCAGTCACGCCGCCTGCATCCGCTGGGCGTGTCGCTCTACCAGGGCGACCGGATCGTCGATGCCGG
Organism: Burkholderiales bacterium; assembly: GCA_038321425.1. Taxonomy (GTDB): domain Bacteria; phylum Pseudomonadota; class Gammaproteobacteria; order Burkholderiales; family Casimicrobiaceae; genus VBCG01. The sequence continues at coordinate 6,351 of JBBQEY010000003.1, read as the reverse complement.
CATCCACTCCGGCTGGTACGAGCGCTTCGCGCCCACCTACGTGGCGGAGATCGACGCGCTGATTGCAGCGCTGCGCAACGGAGGTGCGGCCGACCCCACACTGGTCGACGGCATGCGTGCTCAGGCGATCGCGGAAGCGGCCGTCGAGTCGCTGGCGTCGGGCCGGCCCGTGGCCATCGCCAACGTCTGGCATGGCTGAGCCGGCATGACGCGCGATCGTTGCATGCGCTCCGGCGCATGGGCAGAAAAGAAGTTCGGCGTATGAGGCGCAGCCTCGCCGGCCAGGGCGCGATCGTCACCGGCGGTGCGCGGGGCATCGGTCTCGGCATCGCGCAACGTCTGGTGCGGGAAGGCTGCAGCGTCGCGCTGTGGGACCGGCAACCCGAGCACTTCGATGCCGCGGCCGCCGGTTTCGCTCCGGCCTCGGTGCAAGCTGTCGATGTCGCCGACTACCCGCAGGTCGAGCGCGCGTTTGCCGAAAGCGAAGCGGCGCTGGGCAGCGTCGACATCCTGGTCAACAACGCTGGCATCAACGGCCCGGTTGCGCCGGTCTGGGAGTATCCGCTGGAGGCATGGGATCGCGTACTCGCCGTCGACCTGACGGGTGTCTTCTACTGTTGCCGCGCGGCGCTTCCGCACATGCGCGCACGCGCCTGCGGACGCATTGTCAACATCGCGTCGATCGCCGGCAAGGAAGGTAACCAGGGTATCGCCGCCTACGCATCGGCGAAGGCCGGCGTCATCGGATTCACGAAATCGCTGGCGCGGGAACTGGCGGGCAGCGGCATCCTCGTCAACGCCGTGGCGCCGGCACTCACCGAGACCGAGTTGTTTCGCGAGATGACCCCCGAGCACATCGCACTGGCCAGGAGCCGGATACCGATGGGGCGCCCGGTGAAAGTGGAGGAAGTGGCGGCGCTGGTGGCCTGGATCGCCAATCCCGAATGCAGTTTCACCACGGGTTTCGTGTTCGACCTCACCGGCGGCCGCGCCACCTATTGAGCGCGGCCCGCGCCGGGGCCGCCGCCGCACTCGCTGTTTCAAGCGCCGATGTCCCACAGCGCCGCGCCGTGCCTGAGTGCGCTCTTCGCGACTACGGTGCGATGGATTTCCGACGTGCCGTCATAGATCCTGTAGATGCGCGCGTCGCGGTAGAGTTGTTCGATCGGCAGGGCGCGGGAGTAGCCGGCCCCGCCGAACACCTGGACCGCGCGATCGGCGACCCGGCCGAGCGTTTCCGCCGCGTTGATCTTCACCATCGAGATCCAGTCGCGCGCGTCGCGACCCTGGTCGATCTCCCAGGCCGCGCGCAGCAGCAGGAGGCGGGCCGCGTTGATCTCGACCACGCTGTCGGCAATCATCTGCTGGATCATCTGGAATTCGCCGATCGCCTTGCCGAACTGCCGGCGCTCGTTGGCGTGCTGCGTCATCAGCATCAGCAGCCGGCTCGACTTGCCCACCGCGCGAGCCCCGACCTGGCCAAGCCGCACCCGGCCCAGCGTCGAGTAGGCGAGCGCCAGTCCCTGCCCTTCGCTGCCCAGCAGGTGCTCGGGGCCGAGGCTGACCTTCTCGAAATAGAGCTCGACATGGCTGGTGCCTGTCAGGCCCATCATCTTCTGGTCGCGACCGACGACCACGCCCGGCATCGCCTTGTCGACCAGAAACAGCGACACATGCCGCGGCCTTGCCTCCGGGTCGGTCACCGCCGACACGATGAAGAAATCCGAGTACAGCCCGTCGCTGATGAAATGCTTGTTCCCGTTGAGCGTCCAGCCTTGGCCGTCGCGCTCGGCGCGGGTCTTGATCGCAGCGGCATCCGAACCCGCGTCGGGCTCGGTGATGGCGATCGAGCACGTGCGCTCGCCGCGTACCGCGGGCAGCAGCCACCGCTCCTTCTGCGCAGTGGTCCCCTCAAGCAGCGACTCGTAGACGTTGCCGAACGCGCGCCGGATCAGGATGTCCTTCGTATGCCCGAACTGCTCCTCGACCAGCATGGTGTCGACCGCCGACAGGCCGCCGCCGCCGTATTGCTCCGGGATGTTCATCGCGTAGAAACCCAGTGCGCGCGATTTCTCGAAAACGACTCTGGCCATCGCGGGGTCGAGGGCTCCGCTGTCCTCGATCCCGCGCTCCAGCGGAATCAGTTCCGTCTGGACGAAGCGGCGCACCGTGTCGACCATCAATCGCTGCTCGCTGCTTAGTGCGAAATCCATGAAGTGCCCCATCCCCATCTCGAACCCCGACTCTGTACGGGATTCCGGGGGGATGTCAATTGCAAACTGGCGCGTGTGCCGCAAACGCGGTGACCCCGAAGAATTCGAGGTGGTCATGGATCGCATCAAGCGCGAGGCGATTGCCGAAGGATAGTAAATTCAAGCGCACGAAGTCGGTAAACGGGCAAGTGGTTCAACGCCGCATGAAGCAAAGCAAGAAACCGGCCGACCCCGCTGGGGGCGGGCGTCGGCCGAACTGCCCGGGTCGTCTACGCGCCCTGGTCAATCGTTACGTTACTTCTTGGGCTTCAAGCCTCTTTCGGCGGGTTCTGGCGAATCTGTCTTCAGCGCGGACGGCGTGCCTCGTGATGCGGCCGTATTGGCGGCACGTTGCTTCTCCACGTCCTGGGCGCTTACGTTGCTTCCCGCTTTGTTCTCAGTGACGGTGCCTACCGCGTTCTGCTTGTCCATCGCGTCGGGCAGGACGCGAGGGCCTTGGGCTTTCTCCACGTTTTTCCGCTGCTGCTTGGCCGCGTCCTGGGCACTTGCGCTACTTCCGGACTTGTTCTCGGTGACGGAGCGCACCGTACTCTGCTTGTCCGTAACGGTTGGCTTCTCTGCCGGGGCGGTGGTTTGCGCCAACGTAATGCCCGCAAAGGAACCCGCGATCAGTGCCAAGAGAACTCGGCTGACGTACTTGTGCTTGTACTTGTTCATGGTCGATCTCCAATAGTCGTTGCGGTTAGACGAATCAGCGCGCGTGGGGCGCATGGGACGATGCAGTGAGTGGAGTGCGCCCAAGCGCGCTTGCATTTGACACCCGACCCGTTCGACCGAGGCACGTTCTACTTACGCGCGCATCGACTCCAAAGCGCCGAGTGCCATCACCCTTCATGAAATCCAACTGCATCCTGAGTGCATTCTGGGTCCTACCCCAGTCAGGCGATGTCGTCGATCAGCACATTCGGACGTAGGAGAGGAAGCGATTGCCTGGTCCAACCCGTCGAGGGTGGGGTACCTGCCTACCTGCTCGAACGGCGTGCCGGTTCCATTTCGATCGATCGGTTGTACCCGATCAAGCCGCGGCCTTGCTCTGCGCTGCAGCATCGGCTGTCTGCCGCGGCAGTGTCAGCACGGTGTCGAGCCCACCGTCGGGACGGTTGCACAGCACGACATCGCCGCCAGCGGCGCGCGCGATGTTGCGCGCAATGCCGAGCCCGAGCCCGGTGCCGCCGGTCGCGCGGCTGCGCGAACTCTCCAGACGGTGGAATGGCTCGAAAACTTTTTCGAGTTCGGTTTCGGGAATGCCGGGGCCGCGATCGAGGATGTGAATCTCGATCTGACTTGCCGAGTCTTCGATGTGGACTGTGACCTGCCCCCCATACAGCACCGCGTTGTCGATCAGGTTGGAGAGGCAGCGCTTCAGCATGGAGGCGACGCCGATGATCGGTGCTCCGGTCTTTCCTTCGATGGTGAACAAGCGGCCCATCGCCGCGTTATCGGACTGCAGTGACTTCATCAGCGCGTTCAGGTCCACCGATGCTGCGGGCTCGCTGCCGCCCAACCCGCGCATGAACTCCAACGTTTGCGTGACCATCGACTCCATTTCCTTCAGGTCGGCCTCGAAGCGCGTGCGCTGCTCGTCGTCGTCGAGCAGGTCGGTGCGCAGTCGCATCCGTGTGAGCGGTGTTTTCAGGTCATGTGACAGCGCGGTGAGCATGCGCGTGCGGTCCCGGATGAAGTCGGACAATCGTTGTTGCATGGTGTTGAATGCGCGAGCCGCCTGCCGTACTTCATGTGGGCCAGTTTCGGGGAGCGGCGCGTGATCGAGATCGTGGCCCAACGCATCGGCTGCCCGCGCCAGTACCTTCAGTGGCCTTACGACCCACCGCACTGCCACGTAGGACAGCAAAATCATTGTGATCAGCAGCACCACCAGCGTGAGCACCAGCCGCCAGGGCAGAGCCTCGGGTGCCGCAGGAAGCTCGGTGTCGAAGCGCGCCCAGCGGCCATCGCGCAACTGTACTTCGGTGCGCAGCACGGGCGCACCCGCACCGTGTCCTGCGCCAGGGCCGTACCCCATCATGCCGGGCGCGCCGCCACGCATGGCGTCGTGGCGCCGCGCTCCGCCGCGGGTGTATGCCTCCGGCGGAAACGCTTCGCGCGGTTCCACCCTCACGTTACGATCGCCGCCGAGCGACGAGCGCAGGCGGTCGATGAACATGCCAGCCCGCCAGCTGCCCGGCGTATCAACATCGATGGCTGGCGCATCATGCAGCGACAGCACCAGTGGTGGCACCCCAAACACGGCGACCACGCGCGCCCGTTCCGTCGGGCCAAGATCGTCCAGCAGCGTGACCACATCGGCAATGCGCTGTGCCGGCTGCTGCCCGAAGCTGCTGGTCACTAGGCGGTCGCGCTCGGCCACATTGATCGCGGCGCTGAGCAGTTGCGCAAGCAACAGGCCACCTGCCAGCACCAGCATCAGTCGGCCGAAAAGCGAACCGGGCAGCCAGTGCGACAGCGCTTGCATCAGGACGTCTTGTCAACCGTTGCCGAAAGCACGTAGCCTTCACTCCGCACCGTCTTGATCAGCATCGGGTTCCGCGGGTCGTCGCGCAAACGCTGGCGAAGGCGGCTGACCTGTACGTCGATGCTTCGGTCCAACGGATCGGCTTCGCGCCCTTGGCTCAAATCGAGAAGTTGTTCGCGGCTGAGCACGCGGTTGGCGTGGGTCAGAAACACGCACAGCAATTTGTACTCGGCACCACCGATCGGTGTTTGCGTACCCTCGGGCGAGATCAGTTGGCGCAACGCGGTATCGAGCACCCAGCCGGCGAATCGCAGCGACGTGGCGTCCTGTGGTTTCAGGTTGGGAGGCAGGCTGCGAGCGCGGCGCAGGATGGCCTTGATGCGTGCCAACAGCTCGCGAGCGCTGAAAGGTTTGGGCAGATAGTCGTCGGCACCCATCTCCAGGCCCACGATACGGTCGGTCTCGTCGCCGCGCGCCGTGAGCATGATCACGGGTATGTCGGACCGGGTGCGCAAGGTGCGGCATAGCGTCAGTCCGTCATCGCCGGGCAGCATCAGATCGAGCACGATCAGGTCGAATGCGCCAGCGTCAAGCGCGCGCCACATGGCGCGGCCATCACCTACGGCGGTTGCGCGCAGTCCGTTTTTCTCCAGATACTGCGTGAGCAGGATGCGGATTTCGGCGTCGTCGTCGACGATCAGAATGTGGTCGCTGCGTTCCATCGTCAGGTTCATGGGTGCTATTGCACCGCAATTGGGTGCGAGGTGGGCAAGACAAACGTATCACAACGTGTCAAGGCGCCGGTGTGACGCATGCGGCGACAAAAGAGCCTGCCCGTGACACACCGGGCTTACACAGCGGCGGTTCAATGAATACCGTCAACGCGGATTTTCGCAACGCGGCAACGAGGCAGGCTGATTCCGGTGCCGCCTTCTCAACAACTCTCGAAAGGACACACATCATGAATACCTCGACCAAACTGATCATTGCAACCATTGGCGCTGTGTCACTGGCCGTTGCCGGTGCCGTGTATGCGCACCCCGGCCAGGATATGGGTGGCCCCGGTGGTGGAATGGGCATGGGCATGAACCACGGCATGGGGCAGGGCATGGGGCAAGGCATGGGGCAAGGCATGGGTCAAGGCATGGGGCAGGGCAAGGAGCAGGGCATGGGGCACGGCATGGGCAGCCGGGGGGGCCAGGGCCCGCAGGCGGCGGCCGCCATGACCACGCGTCTGGCCGATGTAAAGGCCGAGCTCAAAATCACGGCTGCGCAGGAACCCGCATGGCAGCAGTTCGAGACATCGTTGCGTCAGCAGGCGGAAGCCCGGCAGGCAATGCGCACTGCCATGCAGGCGCAGATGCAGGATCCGAAGAGCTCAGCCAACATCGACCACGCCGCTCAGCGCGAATCGATGCTGAAGTTTCGTGAGGACGGTCAGGCAGCCAATGCTGCGGCGCGCAATGCGCTCTATGCAGTGCTCACGCCTGAGCAGAAGTTGTTGGCCGACCAGCGTCTGAAGGGCGGCCATGGCCAGCGCATGGCGATGCAGGCGCCGGCGAAATAAGCAGACCCGCGTGTTTCCTGACCAGGCGCTCGAAACAC
>JBBQEY010000002.1:0-45393 GCA_038321425.1 Burkholderiales bacterium | reverse complement strand
ATCTCGAGATTGGCGCGCTTGTCGAGTTCGCGCGCCGTGGTGCGCAGGATCCGGTACAGGCGCTCGGACAGGCTGCCGAAGGGCACGGTGCGAATCGCGAACAGCCGCTGCTGAACTTCGCGCGACATGCGCGCCTGCGCCAGCAACGCGGCATCCGCGTCGTCCAGGTTCTTCAGCAGCGCCTGCTGCACCGTCGAGACGTCGTTGATGCCCTCGGCCAGCGAGCGCGTCAATTCCTGGAAGCGCGTGTAACGATCGAACTCGAGCGGATCGAAACCATCCTGCGTGTCATTGCGCAGCGTCAGCTGCGACTGGATCTGCGACTCGGCCTGAATCTCGATCTCGCGCATCTGCGTGCGCAGTCGGATCACGCTGTTGGTGAGTTCGAGCAGGTTGGACTTGAGCGAGCGCAACTCGCCTTCGACGCGAGCGCGGGCAATGGCCACTTCGCCGGCTTCGTTGACCAGCCGGTCGATGATGTCCGCACGTACGCGCAATTGCGCGCGCGCGCCGGTTTCAAGTTCGTGCGCGGCCTCGGCTGGCGCGGGGGTTGGCGGCGTTGCAGGCAGCGCAGGGGCAAGCGTGGGTGCAGGCGTTACCGGCGGCAACACGGCGGCGATCGGCGGCGCGACCGGCGGCGCCACAACGGCGGCCACCGGCGGGGCTTCCGGAACCGCAACCGGCGGCGTCACCACCGGCGCGATATCCACGGCCGGAACCTGGGCCAGGGCGGGCGCCACCTCCACCGGGCTTTCCACGGGAACGTTGACAGAACTCGGCGGCGTCCCGGACGGCACCGCGGCCAGCGGCACGACGGGCGCGGCGACGACAATGGGCGTTACCGATGCCGGGGGCACCACAGGCGCCGGTGCACGTTCGCTTGTGGGTGCCGGCATCGGCGCATCGATCTCGCCGCGCCGCAGCGCATCGAGTCCGAACGCCATGCGATCGAGGTCCTCGTCGAGCGCGTCGAAGAGGTCAGCCGTACCGAGCACGGGGGTCTCGCCATCCTGCAGGCGCGACTCCATCAGGTGGGCCATTTCGCCCAGCCGCATCGCGCCCGCCATCCGCGCGCTGCCTTTGAACGTGTGCAGCGTGCGACGAAGGCGTGCCGCCGGCTGCTCGTCACCCGGATTGCGGCGCCATGCCCGGACGTCTTCACTGGCCTGCGGAAAGAGTTCGGCCACCTCATCAAGGAAGACCGGCAAGACCTGCGGATCGATGTCGTCTTGCACGTCGGCGAGCGGATCGAGCAGCGCGGCCAGCGCGGCGATCTCGTCGAGCGCATCGGCGGTCACCCGTTCCGATACCTCGATGGACGCCTGGTCTTCCGACGCTTCGGCAACGGCGGGAACCTCGATCGCGGGCATGACGAGCGACATCGGCGACGCACGCAACGACGCGGCCTCTTCTTCAAGGCGAGCCAGCGCCGCCGCCGCCGCGTCGGCGTCGGCATCGGTGGCGCCGTTGGCCGCATCCTGACGTAGATCGTCGAGCTCGCCCTGAATGGCGGCGGCTTCTTCAGCATCACGCGCGGTGAAGCCTTCGGAGGCGCGGACGCGATTCACCAGCATCGACAGCCCGGCCACGGCCCGCGCCAGCACGGGCTGCGCGGCGCCAGGCATCGGCGCGCCATGGTCGGACAGAGCGAGTTGTGTCTGCTCCATTGCGCGGGCGAGTGTGGCCACCAGCGGAAAGCCGCCGGTACGATGAATGCCGCACAGCGTATGACTGGCCCGCACCATCGCCGCGGACGGGACGGCCAGCGGATCGAACTGCAACGTGGCAAGCTCATGTTCGAGGACGGCCACGTGCTGTACCGCCTCGTCAGTGAGGATCGTCCATAACGAGCGCGACAACGTCACGTGGCCGATGGTGATGTCGTCCGGAGGCGGATCGGCCGCCACGATGTTTTCCAGTACGGGCGCCGGAACGCCCGGTGCTGCGGCAACGTGCGCATCGCCGACCAGTCTCAACACCGGCGCGTCGAAGGACGGGCTGTCGGGCAACGACGGCATGTCGATGGATTCGAGAAATTCGGGTTCGATCGCGATCACGGCGGTACCGATATCGTCCTCCGAACCAAGCTCGGGCAGATCGATCAGTGCCAGCGCGGGCTTCACGAATGGCGCGCCCGTTTCCGCGGCAGCAGGACCGGTGACGGGACTGGCGGGCGCAACGGCAGGCGCTTCGATCGGTGCCGGTGCTACGGGCACTTCGATCACCGCCGGCATGGGCGGACGCATGAGACCGACGACATTGGAAGGCAACGGCCCCACCACCGGCACCGATGCGCCGGGCAACTCGCGCTCCACGGCCGCAATCGCGGTGAACATATCCTGCGCGTCGGCGTCGAGCCGGCCTGCGCCGGTCAGCGCTTCGACCCAGCTCCGGAAACTCGCTTCGGCGACGGTGACCATTGTCTGCACGGCGCGGGTGACCGCGCGCTCTTCTTCAAGCAGGCGGTTACACACGCGCTCGACTTCGTAGGCCACGTCGCCCAATTGCGTCAGGCCGACCATGCGGCCGCTGCCTTTCAGCGTATGGAAGCCGCGGCGGATCGTGCGCAAGGCCTCGCGGTCGCCTGGATTGGCGGCCAGTGCGCGTTGCTGCTCGGCCACGCTGTCCAGGACCTCGGCGGCCTCGAACAGGAAAATTTCCAGCAGCTCGCGATCGAGTTCGCCCGCATCGGTCGCTAGCAGGCGCTGCGTTTCCTCGGAAATGGCAGGCGCCGGCGCCGATGTTTCGGCGATGGCCTCCACGGCCGCGGCGAGGTTGGCCGTGCCGCGCGCATCGAGTTCGGCCAGTACGCCTTCGGCCTGGGTCACAAGTTCGGCGTCGCCGATCAACTCAGCGTCGTCACGCAGTCCTACCAGCTTGCGCTTCAGTGCCTCGCGGGCGGCCGCGTCGGCCGGCGCACGATGGACTTCGCTGACCAACTGCGGCAATGCGGCGCGGAGCTCGGCCACCGCGGCTTCGACCGAATCGACATCGGTGGCGGCCGGTGCGGGCGCCTCGCCGAGGCGCTTGGCGATCAGCGGCGCGATCAGGCGGTCGCGCTCCGGGCGTTGCTGTTCCACCGCCTCGATGTAGAAGCCCAGTCCCGACAGCGATTCGGCCAGCAGTTCGAGGTCCTCGTTGTTGACCACCGTTTCCGGGTTTGCATACGTCGCGATCTGTTCCTCGCACAACGCAAGCAGCCGGGCGGCCTCGGGGAGGCCGAGAATCTGCAGCGCACCACGGATCTGGCTGCTGTCCTTGCCCAGCGTGGCCAGTTCGGCACGCTTCGCGTGATCGCGGAAGAAGGCGTCGAGCAGTTGTTCCATGTGCCGCAGGTTGGCCTGGATCTCGCGGCCGACCTGTGCGAGCAACACGCGCTCCTGCGCGCGCTTGCTCATTTCGTCCAGCATCGGCGCGCTGGCACCGGTGGGGGCGCGCCCCTGCCGGGCCGCATCGAGACGCGCCAGCATGGCTTCCACCTGCTTCGGGAAATCCGGGGACAGCGTCGAATAGTTCTCGAACGCGCTTTCCGCCAGCAGCAGCGCCGTCGCGTATTCCATCGCCACCGGTTCGCTGACACCTGAGGTGGGCATCTTGTCGAGCCGCTCGACCAGCGCCGCCGTCAGCTTCATCAGCGTGCCGTTGTGAATCTCCGCAGCCTTGGCGTGAACTGACGCCAGCGTCTGTTTCAGTTTGGGCAAATTCTCGGCTCGGCCGGAGGCCGCCTTCAGCCACGCATCCTTGGCGCCGGACAATTGCTCCCGCGCTTCGCGCAGCAACGGCTGCAGGCGAACGACATCGGCGGACAGCACCTCGGCGGACGGGATCAGCCCCGACAGCTTGAACGCGCGCTGCACGGCCTGCACCTGCGGCCCGACAGGCGCGCAGATCGCGACGAAATAAAGCACCTCGCGGCGAAGCCGGTCGGCCACTTTCGCGCTGCCCTCGGCGACGCGGCGGATCTGGAGATCAATGCGCGCGGCCAACTGCTTGACGCCGAAGCCGCTGTCCAGCCCGCCTTCGACCAGTCCTTCGAACACGGCACCGACCGTCCACCAGAACGCGCGCAGGTTACCCTGCGTCGTCACATCCTCGATGCCGACGATCGCATCGCGCATCGCGGTGGCACCGGACTCGTCGCCACGCAACCACGCGAGCAACCCGCGCTGATACAGGCGTCGCTGCTTGACGAGATGCGACGGCAGGCGATTGGGGGACAGCACTTCGCGCGCCGCGATCCTCGGTGGCCGCGGCGACAGGTCCGGGTAGAAGAGGTCGGTGGGCGCCGCCGCCTTGATGCCGCGCGCAACCTGCATCGACTCGTATTCCGGGTACAGCTTGAGCGGCACCGGCACCGCACCGTTGACCAGTTCGTCGAGGAATATCTTGAGCTTGCGGCAACCCTTGTCGATGATGACGATGGCGCCTTCGAGGTCCATCGGCGGCGCTTCCTCGAGGCGCAGCAACTGCCGCTCGAGTTCGTCCGTATAGGCCACGACGGCGTCGAGGCCCACCATCTGGATGGCGCCCGCGGCCTGGTGCACGTGCATCCGCGCGTGCTTCAGAGCGCTTGCGTCCTGCGGCTGCGCACGATAGGCGGCCAGGGACTCGAGCCCACGCGACAGCGCCTGGTCGATCTCGCCCTGCACCCATGAAAGCGGGCCGGCGTCGAAGTCGTTGCTGGATTCGGTTGCCACGGCTGGTCACGCTCCTCGCGCGATGGTTCGGTACGTAGCGCTACAGCAAGTTCCGCGCCGGAGCCGGTGGCAGGGCACCATGACCCCGTATCCCACGCCCCGGGCGGCGCTACACCTTGAAGCCTGCGACGGACGAGCGCAGTTCCGCCGCCAGCTTGGTCAGCTGGCCGATGGACACGTTCGTCTGCTTGGTGCCCTCGGTGGTTTCCTCGGTGATCTTCAGGATGCCCTGCATGCCGCGCGTCACGTCGGTGACCGACGTGGACTGCATCTGCGTCTGCGCGGAAATCCGCGAGATCAGGTCCGCTAGGTCGCGGGACACCTTCTGGATCTCCGTCAGTGCCTGCCCGGCAGCGTCGGAGAGCTTCGTTCCTTCGACCACGCCGACGGTGGACTTCTCCATGGCCGCCACCGCATCCTGGGTGTCGGCCTGAATGGTCTTCACGATGGCCTCGATCTGCTTCGTGGCTTCGCCCGAGCGTTCGGCCAGTCGCTGCACTTCTTCCGCCACCACCGTGAAGCCGCGACCCGCCTCGCCGGCCGAGGCCGCTTGGATGGCCGCGTTCAACGCCAGCACGTTTGTTTGTTCGGTAATGTCCGAGATCAGCTCCACGATCTCGCCGATTTCCATCGACGATTCGCCGAGGCGCTTGATCCGCTTGGACGTGTCCTGGATCTGCGTGCGGATTTCGTTCATGCCCGCGATCTGACTCTGCACCACCACGCCACCCTTTTCGGCAGCAGCCAGCGATTGCTGGGCCACGCGGGCGGACTGCGTTGCCGTCTGCGAGACTTCGTTGATCGACTGCGCCATCGACAGCACCGAGGCCGAGGCCTGCTGGATCTCGCGATTCTGCCGCTGCGAAGCTTCGTACAGCCGGTTCGAAATGGCCTGCGTTTCCTGTGTGGCCTTCGTCACCTGGTCGGTCGCCGAGTTGATGCCGCGTACCAGCGTGCGCAACTCTTCGATCGTGAAATTGATGGAGTCGGCGATGGCTCCCGTTACGTCCTCGGTCACGGAAGCCTGCACCGTCAAGTCGCCGTCGGCCAGGTTGCCCATCTCGTTCAACAGGCGAAGAATGGCCTCCTGGTTGCGCTTGTTCTCGCCTTCGCTGTCGAACGCGCGCACGCGGGCATCGTCGAGGAAGACCTTGCCCAGCAGCACCAGCATGGCCAACGCCAGCAGCGCGAAGAAGATCGCCACGCCCAGCGTCCATTTGCGCGCGGTACCGGAGTCGTAGCCCTGCGCCAGCAGCGTGGTTTCGTTCAGCAACGGTTCCGCTTCGACGTTGACGCTGCGCGCGGCCGTCTTGGCGGCGAGCAGGTTCTTCATGTTGGACAGGATCGAGTTGATGCTGCCTTCGTACGTGGCGAAGCGCTTCTGCAACTCGGCCAGCGTGGCACGCGCATCTTCGGATTTGACCGGCGCGAGGCGCAACGTGTCGCTGCCTTTCTGAAGGCCGGTGAGGATGTCGCGGAACGTGCCCGTATCCTTTCCCAGCAGGAACGCGACATCAGGCTCGATGTCGTCCGAGGATGCAAGCGCATTGGCATTCTTGGCGATCCGCTGCGACAGCACCGCCAGCTGGTTGGCGTAGTCGACTTCGCGCAGGCTGCCGCCACTTTGGCCGATCTGCTGCGCGGCCTGTTGCGCCAGTTCGAGCACGGCGTTGTTGCCGGCGTTGAGCGCTTCGAGGCCCTTCGCCAGCGACGTCAGGCTCTTCTCGTTGTCGATCAGCTGGCCCGCCGCCGCATCCACCCGTGCCCAGCGGGTCTTGATGTTGTCCAAGCCCTTCATCGTGGCGTCGTCCTGGGCCACATCGAGGCTGACTCCGCGGACGGTGCCGCCGGTCAGCAGTGCATCGAGATCCGCCTTGAATCGATCGCGGCTATCCTTGACCGCCGGAAACGCACTGGCCTGGCCCTGCGCCGCGAGTGCGGTGCCGCGTGCCAGCCGTTGCGAGAGCATCTGCATTTCCGTCGCGGTGGCCGCGGCTGCCGCGGCTTGCGTCGACTGTCGGCCGTCGAGGAACACCATCAGCGCTGCGAACACGAGAAACGTGACCAGCAGCACGCCCAACGTCTGGAACTGCTTCGTCACCGGCATGTTGCCGATCAGCGGAAGCTTCTTCGGCATCGCCATGTTGGCGGTGGCGGTGCGCAGCTGCTCCATGATCGACACGGAGGCCAACGGGTCGTAGCCTGATTGCGACTGCCCCATCTTCACCTGCGTGGTGGGCATGTCGAGTTCGATGTCGGTGGGCTTCGACTTGCCGCCCCCGAAGATGTTCGAAAATTTGAGCGCCATACGTTGGTTCTCCGTTGCCCGTTTTGACGGGCCCTAGATCCCGACCTGAAGGAATGCAGGGTCCTGAGCGAGTTTTGCGAGATCGATTTCCTGCCAGGCGTTGCCTTCGCCATCCATCCAGCGCTGGGCGTACCACGCGGGCGCGCCTTCCGGCGGCACGGTGGGCGCCAGTTCCGCGACGTTGCGGAGACCCAGCACGTTCTGCACGATGATGCCGGCGTTCATGCCGCCCGCGCGCGAGCCGAACACGACCAGCCGCGCCGCCCCACCCGCCAGCACGCTGTCGCGCGCCAGGAAGCGGGCGAAGTCGACCACGCTGTACAGGTTGCCGCGGATGTTGGCGATGCCGAGGTACCACGGCCGCGTCAGCGGCACCGGCACGATCTCGGGCACCGTCACCACCTCGCCCGCGTCGGAAAGCCGGATCAACCAGCGCTCGCCGCCGCACGCCATGCCAAGCCGCGAGGATTCGACCTGTGCCGCGGTCTTGGTGGCGAGACGGGACGCCAGTTCCTTCTGGAACGTGCGGAGGTCGAGTTTTGCGGCGCGGGCCATGATGGGGAGTGGCGATCAGCCGATCGCCGCGATCTTTTCCAGCAGTTCGTCGCGGTTGACGGGCTTCACGATGTAGTCACGCGCTCCCTGGCGCATGCCCCAGATCTTGTCGGTCTCCTGGCTCTTCGACGTGCACAGGATGATCGGGATGAGGCGCGTATCCGGGTCGCGGCTGATGGCCCGCGTGGCCTGGAAGCCGTTCAGGCCGGGCATCACCACATCCATCAGGATGAGGTCGGGCTTGAGCGACTTCGCCTTCAGGATGGCGTCCTCGCCGTTGTCGCTCGCCACCACTTCGTAACCTGACTTGGTGAGCAGGTCGTTCAGTACATGCCGTTCAGTTGGCGAGTCGTCGACGATCAGAATTTTGCGGATGGTCATGTTCCTGCCCTGTTCCTGTGCCCCGGCGAATGCGCGGGCGAGTTGCGCCGCGCTCGAATCCTGCGGCCTCATTGTGCCAACCTTCGCGCTTCGCGCTTCGGTTTTCGCGCTTGGAGCGGTCCGGCGCGCTCATGGTGCCCACCTTCGCGCTTGATGCGGTCCGGCGCGCTCATGCCGACGGTGCCCGTGCCATGCCGCGACGTTGCCGGGCCGGCGCGACGCCGGTCCCCCGCCGATTCATGCGGCGGCCCGGTTGACGTGGGCAGCGACGGCCTTCAGGAGGCTCTCTTTGGTGAATGGCTTGGTCAGGTACTGGTCCGACCCCACCATCCGTCCCCGCGCACGGTCGAAAAGGCCGTCCTTGGAGGACAGCATCACGACCGGGATGCGCTGGAACTTCGTGTTTTTCTTGATCAGCGCGCACGTCTGGTAGCCATCGAGGCGCGGCATCATGATGTCGACAAAGACAAGGTCGGGCTGGTGATCGGTGATCTTGGCCAGCGCGTCGAAGCCATCCTCGGCCAGGATCACCGAGCAGCCTGCCTGGAGCAGGAAGATTTCGGCGCTGCGGCGAATGGTGTTCGAATCGTCGATCACCATGACCTTCACGCCCTGCAACGGGGTGGACTCCGCCAAGATAATCCCTTCATTCCATCGATCAACGTTGCGGTGGTCGGATGCGCCATCGCACTTGTCGTGTTCAAGTCTGCCACGGGGCAAGCGAACTGACTAGAGCATAAAGCTTGCCGGAATCGTCGTTGGCGGCAAAAAACTTGAAAAACGCCACAACCCGGCAATTTTTCGCCCGGCGCAGTGCCGCACTGCGGCAGGGGTTGCCGCGCTGCGGCGCGGCAGGGTAGTTTGCGCAGCGGGGCGGCTGGCCGGTGCGCGGACGGGCTGGTGTTGTGATTCAGTGCCCGAGAAACAACCTATACGCGGGATTGTCGGACTCGTCCACGAAGGTGTACCCCAGTTGATCGAGGAAGCGGCGGAAATCCGCCTTTTCGGCCGGTGGCACCTGCATGCCGACCAGCACGCGGCCGTAGTCGGCCCCGTGGTTGCGATAGTGGAAAAGGCTGATGTTCCAGCCGCTGCTCATGCTGTTGAGAAAGCGCATCAGCGCGCCCGGACGTTCCGGGAACTCGAAGCGGTAGAGCATCTCGTGCGTCGCCGCAGGCGCATGGCCACCCACCAGGTGCCGCACATGCAGCTTCGCCATCTCGTTGTCGGACAGGTCATAAGCCTCGATCCGGTGCTTGCGGAACGACGCCAGCAGTTCCGCCGTGGCGGGCGGGCCCGCCACCTCGATGCCGACAAAGAGGTGTGCCGTCTTCGCGTCCGCGTAGCGGTAGTTGAATTCGGTGATGCTGCGGTTGCCGATGAGGCCGCAGAACTCGCGGAAGCTGCCCGGACGCTCCGGGATCGACACGGCAAAGATCGCTTCGCGCTGCTCGCCCAGTTCGGCGCGTTCGGCTACGAAGCGCAGCCGGTCGAAGTTCATGTTGGCACCGCACGCCAGCGCCACGAGTGTACGATCGCGCCCGCGGTGCTTCTCGCACCAGGCCTTCACACCTGCCACCGCCAGCGCCCCGGCGGGTTCCAGGATGGAACGCGTGTCGGCGAACACATCCTTGATCGCGGCACAGATTGCGTCCGTATCGACAAGAATCATGTCGTCGACATACTGCCGCGCCAGCCGGAACGTTTCGCGGCCTACCTGTTTGACCGCCACCCCGTCGGCGAAGAGCCCCACGTGCGGCAGCGTCACGCGCCGCCCGGCCGCCAGCGAGCGCGTCATGGCATCCGAATCCGCAGGTTCGACGCCGATGATTTTCACGTCGGGGCGCACGCGCTTCACGTAGGCCGCGATCCCGCTGATCAAGCCACCGCCACCCACGGGCACGAAGATCGCGTCGAGCGGACCCTGGCACTGGCGCAGGATCTCGACGCCGATCGTCCCCTGGCCTGCAATCACGTCCGGGTCGTCGTAAGGATGCACGAACGTGGCGCCCGACTTGCGTTGCAGGCCCTCGGCATGCGCGAAGGCATCCGAGTACGAGTCGCCGTGCAGCACCACGGTCGCGCCACGCGCCTCGACGGCGGCGATCTTGATCTGCGGCGTAGTCACCGGCATCACGATCGTAGCCTTGCAGCCGAAACGTTGCGCCGCCAGCGCCACGCCCTGCGCATGATTGCCGGCGGAGGCCGCGATCACGCCCTTGGCGCGCTCGGCCGCTGCGAGCTGCGCCATCTTGTTGTACGCGCCGCGCAGCTTGAACGAGAACACCGACTGCTGGTCCTCGCGCTTCAGCAGCACGCGGTTGTGCAGCCGCGCCGATAGCGTGGGTGCCAACTCGAGTGGCGTCTCGACCGCGACGTCGTAGACGCGCGCGGTCAGAATCTTCTGCAGATAGTCGATGGCCATAGCCCTGCGAGACTAGCAGGATCGCAGCGCCGATGCGGCGATCGCGTTAACCGGTACGCATCCGCCGCCGCGGCGCAGGCCGATTCTGCTAGTCTTCACGCGCTCTCCGCGACGACGATCCGCCACCTCTCCATGCCGCGTTCTCCTCCCCCTGCCGCCAAGGCCCCTGCCGACCCCGCCACGCTGGCAGTCGTCGATCTCGGCTCGAACAGTTTTCGCCTGGAAGTCGGACGGGTCGAAGGCGACCAGATCTTTCGCCTTGATACGTGGCGCGAAACGATCCGGTTCGGTGCAGGCATGGATGTCAAGGGCAACCTCACGCCACAGGCGCGACGCGCCGCACTGGCCTGCCTCTCGCGGTTTTCCGAACGGCTGTCGGGCCTGCATCCGTCGGCAGTACGCGCAGTGGCTACCAACACGTTTCGCGTCGCGAAGAACGCGGCGACCTTCCTGCCGCAGGCGGAAGCCGCACTGGGCTTTCCGATCGACGTGATCGGCGGCCACGAGGAAGCGCGACTCACCTACCTTGGCGTGGCGCACGTGCTGCCACCCTCGCCTGCGCCCCGGCTCGTCATCGACATCGGCGGCGGTTCCACGGAGTTTGTCATCGGCCGCGGTTTTGCACCCGAGCGCCTCGAGTCGCTGAAGCTTGGTTGCGTCAACATGTCGCAGCGGTTCTTCGCCACCGGCGTGCTGCGCGCCGAGTCCTTTGCGGCCGCGGAGACTCACGCGCGCGCCGAAATCGAGGCCATCACGCGCGAATTCGGCCGCGAGCACTGGCAACATGCCTACGCGTCGAGCGGCACGGCACTGGCGCTGGCTGCCATCCTGGAGGAAAACGGGCTCTCGTCCGGCGGCATTACGCCCGAAGGGCTGCTTAGGCTGCG
This sequence comes from Burkholderiales bacterium, assembly GCA_038321425.1. Taxonomy (GTDB): domain Bacteria; phylum Pseudomonadota; class Gammaproteobacteria; order Burkholderiales; family Casimicrobiaceae; genus VBCG01. The sequence continues at coordinate 34,140 of JBBQEY010000002.1, read as the reverse complement.
GAAGCGCATGATCGGCGCCGGCCACGTGTCGCGCCTGGAACTCGTCGGCATCAAGCCCGAGCGTGCGCCGGTACTGGCCGGCGGCTTCGCGATCATGTCGGCCGCGATGGTGGAACTTTCCGTCCCGCGCATCAATCCGGTGGGCGGCGCCTTGCGCCTTGGGGTCCTCTACGATCTCCTGGGCCGTACGGTGCAGCAAGACAGCCGCACGGCCACCGTCGAAAATTTCATGGACCGCTATCACGTCGACCGCGCGCACGCGCAGCGCGTGGCGGCGATGGCGAAGGCGCTGTACCTGAAGGCAGTCCGCGAACCGTTGCCCGAGGCCGCGCAGCGCCTCGAGTGGGCGGCACTGCTGCACGAGATCGGCTACACGGTCTCGCACATCGGCTTCCACAAGCACGGCGCCTACATCCTCGAGTACGCCGACATGCCCGGGTTCTCGGCGCAGGAGCAACGGCAGCTGGCGGTGCTGGTGCTCGGCGCCCGCGGCGGCCTCGCCAAGACCGCGCAGGTGCTGGCCATCCCGGACTTCGCGGCGCAGATGCTGGCACTGCGGCTGGCAGTGTTGTTTCACCACGCGCGGCGTGCGATCAGCGCACCGCGCATCGCGTTGACGATGGGCCGTCCGATACGCTTCGGGATTGCGGCCGGCTGGCTGAAGGCGCATCCGCTCACCGCGCACCTGCTCGTCAAGGAGCGGAAGGAGTGGACCGCCCTGTCGCGCCCGTGGCGCGCGATACGCTGAAGGCAACTCTCGTTTTCAGGTGCGGCGGCGCATGCGCGCCTCCGCGATCCCGCGGGTCAGATGAAGTCGGGCGCCTGCACGACCTTCAACACGACGGCGGCACCACCCTCCTTGGCGCGATTGGAGAGCCACCACACGGCCCCCTTGCGCACCGACCAGTAGGACTCCTCCCCCGACAGCAGGTACGACGCAATGGCCCCGAGTGTAGGCTGGTGCCCGACGATCAGCACCGGTTCGCGCGACTCCGGCCAGTTGGCCGCGGCCAACACGGCGGCCACGCTGGCGCCGGGCGCCAACTCGGGCACCGTGCGGAACTTGCGTTGCAGTACCTGCGCCGTCTGCTGCGCGCGATCTGCCGGCGAGACCAGCACGCGGCACGTATCGGGCAGGTGGGCATCAAGCCATGCTGCCATGCGCTCGGCCTGCTTCAAGCCCTTCGACGTGAGCCGGCGCCCGAGGTCGGGTTCGCCGGGTTCGGCTTCGCAGTGACGCCAGAGAATGAGGTCCATGGCAGGTGTCAGTCGTCGGCGCGGGGTGCCTGCAAGCGCGCCAGCAATTCGGATTGGGCGGAACGCGACCGCGCGTTGCGCCGGGGTTTGACCTTGGACCACGTCCCGTCGGGACGGAGTTCCCACGCATGGTGATTATCGGTCAGATAAGCCCGCAGGCCCTCGTCGATCACGCGTTGGCGCAATTGCGGATCGCGCACCGGGAAGGCCACCTCGATCCGCTTGAAGAGGTTGCGTCCCATCCAGTCGGCAGAGGCGAGCCAGACATCGGGCGTGCCGTCGTTCTCGAAGCACCAGACGCGATGATGCTCCAGGAACCGGCCCAGGATGGAGCGCACGCGGATGTTGTCGGAGAGGCCCGCGACGCCCGGACGCAGTGCACAGGCGCCGCGCACGATCAGGTCGACCTTCACCCCGGCCTGCGACGCCGCATACAGCGCGCGGATCATGCCCTCCTCCACCAGCGCGTTCATCTTCGCGGTAATCCGCGCGGGCTTGCCGTTGCGCGCATTGCGCGCCTCACGGCGGATCAGCTCCAGCACACGCCGGTGCATCGTGAAGGGCGCCAGCATTAGGTACCGCAGCCGGCCGGCCCGCGCCAGGCTCGTGATGTGCATGAAGATTTCGTTGACGTCGGCGCAGATCGTCGGGTCGGCGGTCAGCAGTCCGAAATCGCTATACAGCGCGGCCGTCCGCGGATTGTAGTTGCCAGTGCCAAGATGCGCGTAGGAGACGAGACGTGAGGTGCCGCGGGGCCCGCGTTCGCGCCGCAGCAGCAGCGCCAGCTTCGCGTGCGTCTTCAGGCCGAACACGCCGTACACCACCTGCGCCCCGGCGCGCTCGAGACGCTCCGCCCAGTTGATGTTGGCCTCCTCGTCGAACCGCGCCATCAGCTCGACCACGACGGTCACTTCCTTGCCACGCCGCGCGGCCTCGATCAGCGCCTCCATCAGCACCGAATTGACCCCGGTGCGATAGACCGTCTGCTTGATCGCCACCACGTCCGGGTCTTCCGCCGCGCAGCGGATGAATTCGACGACAGGCTCGAACGACTGGTACGGATGGTGCAGCAGGATATCCTGCGCGCGCACCGCCGTCAGGATGTCCGGCGTGTCCCGCAACCGGTCGGGCAAGCCGGCCACGAACGGCGGGTACTTGAGGTCAGCAATGTCCACCTGGTCGATCAGCGAGGCCAGCCGCGCGATGTTGACCGGACCATCGCAGCGGTAGAGGTCGGCCTCCGTCAGCCCGAACTGCGACAGCAGGAAAGCCGCCAGCGGATCCGGACATTCCGCCACCACCTCGAGGCGGACAGCGGACCCGAACTGCCGCTGCGGCAACTCGCCCTGCAGGGCCTGCCGCAGGTTCTTCACTTCCTCCTCGTCGATCCACAGGTCGGCGTCGCGCGTGACGCGGAACTGCGAGTAGCTCACCACGTGCCGCCCCGGAAAGAGTTCGTGCAGGTGCGAGTGGATCACCGAGGACAGCATCACGAACGCATTGTCGTCGCCGGCCACTTCGAGCGGCAGCTTGATGATCCGCTGCAGCACGCGCGGCGCCTTGACGATCGCGATGCCCGTGTCGCGGCCGAACGCATCAGGGCCGGACAACTCCACGATGAAGTTGAGGCTCTTGTTGACGACCTGCGGGAACGGATGCGCCGGGTCGAGTCCGATCGGCGTGAGCAGCGGGCGCACCTCGCGCGCAAAGAATTGCGCGACCCATTCGCGTTCCGCCGGAGTGAACTCGGTACGACGGCGCAGGCGCACACCTTCGTGCTCCAACGCGGGCAGCACATCCTGGTTCAGGACGCGGTACTGCAGCGCGATCAGCGAACGCGCCTCCTCGCCGACGCGCGCGAAGAGGTCGCGCGTGTCGAGTGGCGACAATCCGGGCGACGCACCCTTCGCGCGCAGCAGTTCCTTCAGGCCCGCAATGCGGATCTCGAAGAACTCGTCCAAGTTGCTGCCGACGATGCACAGGAAGCGCAGCCGCTCGAGCAGCGGCACGTCGCGATCGCCGGCCAGCGCCAGCACGCGCCGGTTGAAGTCGAGCAGCGAGAGCTCGCGGTTGATGGGCGCGACAATGGAAGCATTCAAGGCAGGGGTCGCCGGCGCGCCGCCGGCCGCGTCTGCGGGGAACGGCACGATCGGCTTGGCCACGGGATTCATGATGGTAGGGGCCGTCCGTGACGGTTGGGTGACAGCGGTCCGTGCGCGATTCAGGCCGCCGCCGGCAGGTGCAGCCAGACGCAGCGCCCCTTGGTGTCGCGTTCGAGCGCCTCGAGATAGGCGTCGTGGGCGGCCAGCTCGGCGGCCGTGGGTGAGAGCACCGGTAACGGCACGCGTCCCGCCAGCGGCAGGCGCGCACCCTGGCCTGCGTCGCGGTGCGCGCTGGTGGTGCCCATGTCGATGGTCAGCGAATCCTGGCCACGGGTCATTGCGAGATAGACCTCGGCCAGCAGTTGCGCATCGAGCAGCGCGCCGTGCAGTGTCCGGTGCGCATTGGATACGCCCATGCGCTCACACAGTGCATCGAGATTGTTGCGCTTGCCCGGAAACGCGTCTCGCGCCAACGCCAGCGTGTCGATCAGCGACGCGTAAACCGCGGTACAGGCCGGATGTTTCGCCCGCGCGAACTCCGCATCGAGGAAGCCGAGATCGAAAGGCGCGTTGTGGATGATCCACTGCGCACCCTGCGCGAACGCGAGGAATTCCCCGGCCACGTCGATGAACTTCGGCTTGTCGCGAAGATCGTCCCAGGTCTTGCCATGCACCTGCGTTGCGCCCGCGTCGATCTCGCGCTCGGGATCGCAGTAGAAATGCAGGTTGCGGCCGGTGGGCCGCCGGTCCACCAGCTCGATGACGCCGATCTCGATGATGCGATGGCCGAGCTTGGGGTCGAGGCCGGTGGTTTCGGTATCGAGGATCAGTTGCCGCATGTCAGGGTTTCAACGCCTGTATTTCTGGATGGTCGACTGGATTTCCTCGATCGCATGCTCGATTTCGTCGTCGGTCAGGTCGCGTTGGGAGCCCTTGCGATCGGTAAGTGTCAGCGTCTGTTCGAGCTGCGTCTGGAACTCGCCCAGGCCCAGGGTCTCGGTGATCGTTGTGGATGGTTCGTCGGAGAGCGTCTCCGGCCCCCAGCGCACGACGATGGCCGAGAGGTTGTCGCCGTCGGAGCCGCCGCGCTTCTCGCCCTCGCGCATCATCTGCGGCGCCGTGGTGAGGATGGGCGTCGACGTCAGCCACGTGGCCACCTCGCGCTGGTCGAACACGCTCCAGAGGCCGTCGGTGCACATGAAGATCACGTCGCCGTTGCGCAGCGGCGTGCGCCGCGAAAGATCGATCACCGGATCGACGAGGCCGCCCAGGCAACTGAAGATCTTGTTGCGGTCCGGATGCGACACCACTTCGTCCGCGCCGATGATCCCCTGGTCCACGAGGTATTGCACCTTCGAGTGGTCCTTGGTCGCGCCGATCAGGCCGCCCTGCCGGAAGAGATACAGCCGCGAGTCGCCGACATGGCCCCAGTACGCGTGCCCGGCCTGCACGATACAGCAAACGCAGGTGGTGCGCGGCGTCTCCAGCATCGAGAACTGATTGGCATACGAGCCGAGCGCCGCATGCGCGCGCAGCATCGTGTCCTGCAGGAACTTGAGCGGATTCTTGAGGATCGGCTTCGCTTCCTGCTGGAAGCGCTCGATGAAGAGGCGCACCGCGATCTGCGCGGCAATTTCACCGCCGGCATGGCCGCCCATGCCGTCGGCCACCACCAGCAGCAGCGTATCGCGGCTGAAGGTATAGGCAATGCGATCCTGGTTGACCTTGCGCGAGCCCTTGCGTGATTCCTGGAAGATCGTGAAGCGCATCTAAATACCGATCACTTATGCGCGCACGTCCGAGAACAGCATCTTCTTCAGGTTGCCGAAGAACGTGAGCTTGCGCTTGGTCTGCGGAATCTCGCGGATGGCCTTCTGCAGCGCGAACACGCTTTGCGGGCGCTCCAGCGGGTCAAGCCGCAGGCACCAGTCGATCACCTCGAGGATGTTGTCCGAATACTGGCCCGCCCAGATTTTTTTCGCGGACACGAGATGGTCTTCCTGCACGCGCGCGTCGGCGGCCTGCGGCGCAAAGGCGGCGAGGCACGCGAACATCGATGCGCCCACGCCGTAGACGTCCGTCCACGGCCCCAGCCGATCGGGGTCTCGATATTGTTCCGGCGCCGCGAAGCCCGGCGTATACATCGGCGCCAGCTTGGGTTTGGCGCTGGTCAGCGTTTGGCGTGCTGCTCCGAAATCGAGCAACACCGGCGTGCCGTCCGTGCGCAAATAAATGTTGGCGGGCTTGATGTCGAGGTGCAGCAACTTGTGCGTGTGCACTTCGCGCAGGCCGTTCAGCAGATGCATGAACACGTGGCGCACCAGGCGCTCGGACATCTGGTCCTGCCGCATCTGGATCTGCTGCTGCAGCGTGCGGCCGCGCTCGTAGCGCATCACCATGTACACGGTTTCGTTGGCGCGGAAGAAATTCAGCACCCGCACAACGTTGGGATGGTTGATCTTGGCGAGCGCGCGGCCTTCCTCGAAGAAGCACTTCATCCCGTAGCGGAATGACGTGAGATTCTCCGCCGAGCTGGCGCGCACGATGTCGCCCTCGGTGCGCAGCACCAGCGACGACGGCAGGTACTCCTTGATGGCCACCGGGGAGCCGTCGGTGTCGAACGCGCGGTAGACGATCGAAAAACCGCCACGGCTGATCTGCCGGTCGATCCGGTAGTTCAGGAGCTGATATCCGCCGACGAGGGCTTGATTGGTAACGGCCATGGGATGGGGTCCGGGGCAAGTGCCGGGGGTCCGGGTGGACCGCCGAAGCGGGGTCGCAATCGACAAAGACATGGCAAAACACATGCCAGTCGCGACAATCGCGGCTTGCGCCGACACTGAAATCCTCTTACATTCTCGGCAACCTGGCGTCCAATGTAAAGAAATCACACGTTGGCGTCGGGAATTCGGGCCCGGAAACCGCCCGAAACGGCACAAAATGCTGCTTTTGGCTGCTGCGGGTCCTCCGCGTGGCATCCGCACTTCCCGGACGACTCCTATGATCCTCAGCATGACCGGTTTCGCGGCGGTTGCCGCGGAGTTGCCCGGACTGGCCCTAAGCGTCGATTTGCGCTCGGTCAATCACCGCTTTCTCGACCTCACGGTCAAGCTGCCGGACGAATTGCGCGCGATCGAGCCTGGATTGCGCGAAAAACTGGGCGCCGTGCTCAAACGCGGCAAGGTCGAATGCCGGGTGTCGCTCAACCGCACCGCGGTGGGCAGTACGGCGCTGGCCGTCGATACGAGCCGGGTGAACCAGCTGGCCGCGGCCGCGGCGGAGGTGTCGCGGCACGCGCCGGCCGCGTCACCGCTTTCCATCCACGAGATCCTGCGCTGGCCCGGCGTACTGGCCGATGCGTCGGTCCCGCCCGCCGCGCTGGCGCAGCAGGTGAACACCCTGCTAGACAGCGCGATCCGGGAACTCGATGCGGCGCGCGCGCGCGAGGGTGCGAAGATCTTCGCGATGCTGGACGCGGCCTGTGACGGCATCGCCGCGCAGGTCACCCGCGTCACGCCGCGCATTCCCGCCATTCATGCCGCGTTCAACGAACGGTTGTCCGCGCGACTGCGCGAAGCGGGCATGGATCCCAACGAGGACCGGCTGAAGCAGGAACTGGCCGTCTTCGCCACCAAGGTGGACGTGGCCGAGGAACTGCAGCGATTGACCGCCCACGTGTCCGAAGTGCGCCGCGTACTGCGTGCCGGCGGCAGCGCGGGCAAGCGTCTCGATTTCCTCGCGCAGGAACTGCATCGCGAAGCCAACACGCTCGGCTCGAAGTCAGTGGACGTCGAGGTGTCGCAGGCGTCGCTCGAACTGAAGGTCCTGATCGAGCAGATGCGCGAGCAGGTACAGAATGTGGAGTGAGCGCGGGTCGACGGCGCAAGCGGGCCGCGAATGAAATTGGGCACCGAATGATCACCCGCACCATCATCGCCACCAAGGCGCCGCCGGCATCGGGGTGCCTCTTCGTGCTTGCGGCGCCCTCCGGCGGCGGCAAGACCAGCCTTGTCCGCGCGCTGCTCGAACGCGAGGGCGGCATCCGGCTCTCGGTGTCGTACACGACGCGCGCACCACGCCCCGGCGAGAAGGACGGTGTCGACTATCACTTCGTCGACGAGCCGACGTTCATGAAGTTGAAGGCGGCGGGGGAATTCCTCGAGCACGCGCACGTGCACGGCAACTGGTACGCCACGTCCGCCGTCTGGCTGCGCGACGAGGTGCAGCAGGGCCACGACATGCTGCTCGAAATCGACTGGCAGGGCGCGCGGCAGGTGCGCCAACTGATGCCCGAGGCCGTGCACATCTTCATCCTGCCGCCGTCGCTGGCGTCGCTGAAGGAACGCCTCGAAAAGCGCGGCCAGGACGCGCCGGAGGTGATCAGCCGCCGACTGGAAGCCGCGCGGGAGGAAATGCGGCACTGCGGCGAATTCGATTATGTTATTATGAATCAGGACTTTGCGAGAGCCGTCGACGACCTTTCCGTCATCGTCAGGGCCGCCCGCCTCACCGCTCCTCGGCAACAGGTGCGGCACACGGCATTACTCGCAGACTTGTTGCACACCTGAACCCGGAGAAACACCATGGCGCGCATCACCATCGAGGATTGCCTGGCCCGCATCCCCAACCGTTTTGAATTGACCCTTGCCGCCACCAATCGCGCGCGACAGATCACGTCCGGCGCCACGCCCCTGGTCGACGCCGACCGCGACAAGCCCACGGTGATCGCACTGCGCGAGATGGCCGCCGGCAAGATCGGTATCGAGATGCTGTTGAAGACCGCGCCGATGCTGCCCACGACGCCGCAAAGTTGACATCCCGCGATCCCGGACCCACGTGTAGCGCATGTCCGAGATCGCGGAGTTCACCCGGCACCTGGGCAACTACCTGCCCGCGCCGGATGTAGCCCTCGTCTCGCGCGCCTTCGAGTTCTCCGAGTCCGCGCACCGCGGCCAGTTCCGCAAGTCGGGCGAAGCCTACATCACGCATCCGCTGGCCGTGGCCACCATCCTCTCGCAATGGCGGCTGGATGCGCAGGGCCTGGCCGCGGCATTGCTGCACGACGTGATGGAGGACACCTCCGTCTCGAAGTCCGAGCTCGAGACCACCTTCGGCAAGCCGGTGGCCGACATGGTCGACGGCGTGTCGAAACTCGACCAGATCGAGTTCACGTCGCGCGAAGAAGTGCAGGCGGAGAGCTTTCGCAAGATGCTGCTCGCGATGGCGCGCGACGTGCGCGTCATCCTGATCAAGCTTGCCGACCGGCTGCACAACATGCGCACGCTCGACGCCATGGCGCCGGCGCATCGCAAGCGCATCGCCCGCGAGACCATCGACATCTACGCGCCCATCGCCAACCGCCTCGGCCTCAACGCGCTCTACCTCGAGCTGCAGGACCTGTCGTTCAAGCATCTCAACGCCATGCGGTATCGCGTGCTGGCCGGCGCGATCAAGGCCGCGCGCGGCAACCGCCGCGAGGTGATGAACAAGCTGCTCGACGTGATCCGCGAAGGCCTCGCCAAGTCGAATTTGATGGCGGTGGTCACCGGCCGCGAGAAGACGATCTATTCCGTCTACAAGAAGATGCGCGAGAAGCGCTATTCGTTCGCGCAGGTGTTCGACATCTACGGCGTGCGCATCCTCGTCGCCGACAGTACCGCGTGTTACGCCGCGCTGGGCGTGCTGCACGAGCTCTACAAGCCCATTCCCGGCAAGTTCAAGGACTACGTGGCCATTCCCAAGGCCAACGGGTACCAGTCGTTGCACTCCACACTCTTCGGTCCCTTCGGCACGCCGCTCGAAGTGCAGATCCGCACGCACGACATGAACCGCGTGGCGGAGGCCGGCGTGGCCGCGCATTGGCTCTACAAGTCGGGCGGCGAATTGAACCTGCTCGAGGCGCAGAAGGAAACCTCGCGCTGGCTGCAGAGCCTGCTTGACATCCAGTCCGAATCCGGCGATTCGAAGGAATTCCTGGAGCACATCAAGGGCGACCTTTTCCCCGACGAGATCTACGTGTTCACGCCCAAGGGCAAGATCATGGCGCTGCCACGCGGCGCCACCGCCGTCGACTTCGCCTACGGCGTGCACACCGACATCGGCCATCACTGCACCGCTGCGCGCATCAACTACGAACTGCTGCCGCTGCGCACCGAATTGAAGAACGGCGACCACGTCGAGATCCTCACCTCCCCGACGGCGCGACCCAATCCGTCATGGCTCTCGTTCGTGGGCACCGGCAAGGCGCGCTCGCGCATCCGGCACTACCTGAAGGGGCTGCAGCAGAAGGAATCCGCAGCGCTCGGCGAGCGGCTCTTGAACCAGGCGCTGGCCACGTTGCGCGTCGAGCCGGACGCCATCACCTGGGACCGGTGGGAAGCGCTGGCGAAGGAATACGACGCCAAGAGCCAGCTTGAGATCCTGGCCGACATCGGGCTCGGCAAGCGCCTGTCCTTCGTCGTCGCGCAAGCACTGACCAAGGTCGCCGGCAAACCGGACGACCCCGCCAACGTCACCTCCAAGCCCGGCGCACTGACACTTCGCGGCGTGGAAGGCGTTGCCATTCAGTATGCCAAGTGCTGCCGACCGATCCCCGGCGACACCGTCGTCGGCCAGTTCCGGCGCGGGCAGGGGTTGCTCGTGCATACGCGCGAATGCATCACGTTGAAGAAGCAGCGGCACGATCCCGCGGAACTGGTCGACGTTGAATGGTCACCCGAGGTGACGGGCGTGTTCGACACCGGATTGCGGCTGCTGGTGGCGGATCGCCGGGGACTGCTGGCCGATCTCGCCACATCTATCGCCGACGCCGAGGCCAATATCGATGCCGTATCGATGGAGCGTCCCGATGGCGGGGACGTGCTGGCGATGTTCTTTGCCGTGCAGGTGCGCGACCGTCGGCATTTGGCACAGGTGATCCGCGCGCTGAAGCACATTCCGGAGGTGCGGCGCGCGCAACGCGCGCGCACCTGATTTCCGCTCTTCAGCGCGGCGCCGGCGCGCAGACCAAGGTGCCCACCTCGGTCACCGACTGTGTGAGCGCCGGGACCTCGATGCGGGCAACGCAAAGGCCACCCGTGTCCTGCTGCAATTCCCACACGCCGGGCTCGATGCCCTCGATGTAGAACTCGCCGCGGCGCGCGGTGAAGCTCTTCAATACATCACCGGCACGCACGAGGCGCACTTCGCGGAACTCCATCGGCACCCGGTCGCCGTTGCGCTCCTCGACCAGCGTACCGACGATCGCGCGATTCTTGCGGACGTCGAACGCCACCAGCGAGCCGCTGCGTGTCGGCGGAGAGATCACGATCTCGGATCTGGGGAACACGTAATCGAGCGGCAGGTCGCGCGTGCCGAACGCAATGAAGTTGTCGTAGTACGAGGCGATGTTGGTGGCGACCACTTCGCCTGCCGCATTGGTATTGCCGACGAACCAGCCGTTGGCGTAGACCGGCACTTCGGGTAGTTCAGGAATGCGGATCAGCGCGAAGCTGTCGGTGACCGGGCGCGATGCAAACCAGCGGCCGTCCACCGCACCGATGCTCCCGGCGGCGAAGAACCGCGACCGGCCGGCCCCCCCCTCGACGCGGCTGGCGCGGGCGTACTCGCCGCCGAACGTCGCGTGCTCGACGTTGGCCTGCGCGAATGCACGGCCGAACATCGCATCCGGCGCATCGCTGTCGAAGCGGCCGGCGGTGAACTCGTAACCCAGGCCCTCCCCCTGCGGTATGGATCGCTGCAGCGAGACCGCCTGGGTGCTGCCATTACTCGACCCGCCGACCGCCCCCAGCACCGACGTCACGACGTCGAAGAAGTACCGCATCGAAACGAGCCACGTCCACGACGTCTGCGGCTCGACGGTCCGCACATAGTTGACCGACAGCAAGCCCTTGCCTGCGAAAAAGCCGCGCGTATAAGTCAGGTTGGCGATCTTCGCATCGGGGCCGTCGTAACTCGTGATCCCGTTCCACGTGGCGGTGAACGAGCCCAAACCGGGCTGGAACACGGATCCGGACGCATACACGTTGCTGCGCATCCGGTAACTCTGCACGAGGTCGGAGAGCTGCGCGTAGTTGCTTTCGCGGTAGAGCGCACCGACATTGAGACTGAAGTTCGAGCCGGTATACGAATAGGCCGCTGTTCCCGCAACGCCCGTGCTGCCATCGCGTCCGCCCGCCGCCACGCCCGCGCCGACGATGCCGAGCGGCGATTGCCACGTGCCAAAGGGCCCGATGTTGAAAAGCTCGCGCGTAGCCTGCCCGCGCAGGCCCATCGTCAACTGGTTGGTGAACGCGTAGCGATGGAATGCCGATGCAGCCAGGTCGCCGTAGTCATCGCTCTCGATGCCATACTGCCGCCGCAGGAAGCCCAGGTTGTAGCTGTACTCGTGCAGGCCCTCCGCCAGGCCTACCGAGGTCGCGAAGAAGAAAGGCCGCTGCAACACCTGCTCGCGACCGAACGGATCGCGGATCACTACCGACACATTCTGGCCACCGGGGATGCCGTTGGTGACGTTCGTGATGTCGAGAGGCCCTGGCGGGACTTGGCGCTGCGCGACCAGGTTGCCGTCGATGCGTACCTGCACCGTCGAGGGAAACGCCACTTCCGTCGAGAACGATGCCGTCGGGTACTGCACGAAATACGGATCCATCGAGTAGAACTTGGTCAGGCTGGCGCCGCCCAGCGGTACCGTGTCGTTGAGGTCGAATCCCGGTGTGAAGTAGTCGCCAAGCGTGAGGCGACGCAGATTCGGCCGGTCATTGAGTTGCACGTTGGTCAGCAGGCGAACGAAGCCGGTGGCACTGGTGCCGCCCCATTGCTGGCTGGTCGTATTGTAGAAAAGCCAGGGCCCCGTGCGCACTGCAAGCTCGGTGGCGAACGTCGTCTGCCGTTGGTTGAAGTTCTCGTCGCCTGCGACATCGACGCCGTAGTTGAAATAGAAGCTGCGCTCTTCGGGGAACCGCACACCGGTGCGGCGATCGGGCCCCAGGTTGAGCGTGGTGCCCGGTAGTGCGCGCGCGGCCACCGAGATGTCGAGGGCCACGCGGGCCGCGTCGAAGACAACCTCGAGCCCGGGAATGGTCGCGAGGTCCACGTAGTCTTCGCCGCCGATGTTCACCGTCGGGACTGCGGTACCTACGAGTTGCCACTGCAGGAAATCGGCACGGGGCACGAGCGTGCGGCCACGGCCATCGCGACGGATCGCGAGATCCCCTTTCATGACCATGTTCACCCGCACCCGCGCGATGAGCAACGATGGCGCTGTTGCATCCGCGGTCTCCCGTACTGTCGGCGCTGCGGGTCCATCAGGGGCCGCCGTGTGCGCGACCCCGGACAACATCGCCAAACCCAGTACGGCGGGGCCGAGCAGACGGCGACTATCGACAAGCACCCGGCGCAACGTCGATCCTTCGCTTCAGCATCGCGTGGTCCCCCTGCACCACGCCTTCGATGGACGCCAGTTGCGCGCAAATCGCGGGCGGCACGTCGAAGCGCAGCGTCCGCGTCGTACCCGCGAGCCAATACCGCTCAGGAAACACTTGCGTAAACAGGACTTCACCGGTGGCGGAGCGGCCGGTGAGTTCGACTTGGTCCGCGCGCAGGTGCGCGTTGCCTGCGTTCTCGACGGTCCACGCGACCTTCGCGCCGGCAAGCGCCAACTGGGTGATGGCGCCCTTGCGTTCGGACGTTGCAGGGGCGACGAACACGGCCACGCCGACGCGGAGGAAAACGCGCAGCGACGCGCCGTCTGCGCCGGCATCCGGCGCCGCGGCGGCCGGCAGTTCCTCGATGAAGAGCCGGTAGGTATCTTCGCGCGAGACGGGCGCTGCGCGGATGCCGATGCGGATGATCCGCGACTCGCCCGGCGGAATTTCCATCGTGCGCGGAAAGTAAAGCAGGTCATTGGACGCGACATACTGGTCGGCGCCGGTGGCGTCCTGGGACCAGGCCATCGCCTCGACCTGCATGCGCAGCGGCAGGCGATCGTCATTTCGCACCACGACCTCCGACGCGCGCTTGCCGCGGTCAAGTGTCACCCGCAGCGGGTTGATGGCAAACTCACCCGCCGCCACGCGCCACGATCCCGCAAGCGCACAAAGCCCCGCCAGCAAGGCGACGGCGAGAACTGCGTTGCGCGTCATGGAAATACTGTCGCCGTCACGATGTCGCTATAGTCGCCAACGCGAGCATTCTGGTAATTGGCGCCGAGTACGGTGCCGGTCAGGCGCCACGTCTCGTTCGCGCCGGAGCTGCTCTGGAACGAAGGGACAATCGTGTAGGGAATGTAGTTGGCCGTGGTTGCGTGCTTCATGCGCAAGGGCGCACTGCCGTTCGCGCCGGCGAACGACCAGGTTGGCGAAACTGATGTCGGCGTGCAGCGCACCACCACGGTCGATATCGCGGTGGCGGTACTTGCCACCGATGGATCTAGCGTCGGGAAGCTCAGCGTGCTGCTGCCGGAGCGGAAGACGCAGTTCTGTGCGAAGCAGGTGCCGCCGGAAACGAGCGCCGCCGCGAAAAGCAGCCGACGAACCATCCGCAGGCATCGCGCGCGGTGTTCGTTCATCGGGTCGGCCATCGCGCCAGTATACGAGCCAACCTTCGCGCGGGCCCATCCGCGGCGCGCATGGCGTCCCGTACCGGCAACGCCACGCGAAGCGGAGGTGCTGACCCGCCGGATCAGGGCGTGACGCTGACCGTGACGCTGCCGATATAGGCCCCGGCGACGGCATCCGCGAATGCGGTGGCCAGCAGCGTGCCGGTCACCGTGAGCGTCTTGCCCTGGGCGCTGCCCATACCGGTGCCCGCACCGGTGTTCGACGATGTCATCGTCGGCGTCATGATCGCGCCGCTGCACGCCGCACAGGTGACCGTGGCCGTGGCAGGCACGGTAAACGCCGGCGTGGTGCCATTGGAGCAGCGATAGGAGATCGCGACATTGCCGGTGGCGCTCGTCGCCGAGCTCGGATCGATGTTGCTGCCGGTCCCCGTGTTGGTGAGGTTGACCACCGGTGCGCTGGTGAAGAACTTGCACACACCGACGACCGTTGCATTGACGGTAACGGAAAGGCTGTCGGCGGCATGGGCAGTCATTGCGGCCATCGTTGTCAGCATGGTGGCGGCGAGGGCATTGCGAACGATTCGAGCGTTCATGTGATGATCCTTATTGTTGGTGAGGTATGCATAGATACGTACGCAGAGTCACCTATAGCTAAGACCGTGCCAAAACGTCGCTACGAGTGCGGATTGGACGTTTTTGTATCTATTTCAATGATTTACTGTGTGCATGGACTATGGCTAGCGCGTAGACAAGGGCGTTGGACAAAGTGCCGAAAATGCGAAGGGCCGCCCTTCGGCGGCCCTTCGCGGGTAAATCGGGCTGCGACGGGCGTCAGGCCGTCTGCCCCGCCAGAACCTTCTGCAATTCACCGGTGGCATACATCTCGCGGACGATGTCGCAGCCGCCGATGAACTCGCCGTTGACATAGAGTTGCGGGACCGTCGGCCAGTTGGCGTGTTGCTTGATGCCCTCGCGGATGTCGGGATCTTCCAGCACGTTCACCGAGTAGTAGTCGCTGACGCCGCAACGCTTCAGGATCTCCGCCACGGTGGCCGAGAAGCCGCATTGGGGAAACTGCGGCGTGCCCTTCATGTAGAGCACGACGCCGTGCTTGGCCAGCTGGTCGTTGATGGTGTCCTGGGCAGTGGTCATGGAATAGCTCCTGAAAATGGCGCGAAAACCCGATTTTACTCCCTGCCCGACCCGCACCCGCATCGACACCCCGGCCATCGGCCGAAACCCGGGACGAGCCGGACCGCAGGCATCCGGGGCTAGGCGGTGCGCGTGCCGCGCACGACCACGTAGTCCGGGCGTCCGGTGCCAAGCCACGTGACGATGTTCTGCGCAGCCTTGCGCCGCAGTTCAACCTCGGCATCGAGCGAGTAGAACGCCGCATGCGGCGTCAGGATCACGCGCGGATCGCGCAGCAATGGCGAACCGGCCGGCACCGGTTCCTCGGGCAGCACGTCGAGACCCACGCCGGCGAACACACCGTCCGCCAATGCCGCCACGAGGTCGGGCAGCGCGACGACTGCGCCGCGCGCCGTGTTGATGAGGTAGCTGCCGCGCTTCATCGCACCAAAGAACTTCGCGTCGATCAGACCCCGCGTCTCGTGGTTGAGGGGGGTGTGCAGCGAGATGACATCGGCCTGCCGCGCGAGATCGTGCAGCGTGGCGGCCCGATCAACGTAAGCCGGGAAATCGCCGTCGATGATGTGCGGGTCGTAGGCAACGACACGCTTGAAGACGTTGCGCGAGATATGCGCCATGCGCTTGCCAATGCGGCCGAGGCCGACGATGCCGAGCGTGAGCGTGCCGGTACGCGGCAACGTGCCCGATGACAGGAAGTGCCACTCGCCCTTCCGGATGTCGCGGTCATAGGCGACGATGTTGCGCAGCATCGACAGCGCCAATGCCAGCGCATGCGTGGACACCTCGCCCACGCCATAGTCGGGCGAGTTGCCCACCCACACACCCGCACTGGCGCACGCGTCCGTATCGATGGTGTCGAAGCCCGCGCCGATGCGGCTGATGAGCCCCACCTCGGGCAGGCCCGCCAGCACGCGCGCGGTGATCGGTGCGTACTGCAACAGTACGGCGGCACAACCGCGGCCGTGACTGATGACGTCGTCCTCGGTCTTGCACTGGGCGGTGACGATCTCGACGCCCACACGCGCGAAAAGTTCGCGCTCGAGGTCAATGTTCGGATAGTCGTTGTCGGCGTAGAGAATTTTCGGCATGGGCAGGAATTTGGATTGACGAAGCGTGGCGGAGCAAGGCGCCGGCAAGGTTATGCGCCGCCTCGGCAGGGGTCAAGCAACGCGGCGACCATCCGGGCGGCGCTGGCCTTCGTGCCGGCGGACCGGATCGTCCCCTGCACCAATTGCGGCATGGTCCCGCTGTCCCGCGACGTGGCGCGGCGCAAGCTGCAGGCGCTGGCGGCAGGCGCCGCGCTGGCCCGGGCCGAGCACGCCGGGTAGCGCTTTCGGACCTTCTGAGCGCTTCCAGCACCTCCGACCAACCCCGGAAGTCCCGCTCCGGGCCGCCCCCGCCGGCCCAAAGTCAGGGGTATTCCCAAAGCTTGACAGGTCGTGTACACTCCCAAAGGTGTTTTGTTTCAAGTGCTAGAGTACGTACCGATCCGGTCTTAAGCGATCGCGGTTCTGTAGATTTCTGTCCTTGAGAATGAAACATGGGGCGGGCATCCGCCCGCCGATTATTTATCTTAAGGAAATACAGAAATGGCAACAGGTACCGTGAAGTGGTTTAACGACGCGAAGGGTTTCGGCTTCATTACTCCGGACGGCGGTGGCGAGGATCTTTTCGCGCACTTCTCCGCGATCAACATGCCCGGCTTCAAGACGCTGAAGGAAGGCCAAAAAGTCTCCTTCGAAGTCACGCAGGGCCCGAAGGGCAAGCAAGCCAGCAACATCCAGGCTGCCTGAACCTCAAGTAACACGCAGTAAAGAGAAAGGCCGGGAGATTCCCGGCCTTTTTCTTTAGTGGAGCGCCGTCGTGTGCGCCAGTCAATTCGGCGAGAACATCCCCACTCGACAACTGCGCCAGTATGACCTGCCCGCCGGCGACATCGGCGCCACGCGCTACACTTTCCGCCGACGCAGTTGCATCCCACCGGCGACACCAAGCAACAGCAGCAGCAGCACCAATGCCACTGGCCCATTGACCGGAATCGGTTCGCCGACGAGCGGCGGCACCACCACGGCGATCGGTGCCGTGGCGGGCGGTGCCGATCCACCGCTGGTCGCCAATTGGCTCGTGACATTCACATACGAGCCGGCGGCGGAGGCCTCTACGCCAACGATGATCGTACAACCGCCCGGCGGCACGGTGGATCCGGCCGGCATCGTGATCAGCGTCGGCGTGACGGTCACTCCGGTGCAGGTACCGGTATTGGGTGACGTGATCGTCAATCCAGACGGCATCGGATCGGTAAAGGGTGCGGTCAGCGTCACCGGCGCAATGCCCGAGTTGCCGAGCGTCAGCACCAGCGTTGCGTTCGAACCCACGACGATCTGCGCTGGCGTGAAGGCCTTGATCAGCGTGATCGCTCCGGCGACCACGGTCAGCGGCGCGCTGGCTGGCGGCGTCGTTCCTGCATTGGTCTGCAGCGCGCTCGTCGTGTTGATCACCGTGCCCGGGGTCGTCGAGGTGACGGTCACGATGATCGTACAGCCGCCCACAGGAATCGACGCGCCCGATGCCATCGCAATCGTGGTCGACGTCACCGTCACGCCGGAACACGTGCCGCTGTTGGCCGACGTTGTCGTGACGCCCGCAGGCATTGCATCGGTGAACGGCGCGGTCAGCGTGAGCGGTGCTGCCGTGGCGTTGCCCAGCGTCAATGTCAGCGTGGCCGTGCCCCCCGGCGCGATCGTTGCCGGAGCGATGGTCTTGGCCAGCGTGCTGCCGGTGGCGACGGTGAGTGGCGCGCTGGCCGGCGGTACCGTGCCGACGTTGGTCTGCAGGCTTCCCGTGGTGTTGGTGACGGTGCCCGGCGTGGATGAGGTGATGGTCACCACGATCGTGCAACCGCCCGGTGCGACGTTGGTACCCGATGCCATCGTCACCGTGGTCGACGTCACCGTGACGCCGGCACATGTGCCGGTATTGCCGGACGTGGTAGTCACGCCGGCCGGCATCGTATCGACGAAGGCCGCGGTCAGCGTGATCGGCAACGGATTGGCGTTGCCCAGCGTAAGCGTCAGCGTGGCGATACCGCCGGCGCTGATCGTGGCCGGTGCGATCGTCTTGGTCAACGTGGCGGCACTGCCGATCACCGTCAGCGGCGCGCTCGCGGCAGGCGTGGTGCCAAGTTGCGTCTCGAGCGTGCTGGTGACGTTGGTGACGCTGCCGGCCGTACTTGAGGTGATCGTGACGATGATCGTACATCCGCCCACCGGAATGGTGGAACCGGCTGCCATCGTGATCGACGGCGATGTGACGGTGACGCCGGTACACGTGCCGGTATTCGCGGACGTGGTGGTGACGCCCGCCGGCTGCACGTCGACGAAGGGTGCGGCCAGGATCAGCGCAACAGCATTGGGATTGGCCAACGAGATCGTCAGCGTGGCGGTCCCGCCGATCGGGATGGTGGCCGGCACGATCGTCTTGCCAAGAGTGGATGCCGTGGCCGTGACGGCGAGCGGCGCGCTGGCCGGCGGTGCGGTGCCACCGGTCGTGGGCAACGCGCTGGTGGTGTTGATCACCGATCCAGGTGTGCTCGACGTGACCGTGACGACGATCGAGCAGCCACCCACCGGGATGACCGAACCGCTGGCCATAGTGATGGTCGTGCCGGTCGTGCTCACACCGGCGCACGTACCCGTATTGGGTGAAGTGATGGTGACGCCGGCCGGCATCGTATCCGTGAACGGTGCGGTCAGTGAAATTGCGATGGCGTTGGGATTGCCAAGACCGATGGTCAGCGTCGCGGAACCGCCCAGTGCAATTGTGGCAGGCGCGATGGCCTTCACCAGCGAAGGCAGGACCAGCGGCACCGGCGTGACGGTGGACGTGTTGTTGCCAGGTACCGGATCGATCACCGGCGACGAGATGACGCCGGTGTTGGCGTAGGGTCCGCTCGCAAGCACCGTGGCCGTGATGTTAAGCGTCGCGCTCGCGCCATTGGCGAGACTGCCGATGGTCCACAGCCCGGTGCCTGCCACGTAGTTGCCTTGCGTGACGGTGGACGACACGTAGGAGAACCCGGCCGGGAGCAGGTCGACGACCTGCACGCCAACGGCGTCATTGGGGCCGTTGTTGGACGCCACCAGCGTGAACACCACATTGGTACCCGTGCCCGGTGCCGGATTGTTGACAGTCTTGACCACCTGCAGGTCGGCCACTGCGAGGCCGCTGCTGGCATTGCTTGAGTTGTTGGCCGGAACAGTGTCGACTTCGTTCACCGTGGCCACGGTCGCCGTGTTGAGCAGCGGATTGGCGCCGGTATACGGGACCGATGGCAGCACTGTGATCGTCAGCGCCGTGTTCGCGCCCGCATTGAGCGTCCCCAGCGTGCAGGTCACCACACCGGTGGCGAAGACGCAGCCCGCACTGGCGCTCTGGAAGGTTACGCCGGCCGGCAGCGTGTCGCTGACGATCGCACCGACGCTGACATTGGGTCCGTTGTTGGTGACGGTGATGGTCCAGTCGAACGCGGTTCCGGGCGTGATCGTCGTGGGCGCCGACTTCACCACCGCCAGGTCGGCGACGCGGCGCGACGTCGTTGCATTGACTGCCGTGTTGTTGGTCGGCAGGGTCTCGGGTTCCGCGGCTGCAACAGTGGCCGTGTTGAACGCGGTGCCGGAAACGCCGGACGCGATGGTCTCCGCGCGCATGTCGTAGGTGACGATCGCGACTTGCGCGTTGGCGATGCCGGGGAACGTGCAGGTCAGCACGCCGGACGTGACATTGAGCGCAGGCTCGACGCAGCTGCCGATGCCGGGCGGACTGATCGTCAGGTTGCCCTGGTAGCTGAACGTTGCCGTGCCGACACCGCCCAGCGGGAAGGTGTCGACCATCGTTACATTGGTGGCAAACGACGGGCCGGCGTTGGTGGTCGTGATCGTGTAGGTGGTGAGCCCGCCCAGTGCGACCGGGTCGACACTGTCGACTTTGTTGACCAGGATGTCGACGGCCGCATTGGTGACCGGCGTTGTGATGCTGAAGGTGTTGTTGGCCGGGTTCGTTTCCGGCGTCGCGGTGGTGATTACGAGATCGTTCTGCACGCTGGTCGCGCCGGTCACCGGTCGCACGATGAACGTGGCCGTCTGCTGCGCGCCGCTGACGATGCTGGGCCACGTGCAGGTGACCGTGCCGCCGAGCGTGCCTGCGGGTGGCACGACGCATGACGCGCCGGTGCCGGTCACGCCGGCGAAGGAAACGAACGCCGCATTGGCGGGAAGCGTGTCGGTCGCGACCACGGTGGTGGCCGTCGACGGGCCCGCGTTGATAGCGCTGACGACGTAGGTAAGCGGCGTGCCGGCCTGCACCGGGCTCGGCGTGGCAGACTTGGAGACCGTCACATCCACGATAGCGTTGACGGTCGTGCCGCCGGTCACCGAACCTGAATTATTTTCCCGGTCGGGATCGCCGACGTCGAGCGACGTGATGGTGGCGGTGTTGGTGCGGGTGCCCGAGGTGGCAACCGATGGCCGGATGACGACCGTGATGCTGGCGCTGGCACCTACGTTCAGCGTACCGAGGTTGCACGTCAGGGTGACGTTGGGGCCGGCGGTGACGCCGCTGGGCGAGCACGTCCCCTGCGTGGGCACCGCGGACTGGAATCCACCTGCGCCGACAAGACTGTTGAGCGTGTCGGTGACGACCACGCTGGTCGCGTTACCGGGGCCGGCATTGCTGACATTGATGACGTAGGTGAGATCCTGGCCTGCACTCAAGCTGCCGGGACTGGCCGTCTTCGAGTCGACACGAAGGTCGGCGGAAACCGTACCGTCGGTCGACGTGACATTGACCGAGCGGCAGTTGTTGGAACTCACGGGGTCGGCCGGACCGGCGCCGCTCAGCGCCACGCAGGCGTTGTTGGTCAGGATGCCGGCCGCGGTGGTCTCGGCGAACACCGTGATGTCCGGGAAGTTGGTGTTGGGCGCCTGCACGGCAGTCAACGTGCGCGTGCAGGTGATCGTCACCGGGCCGAAGGCCGGAAAGGGTGGCGTCACCGGTACCGACGAACAACTCCAGCCGGTGCCTGACGCGCCTGTCGAGCGCAGGCTAATCCCGGCCGGCAGCGTGTCGGTGACCGTGACGGTCTGCCCGATGGCGGCGCCTACCGGCCCCGTATTGCGGACGCGCAGCGTGTAGGTATACGGGAAGCCCGGGACCACCGGCGTCTGCGACACCAACTTCGTCATCGTCAGGTCGGCATCGTTGCTGCCGGCGATGTTGATCGAGGCGTTGTTGTTGGCGGGAACGGGATCGGTTTCAGGCGCGGAGATGTTCGCGGTGTTGTTGATCGTCGTGGCGCTGGTCACCGTCGCCACGATCGAGATTGTTGGCATGTTGGTGAAATTGGGCGTGAAGGGCCCGGGACGCGTGCAGGTCAGCGTGGGCGCGACGAAATTGCACGTCCAGCCCGCACCGGCCGAATGGCTCACATAGTTGAGACCGGCGCCCAGCGTGTCGGTGACGGTAATGATCCCCGGCGCCAGCGTTCCCGGCGGCTCGCCGCCGTTGAACCGCGGTGTCAGCGTGTAGGTGACATTGCTGCCCACGCCCACAACAGTCGGCGAGGCAGCCTTGGTGATCGAGACATCGGAGTAGCCGCCCAGCACCGTGGTGGTCGCGGTCACCGTGTTGTCGGCCGGGTTGCCGTCCTGCAACGGCGAGCTCACCTGGAATGCCGCGGTGATCGAGCCGCCGACGTTGGCGACGGCTGGCACGTTCAGCACCGGCGCGCTGGCCCCTGCGGGAAGGTTCGTGCTGCGCGTGCAGGTGATCGTCTGCCCGGCAGTGCAGCGCGGGTAGCTCCCCGCGGGCGAGCAGGACCAGCCGCTGCCGGACGGCAGCGCCGTCACGCACGCGCCGGCCGGAATCGAGAATGCAATCGTCTGCGACGCCGCGGCGGCGGGCCCGTTGTTGATCGCCGTCACCGCATAGTTGTAGACGCCGCCAGCGGCCACCGGATCGGGCGAATCAACGACCGTCAGCGTCATGTCCGACGCGTTCTGGGCTGTCGTGTCTTCCGTGATGTCGAGATTGTTCGCGGTATTGGGATCGGGTGTGGTCGCCGTCGCCGAGGCCGTGTTGGTGTAGACGCCAGCCGTGGGCAGGATCACCTGCAGCGTGACCGTGACCTGGCCGAGGAATGCAAGATCACCCAGCGAACACGACATCACGCCCGCGACCGGCGCGCTGCACGTGCCCTGGGTCGTGTTGACGCCGACAAAGATTGCGCCGGGGGGAAGCGTGTCGGTAAGGGTGATGCCGATCGACGCGTTCGGACCGTTATTATCGACGCGGAGCGTGTAGGTGAACACGCCGCCCGCGGGGCCGGGATCCGGAGTATCCGACTGGTTGACGACGAGATCGGCGACCTGCGCGGCGACGGGCGCTGCACCGAGCATCAGGCCGGTGATGGCGGCGATACCCAACGACACGACCAGTTTGCGGAGATTCGCTACAGCACCTTGCATCGTCAGCTTCGGCATATCGTCAGCACCATCGATCCCGGACGGCTGTGTGCAGGTCAAACGCTCCCCTGCAACTGCGTGGCGATCGATTCCTTTTCTATGAGATTCAACGAATCGCGGCGAGTGTTGCCGCTGTTCGTCAGTTCCGGCGCGGGCCTCCGCGCGCCGGGTATTCAGACACTGATCTCATTGCAATTCGCATGCCTAGCGCCGGCTGCGGATGCTCGTACGGAAGCGCGAGGCGGCAACCCCACCGATCAGCAGCAGCAACAAGGCGAGGCCCAGCGGCGAATTCACCGGGATCGGCTCCACCGACGCCGGCGGCGGCACCACGACGACAACGGGTGCGGTCGCCGGCGGCGCGGACCCACCCGTCGTCACCAGCATGCCGGTGACGTTGACGAAGGCGCCGGTGGACGACGCCACGACGCCGACGACGATCGTGCACCCGCCGGGCGGAATGCTCGAACCCGTGGCCATCGTGATCACCGTCGGCGTGACCGTCACGCCAGAACAGGTGCCGGTGTTCGGCGACGTGATCGTGAGGTCGGCCGGCATCGGGTCGGTGAACGGCGCGGTGAGGACCACCGGCGCAACGCCGGTGTTGCCCAGCATCAGTGTCAGCGTTGCGTTGGTGCCGACGACGATCGTGCCCGGGTTGAAGACCTTGTTGAGCGTGATCGCGCCGACGACCACGGTGATGGGCGCGCTGGCAGGCGGTGCATTGCCGCCACTGGTCTGCAGCGGGCCGGTGGTGTTTGTCACGGTGCCCGGCGTGCTCGACGTGATGGTCACCACGATCGTGCAGCCGCCGGCAGGAATGGCGCTGCCGTTGGCCATCGTGATCGTCGTCGACGTCACCATGACGCCGGTACATGTTCCCGTAGTGTCCGACGTGGTGGTGACACCCACCGGCATCGTGTCGGTGAACGGCGCCGTCAGCGTCAGCGGCGAGGCTGTCGCGTTGCCGAGCGCGATCGTCAGCGTGGCCGTGCCACCTGGTGCGATCGTCGCCGGCGCAATCGTCTTCGTCAACAGCGAGCCGCCAGCGGTGACGGTCAGGGGCGCGCTGGCTGCGGGCGTGGTGCCGCCACTGGTCTGCAATGCGCTGGTGATGTTGGTGACGGTGCCCGGCGTGCTCGACGTGATCGTGACGATGATCGTGCAGCCGCCCGGCGGAATGGTGCTGCCGTTGGCCATCGTGATCACCGTCGACGTGACGGTGGCGCCGGTGCACGTGCCGGTGTTACCCGACGTGGTGGTCACGCCCGCCGGCATGGTGTCGATGAACGCCGCAGTCAGGGTCAGCGGCGTGGCGTTCGGATTGCCGAGCGACAGCGTCAAAGTCGCCGTGCCGCCGGCGCTGATGGACGCCGGGGCGATGGATTTGGCCAGCGTGGCGGCCGAAGCACCCGTGACCGTCAGCGGCGCGCTGGCCGGCGGCGACGTACCCGCACCGGTTTCCATGCTGCTGGTCGTGTTGGTTACCGTGCCTGGCGTCGTCGACGTGATCGTGACGATGATCGTGCAGCCGCCAGGCGGAATGGTGCTGCCCGTGGCCACGGTGATCAGCGCGGCGGCAACGGTGACACCGGTGCACGTGCCGGTATTGGCCGACGTCGTGGTGACGCCAGCAGGCATCAGATCGGTGAACGGCGCCGTCAACGTCAGCGGCGTCGCATTGGTATTGGACAGTGTGATCGTCAGCATCGCCGGGGCGCCCGCCACGATGGACGACGGCAGGATCGTCTTACCGAGCGTGGATGCCGAGGCCGTGACCGTCAGCGGCGCACTGGCCGCCGGCGCCGTGCCGGCACCGGTGGTGATCGTGCTGGTCGTGTTGGTGACGGTGCCCGGCGTGGCGGACGTGACGGTCACGATGATCGTGCAGCCGCCGACCGGGACGACTGATCCGCTGGGCAAGGTGAGCAGCGCCGCGGCCACGGTGACCGGAGTACAGGTGCCCGTGTTGGCCGAAATCGTCGTCATGCCCAGAGGCATCGGATCAGTGTACGGCGCGGTGAGCGTGATGGCCGTGGCGTTCGGATTGCCCACGGTGATTGTCAGTGTCGACGTGCTACCCGAGACAATGGTGGCCGGCAGGATCGACTTCAACAGCGTCGGCGGCGCTTCGTTCACCGTCAGCGGCGCGCTGGCGGCGGGCGTGGTGCCTGCGCCCGTTTGCAACGTGCTGGTGGTGTTGGTGACGGTGCCAGGCGTCGTCGATGTGATGGTCACGACAATCGTGCAACCACTGGCCGGGACGGTGGAACCGCTCGGCAGCGTGATCAGCGAAGCCGCGACCGTGACGGGCGTACACGTTCCCGAGTTGGTCGACGTAGTCGTCACCCCTGCGGGCATCGCATCGGTGAACGGTGCGCTCAGTGTGACCGGGACGGCGTTGGAGTTGCCGACGGTGATCGTCAGCGTGGCGGTGTCGCCGGCACTGATCGTCGCCGGTGCAATCGTCTTGGCCAGCGTCGGCGCGTTGGCCGTCACCGTGATCGGCGCGCTGGCCGGTCCGGCGGAGCCGACACCGGTCTGCAGTGAACCGGTGGTGTTGGTGACCGTCCCGGGCGTCGTCGATGTGACGGAGACGATGATCGTGCAGGATCCGGCGGGAACCGTGGAGCCCGACGCCATCGTGATCGACGTCGCGTTCACCGTGACCCCGGTACAGGTGCCGGAATGACCGCTGGTCGTGGTGACCCCCGACGGCATGGTGTCCGTGAACGCGGCCGTCAACGTGGTGGCAGCAGCGTTGGGATTGCCGAGCGTGATCGTCAGCGTGGCGGTGCCGCCCGCGGCGATCGTGGCGGGCACGATCGACTTGCCGAGTGTGGGCACCAACAGGATGATCGAGTTGGTATCCGATGCCGACGCGGTGGAGCCCGGACCGCTGCTCGCCGTGTTCGTGGCGTTCACGGTATTGGTGATCGTCGGCGCGGACATGCCGGCGCTGAAATTCACCGGCAGTGCATAGGTGAGGCTGGCGCCGCCGGCGGCGGGCACGTACGCGCCGCTGACCGAGAATCCGGATCCGAGATTGCTGATCGTGCCGCACGCGGCGCCAGCGCCGGCCGGCACGCATGTGGCGCTGCCGTTCTGCGTGACGCCCGCGGGCAACGTATCGGTGATGTTGACGCTGGTGGCATCCGACGGACCGCCGTTGGTCAGCACCATCACATAGGTTCCGGTGCTGCCGGGCAAGTATGTCGAGCTGCCGTCATCCTTCGTGATCGCGAGACTGGTGACCGGCACGACGGTGTCGGTATCCGACGCGCTGCTGCCGCCCGTATTGATCACGGAACCCGGCACGATGGCATTGACCGTGTTGGTCAGCGTCCCGACCGCACCCGACGCAATGGTGGCCGGCACCGTGTAGGTGATCGAACCGCCACTGGGAACGGTCACCGTGTCGCTGATCGGGCCGGAGCCCGAGCCACACGAGGCGCCACCTGCCGCCACGCACGTCCATGCACCGAACGTGACGCCAGCGGGCGGGATGTCGTCGATGACCAGCCCCGCAACGTCATTCGGGCCGGCGTTGGACACCCCGATCGTGTAGGTAGTGGTGCCGCCGGGCGTGACGCTCGTCACGCCGTTGGTCTTCGTGACCGTGAGGTTGACGGTGCCGGTCGCACCAAGCGTGGCCGAACCGAGCAGCGGATTGGTGACACCTTGTGCGGAACTGACCGCATTCGGCGGGATCGTGTTGATCAGGTATCCCGACGCCGTGGCACGCACGGTGACGCTAAGCGTGCAGATCGAGTTGAGGCCGACGGATGCATTGGTCACCGTGACGGTACTGCCACCGTTGGGTGCCGTGATCGAACCGCCCGCGATGCTGCAACCGCTGCCCGTGAACGTTGGCGCGGGCGGATTGGCGATGATCATTCCGGCCGGCAGGTTGTCGGTGAAACCAACGCCGGTCAACGCGATCGCCCCCGCATTGTTGTTGCGCACCTGGACCGCCATGACCGACGTTCCGCTCACCGCCACGATGGTGGGCGTGAACGACTTGTTGACGGTGACGGTGGTCGATGGCGACAGCACCAGGTTCGCGTTCGCCGCAGCGTTGGTCACGCCTTGCGTCGTAGTGAGGTTGTTGGCCGCAATCCTGTTGACATACGTGGCGGCCGCCGCCAGCGGTGTTTGCACGTTGACCGATACGGTGCACGCGGTTGCCGCGGCACCGCCGGCAAGGCTGCCACCGGCTATCGAGAAGCTGGTGGCACCGGGCGTGGCGGTGACGGTGGCCCCGGCACACGTCGTGGCCTCGACTGCCGGATTGGCGACGACGAAGCCCGCGCCCATCGTGGTCAGCGCGTCGGTGAACGCGATGTTGGTGAGCGCCGCCGCGCCAGCGCGGCGTGTCAGCGTGACGGTGAGGCGCGTGACCGTGCCGGCCTGGACGTTGGCGGGGGCGAAGGCCTTGGCCACCGTCAGCGCACGCTCGACGCCGACCTGGCCCGTGATCGTCTGCAGGTTGTTGCCGAGGCTGGTGACCGCGCCGTTGACAGCGATGGTGTTGGTACGCGTGCCGGTCGCGGCATTGGCGCCGATGTCGATCAGCAGCGTGATGGTGCACGTGCCATTGGCGGGGATCGTGCCACCCGTCAGCGTGATCAGCGTGCCCGGCGTGGGCGAAGTGAGCGACGAACCGCACGTACCGCCGGGAACCGCGCCGGCCGCCACCGTAAAGCCGGCGCCCATCGTGGTGAGGTTGTCGGTGATCGTTGTGATGGTCGCCGGGGACGCAGTGACGTTCCGCATCGTGAGCGTCATCGTCGTGGTTCCGGTCTGGAACGCCGGCGTGCTGAACGCCTTGCTCCCGCCGATCGGCGTGACGATCAGCTGGCTGCTGCCGGCAGCGGACGCGACGCCGCCGAAGTTGTTCGCGGCGATCGTGTTGGTGCCCGTGGCCGTGGCAAACACCGGGACGGTGATCGTGCAGGACCTCGATCCGACGGCTGCTGCGGGTGCTCCCGTAAGCGAACCGCCCGTCAGCGTCACCGAGTTGGCCGCGCTGGTGAGCGTGCCCGAGCATGTGGTGGTGGGCGCGCCGGCCAGAGTCGTGTTGGCCGGGAAGGTGTCGGTGAAGGTGATCGGCGCGAGCGTCGTCGCGTTCCAGTTGTTGACGACGATGGTCATCGTCGAGATGGTGGTGCCGCCCGGCGGAATCGGATTGGGCGAGAACGACTTCGTGATCGACGCGCCGGTCTGGACGCGGATGCCGGCCGAGATGGCCGGGCTGCGCGCGCCTTCAGTGGTGGTCAGTGCATTGAGCGGGATCGTGTTGGTGGCCGTGTTGACGTCCTGGAAGATCAGCGGATTGCGCGCCACGACGTCGACCGCGATCGTGCACGAACCGTTCGCGGGAATGGTGCCGCCAGCCAATGCCAGCGTGGCCGGGCTGGTGGCCGGCGCTGAAGCCGTCGCAGTACCGGCGCCGCACGTGGTCGCGGCATTGGCAGGTGTGGCGATCGTGATCTGCGTCGGCATCGAATCGGTGATCGATGCGCCGGTCAGCGGAATGGCATTGGGATTGGTCAGCGTGATGGTGAGGCGCGAGACCGAGACCTGGCCGGTCTGGTTGCCGTGCACGATGGCCGGCACGAAGGCCTTGTTGCCGGTGACGTTGGCGGGCGCGGACACCACCAGCGTGGCCTGTACGTTCTGCGAGTTGGTGCCCTGCGACGACGTGATCGAATTGGCGGGAATGAGGTTGAGGTACGTGTTCGGGATTGACGACACGACGTTGATCGTCAGCGTGCACTGGCCGGGTGCACCGGCGGTAATGCCGGGGATCGTGCCGCCCGACAGCACGATGGGCTGCGTGCCCGGCGTGGCACTGACGGCGAAGCCGCAAGTGTTGGTCCCGACGGTCAGCGGGTTGGCGACGACGACGTTGGCAGGCAGCGTGTCGGTGACGCCCGTCCCCGTGGCGGCGGCCGCATTCGGATTGACGAACACCAGCGTCAGCGTCGACACCTGGCCGGCGGTCACCGAATTGGGCGCGAAACTCTTGTTGACGCCGACCGCGGCAAGCGCGGACGCCGCGAAGGCCAGCGCAAGGGCGGCGATGGCCGCATGCTTCAGCGGGAAAGCGAGCGATTGAATGGCGTTGCTGGCGCTTACACACACACGTTGCATCGCGATCGACGCGATACGCTGCAGATACGCAACACTCATCACCCGCCCACCCCTCAACTATTGCAACCGCAGATTGACAAATGTCATATGTGCACTGGATTGCAACTCTACTGGAACTCAGCCGCAATAACCATGCCCGGCTCACGCCGATCGCATGTACGCACTGCCGGTGAAACGCCGCTCTTTTCCGGCAAACCTCGAAGGTTGTAACTCACAATCGGCGCAATTATCGATCGTCTTTCGTGATGCGGTGACGGCAACTGGCGATATGCGCACGGCTTCTCGAAATTCTTCGCTGGTGACGGCCGTTGATGCGACAGGGAAAATGTTCGAGATAGCGGCACCAAGCTCCAAAGGTGCCGCCAAAGTGTCGCATCGCGTTCGATTCGCTTGTACTAAGCAAGATTCCGCATCTCGCGCAGAACCACCGACAGCATCGACGCATCCGGCGCCTCCACCGCGCGAACCTCCGCGAGCAGCTTCGCAACCCGCTCCAGCGAACGCCGATTCTGGTCCTGCCAGGCCGCGATCATTGGGTCTTTGGCGGTTGCCGAACCGGCGCCGGCCACTACTTCCTGCGTGACTGTACGCTGCAGGTTGGCGAGATCATCCTGCATCGCACTGCGGGCGAGGATCTGCCAATGGGCATGGCCCGGCAACGCCCCGATCCGCTCGCGCAGCCACGGGACACCAAGACGGTTGCCCAGGTCGAAATAGATTGCGGCGACCGTTGCCACCGGCTTCCTGTCCGCACCGGCCACCTCCGCGATGTCGAGCGCGGCGAGAAGCGCCGGCAGCGTGGTCACGCGCTCGGCAATCTCGCGGGGCACGCCCGCGGCCGCCAGTCGCGTGACTTCCGCCTCGGCGCGCTCACGTTCGGCCGGCTCCAGCATCGCGGATACGCGCGACACGAGGGCCTCGACCCCCGGCCGAAAGTGATCGATGGTCCCACCCATGTCGTCGGTGAGGCGGCGCGAGCGCAGAAACCACGTGGTTGCACGCTCGATCTGCGCGCTGGCGTCGATCAGCATGGTCAATTGCACCGCGTCGGCCACCTTGTTGTCGAGAGTCTCGATGCCGAGCCACAGCAGGACCAGCCCGAAGATCTCGCGGCTCAGCAGGTACGCGCGCACGATCTCGTACGGCTGCGCTCCGGTTGTTTCCATCATTCGGTGAACGAACGTGCTGCCCACGCGGTTCAGCATGCTGTTGATCACATGTGTCGCGATGATCTCGCGCTTCAGCGGGTGCCGCGCCATGTGCGATGCATAGCCCTTCGTCATCGCGGACGGGAAGTAGCGCAGCAACGCCGTAGCGACCCAGGCGTCGTCGGGCAGCGTCGAGGCCAGCATCTCGTCGTAGAGCCACATCTTGCTGTACGCCAGCAGTACTGCAGCCTCCGGGCTTTCGAGGCCGGTGCCGTTGCGGCGCCTTAACGCGATCTCCTCGTCGCTGGGCAGGAATTCGATCCAGCGGTTGAGACGCCCCTGCTTTTCCAGGAACTGGATGAAGCGCGCCTGCGCATCGAGCAGCGATGGCGCGATGCGCCGGGTGATCGACAGCACCTGCGTCTGGAAATAGTTGTCGCGCAGCACCAGCGCGGCCACCTCGTCCGTCATCGACGCCAGCTGCACATCGCGCTCTTTGCCGGTGAGGTCGCCTTCGGTCACGGCAAGTCCCAGCAGGATCTTGATGTTGACCTCGTGGTCCGATGTATCCACGCCGGCGGAATTGTCGATCGCGTCGGTGTAGATGCGGCCGCCATTGGCAGCGTATTCGATGCGGCCCAGTTGCGTGCAACCGAGATTGCCGCCCTCGACCACTACCTTGCAGCGCAGCTCGCCGCCATCGACGCGCAGCGCGTCATTGGCGCGGTCGCCAACCTCGACGTTGGTCTGCCCGTGCGCCTTGACATAGGTGCCGATGCCGCCGTTATAGAGGAGATCCACCGGCGCCTTCAGGATGGCGTTGACGAGTTCCGCGGGCGTCATCGAGTCGCGGTCCACGGTCAGCAGCGCCCGCACCTGCGGTGTGAGCGCAATGGCCTTGGCCGAGCGCGCATGGATGCCGCCGCCGGCGCTCAGCAGTTTCGCATCGTAGTCCGCCCACGATGATCGCGGCAGCTTGAACAACCGCTCCCGCTCCGCAAAGCTCTTCGCCGTATCGGGATCGGGGTCTAGGAAGATATGGCGGTGATCGAAAGCGGCGACCAGACGGATGTGTCGCGACAACAGCATGCCGTTGCCGAACACGTCGCCCGACATGTCGCCGATCCCGACCACGGTGAAATCGGTGGTCTGCGTATCCACACCCATCTCGCGGAAATGGCGCTTCACCGATTCCCAAGCACCGCGCGCGGTGATGCCCATCGCCTTGTGGTCATAGCCGGCCGACCCACCCGAGGCGAACGCATCGTCCAGCCAGAAGCCGTACTCGCGGCTGACGGCGTTCGCGTAATCGGAGAACGTGGCGGTCCCCTTGTCCGCAGCCACCACCAGATACGGGTCGTCGGGATCGTGGCGCTTCACCTGCGGCGGCGCAACGATCGCATCCCCCACGCGGTTGTCGGTGAGATCGAGCAGTCCGCGCAGGTAGTTCTGGTAGCAGGCCACGCCTTCCTTCATGTAGGCGTCGCGGTCGCTCATCAATGGCGCGCGCTTCAACACGAAGCCACCCTTCGAACCCACGGGCACGATCACCGTGTTCTTGACCATCTGCGCTTTCACGAGGCCCAGCACCTCGGTGCGAAAATCCTCCGGGCGATCCGACCAGCGCAACCCGCCGCGCGCCACGCGTCCGCCGCGCAGATGCACGCCTTCGAAGCGCGTCGAATAGACAAAGATCTCGAACATCGGTTTGGGCTCCGGCAGGCCGGGCACCTTTGCGGGGTCGAACTTGAATGACAGGAAGGTCCGTCGCGCGCCCGCGACATCGCGCCGCCAGAAATTGGTTCGCGTCGTCGCGAGGATCAGCGCCAGGTATTGACGCAAGACGCGGTCCTCGGACAGGTTCTCGACGTCCTCCAGCGCAACTTCGATGGCGCGCTGCTCGTCGGCGGCCCGCGCTCCGGCACCGAGGCCGCCGTCGGGATCCATCCAGGTGCGAAAGAGGCCGACCAGCCGGCGCGCGATCTCCGCGTGATTGGCGAGCGTGGCCTCGATGAACGATTGCGACAATGCAAAGCCGATCTGCCGCATGTACTTGCCGTAGGCGCGCAGCACCACGATGTCGTCCACCGGCATCCGGGCCGCCACCACCAGCCGGTTAAAGTCGTCGCTTTCGACGTCGCCGCTGAAGATGCGGCCATACGCCTCCTCGAACACCTGGTGCAATGCTTCAACATCGATGTCGACGCCGGGGTGCATCGTGACGAGGCCGAAGTCGTGCATGGCCACCGCCGGCATGCCCGCGGGCGCGATGGTGTGCGGGTGCTCGTCCTGCACCTTGACGCCCATGTGTTCGAGCATCGGCAGGCTTTCCGACAGCGACATCGGCTTGCCGAGGTGGAAGAGCTTGAAGCGCAATGTGCCTGGCGGCGCTTCCAGCGGCCGGTAGAGACTCATCGCCAGCGGTCGGCCTTCGGTGAGCCCCGCAATCATCGCGATGTCGGGCACTGCGGCGCGCGCCGGATACTCCTCGCGATAGCCGGCGGGAAACGCCGCCGCGAACTGCCGCATGCGCGCCAACCCCTGCGCTTCGCCAAGCTCCCCGACCAGCGCGGCCTTGAGGTCGTCGCTCCACCGCCGTGCCGCCGCGGCAAGCCGCGCCTCGACTTCACGCACGTCGAAATCCGGAATCGATCCAGGCGTCGTCCGCACCGTGATGTGGATCCGCGCCAGCGTCGACTCGGACAGCGAGACGTTGAACTCCGCGCTGGTGCCATTGAACGCCGCGATCAGGATCTGCTGCCACTTCTGGCGCAACTCCGTCGTGTAGTTGTCGCGCGGCGCGTAGATGAGGCACGACAGGAAGCGCTCGAATGGATCGCGGCGGACGAACAGCCGGAACCGCTGCCGGTCGCCCAGTTGCAGGATGCCGCTGGCGATCCGCAGCAGGTCGGGCTCCGAAATCTGGAACAACTCGTCGCGCGGATAGTTGACGATGATGTTGCGCAACGCTCGCGCAGTATGGCCGCCGGCACCCACGCCCGAGGCCGCAATCAGGTTCGCCGTCTTGCGCCGCAGCAACGGAATGTCGGCAGGAACAGCGCTGTAGGCAGTCGACGTGAAGAGCCCGAGGAAGCGATCCTCGCCGCATACGTTGCCGGCGGCATCGAAGCGCTTGACCGCGATGTAGTCGAGATACCCCGGCCGATGCACCGTCGAGCGCGCGGTCGACTTGGTGATCACCAGCAGCTCCGGACGTCGCGCATAGGCGCGCACCGCGGCCGGCAACGCCGCGAAACTGGCCGAGACGACCTTGTCGTCGGTTTCGCGCAGCACGCCAAGACTCGACCCAGGCACAACCTTCAGCGCGTCCTGGCCGTCGATCTTGACAAGGTCATGCTGCCGATAACCAAGCAGCGTGAAGTGGTTTTCCGCCAGCCAGCGCAGAAAGGCTCTGCCCTCTTCCAGCTCGGCTGCGGGAATGCAGGACGGGGGATGTGCCATGTCATTCGCGATGGCCAGCATCCGGTCGCGCATCGGCGCCCAGTCGTCCACCGCGCGGCGGACGTCGCCCAGCACGCGTTCGATATCGGCTGCCAATGCCGCCATCTGCGCGGCTTCCGGCAACCGGTCCACTTCGACATGGATGAACGACTCCAGCGTGCCGTCCTGCGCGACGCGCTGTAGCGTGCCCGCGGCATCGCGCTTCACGCCGATGATCGGGTGACTCATCAGGTGCAGCGTCAGGCCATGCCGGATGATCTCCATCGACACCGAGTCGACGAGGAACGACATGTCATCGTTGACGATCTCGACGACCGTGTGCGTCGATTGCCAGCCGAGCTCCTCGATGGTCGGATTGAAGACCCGCACCTTCGGCTTGCCAGGTGCGCGGACGCGCGCGAGGTTCCAGTGCGACAGCGCAGACCCGTAGAGATCCGCAGCGCTGCGCGCCTCGATGTCTTCGAGATCTACCTTCCCGAAGTACTCGCCGACGAAGTCCTCCAGCGTCGCGCGCTGGTCCGGCGCCGCCTTGGTCCGTAACAGTGCGGCGACTTCGGACAGGCGCAGCTGCGCCGCTTCGTGGTCGGGTGGGGACATCGGATTCATACGATCCTCCTTGGCATCGATGCACACGCAACGGCACCGGGATGCGTCGTCTTTTTCACAAGTGTGGCTCAAACGTCGACTGCCCACCATACCGAAGTTTGCGGACGCCCCGATGACAGGATCGAGCCCGTCAAACGCGTCCGTGCCATTCCGGCGACGTGGCGAACGCAGGAACCTCG
>JBBQEY010000001.1:0-52767 GCA_038321425.1 Burkholderiales bacterium | reverse complement strand
AGATGCACTTCGATCCGCGTGACGCGGTCGGCGTAGCGTTCGAGCACACGATGCAGGTCCGCTTCGATTCTTCGGGCGAGGTCTGGCGAACCTACCAGGTGATTGTCGGTGTTGAGCTGAATTTGCATGATTTGGCTCGATCTTTTGCAGTGAAGTAGCAGTCTAACTCGGCATGAAGTGCGAGCCTGCTTAGCGAATGGTCCTACCCCCCCCCGATAGGAGCGGGCGCTCTGCTGCTATTTCCTCGTCTGTTCGGCGGTCTGCATAGGAAGCCTCCTTCATGGAAGGGCACAGTTTTCTAATCGCCAAACCAGCAGAAAAATAATCCATCGCTTTGCGGACGGTCAAACAATTCGCTCGCCATTTGGGGCAACATACCCGCCATATTTGTCGTGAGAGACGCGCCGAAAATCACCGCGACAATGGCAGCGGGAAGGGACCAGACTGCCCTTTACCCAACCCTGCCCTGTATTGCTGCTAAGGTGCCGGGGAGGGCCAATCAGCCTGTAACTCCTCGCCATCGAACGTTGCGAGGGCGATGAACTAGACTGGAGCCTGGATGTTCGTCAATGGATTAGGCACTGCCAATCCGCCGCGCCGATACACCAAGACGGAGTGCTGGGATTCCTTCAGACGATCCGAGTGGTTCCGCAGGCTCGACCGTCGCTCGCACATCATCGCCGAGGCCGTGCTGACCAAGGACAACGGCATCGAGACGCGCACTTTGGCGCTGGATGATCTCGCCGATGTTTTCCGGATTGACCCCGATACTCTGCATCGCCGCTTCCTTGCTCACGCGCCCTCGCTCGCAGCCCAGTCTGCCAACGCGGCTCTCTCGGACGCCAACCTGCAGGCGCAAGAGATCGACGCCGTCGTGATCAGTACCTGCACTGGTTATGTCTGTCCCGGACTCACGAGTCATGTGATCGAACGCCTGGGCCTGCGGTCCGACATCCTGGCATTCGACCTCGTCGGTCAGGGTTGCGCGGCCGCATTGCCCAACTGGCGCTTGGCCGCGGCGCTGCTGGCCGATGGAGCGTGCCGCCACGTGCTCGCGGTGTGCGTCGAAGTCAGCAGTGCTGCAATGTACCTCGACGACGACCCAGGCGTACTGATCAGTGCGTGCCTGTTTGGCGACGGCGCGGGCGCCGCAGTGCTGTCCGTGCAATCCGATCCGAGTCGTCGAAGCGTCCAATGGCAGTCGTTTGGATCGCTGACCAACCCGGCGCAACGCGACGCCCTCAAGTTTGAAACGCGTCACGGGATGCTTCGCAACATCCTGACGCGGCCGGTTCCACGGCTGGCGGCCGACCATGCGCAGCAAGTCCTGACGCGAGTGCTCGACGCCGGCGGCATGTCGCCGGACGACATCGCCGTCTGGATCATGCATGCCGGTGGCCGCGACGTACTCCTCGCGCTGCAAAAGACGCTGCAACTCGACAACGGCGAGCTGCGTTACAGCGCCGCGATGCTGCGCGAGTACGGCAACATGAGCAGCGCGTTCGTCTACTACGTACTGCAGGCCGCGTTGCGGGACAACGCCCCGCCTGGTTGGTGGTGGATGTCGTCTTTTGGCGCCGGCTTCAGTTGCCACGGCGCGTTGCTCAAGGTGGCATGACCAGCTCGCGCCGCATGCGTAGCGATCGGGGATTGCCACGTCGAGTGCAACCGGAGTTGCTCGATGTCTTGGGCGCCGACGATCCTGCCGCTCGGCGGGCGCGGGGCGATTTGCGCAGGCTTCATTACGTCATGGGCACCCTTCCAATCCTGCTACGCGCGCTCGATCGCGCGGCGGGCGGTACGCCGCGGACTCTACTGGAACTGGGCGCCGGCGACGGTTCACTGCTGTTGCGCCTGGCAAATCGCCGCGCGGGACATTGGCCCGGCTTGGCCGTCACGTTGCTCGATCGCCAAAGCGTCGTCGAGAAACAAACTTTGGAGCGACTACGCGCCGTCGGCTGGGTGCCATCGGTAGTAACCGAGGACGTATTTGACTGGCTGCAACGGCCCCGCGTCGCGAGGTGGGACATGATCGTCGCCAATCTCTTCGTCCATCACTTTTCGCCGCAGGACCTGTCCCGGCTCCTGCGTGCGATCGCCGACCAAACGCACGTCTTCGTTTGCTGCGAGCCCCGGCGCAGCGCAACCGCGCTGCTGGGAAGCCACTTGATCGGCTTGCTCGGCGCCGGCCCCGTCGCGCGCGAAGACGCGGTGCTGAGCGTGCACGCCGGATTTCGTGGTCGCGAGTTGACGGCGGCATGGCCAGCGGATAGCGGCTGGCGTCTGCATGAGTATCCTGCAGGACTTTTCAGCCACTGTCTTCTGGCAATGCGCGGCAGCGCCTGACGCCATGCGCCTCGACTACGATGCGATCATCATCGGTGGCGGACCCGCGGGCGCCACCGCTGCCATCCTGCTGGCGCAGGCCGGTCGACGCGTCGCGGTTGTGGAGAAAGCAAGCTTCCCGCGCCGCAAAGTCTGCGGGGAGTTCATTTCCGGAACAACCTGGCCGCTTTTGCGCGCACTCGGTGTCGCCGCCACGCTGAAAGCGAATTCCGGTCCCGTGGTACGACGTGTCGGCGTATTTGCCGGATCCGCGCAAAGCACGCCGGCAATAGCACCACTGCGCAACGGCGAAGTCGATGGCGGCCGTGCGGTCGGTCGCGAGGTTCTCGACACGGCGCTGCTGGAACGCGCCTGTGCGGCCGGCGCAAAAATTTGGCAGCCATGGTCGCTCGCCGGATACGCGACGGATGCCGCCGGCTATACCTGCCGCGTCGAAGAACGCGGCAGCGATCAATTGCGCTCGCTGCATGCGCCGGTGATCATCGCCGCGCATGGTTCATGGGAATCCGGGCCGTTGCCCACCCAGGACTTCCGGCGGCCGCCGCGACCATTCGATCTTCTGGGTTTCAAGGCCCACTTTTACGGTGGCAATCTTGCCGCCGATCTTATGCCACTCATAGCCTTCCCCGGCGGCTACGGCGGAATGGCGAACACTGGAGGACAGCGGGTCAGCCTGTCATGCTGCATCCGTCGCGATCAACTCGAAGTCTGCCGCAGGCAATGGCCGCAGCACCGCGCGGGCGCCGCCGTGCTCGAGCATATTGGCGCACATTGCGCGAGTGCCGCCGCAGCGCTATGGGGAGCAACGCTGGAAGGCGTGTGGCTGGCCGCGGGCCCGATTCGTCCGGGCATCCATGGTTTCGGTATCGACGGCATCTTCACGGTCGGCAATGCCGCCGCGGAAGCGCATCCCATCATTGCCGAGGGCATCAGCATCGCGATCCAGTCCGCAGCACTTCTTTGCGAGCGCTTGATTGCGCTCGGAGATTCGACACTGACTCCCGCACTGTTGACCACTGTCCGGCGTGACTATTCGAGCGCTTGGCGCCGGAATTTTGCCCCGCGCCTGTATGCCGCGACGCTGTATTCGCAGATCTTCACGCGGCCGCTTTCAACACGCATGGCGCTGACGGTCATGCGACGGTTCCCGTCCGCACTGACGCTGGGCGCGTGCTGGAGCGGTAAGGCTGACTCGTTGCGCAGCCGCACCGGCTTCGGCCTGGCCGGGACCATTGAACGTTGAGCGCCATGCAGCCTGGCCTCCATTCCAGAATATTGCGCCACCGACCCCCGGGAGAACACCTATGACGACACTGCAGACCCTGCAGCACATTCTGAAAACCAACTTCGATCTGGAGCCTGAAGTGCTCGCGACCGACGCCCGACTAGCGGACCTCGAAATCGATTCGCTCGCCATCGTCGAGGTGCTGTTCGCGGTCGAGGATGAATTCAAGGTAACGGTGCCGTCGGAGCCGGTGGCGCAACAGACAAGCCTCAAAACCGTCGGCGACTTGGTTGCCTACATCGACAGGCTCGTCGCGGAGCAGGCTCCGGTCAGCAACTTGGGAGCGCCTGTTTGAGACGCGTCGCCATTACGGGCATCGGCGTCATCACCCCTTTAGGCAATGACGTCGAGTCTTTCGTTACCGGTCTCGCCCATGGCCGATCCGGAATCGTGCGCCTTACGAGGCCGCCCGCGACGCGCGGCGACGACGCCGGAAACTCGCAGGCACGCAAACACATCGGTGGCGTCGTGGCATTCGACCCTTCGCTCCATTTCTCGGGGCCGCAACTGCGCATGCTCGATCGCGTCAGCCAGTTCGCACTCGTCGCGGCCGACCAGGCGGTTCGCGCCGCTGGCATCGTATGGGACGACATCGACCGAGAGCGCTGCGGCGTGTTTCTCGGGACCGGCATGGGCGGCGCGGAAACTACCGACGAGGGCTACCACACGCTCTACGCCGAGCGCACCGAGCGAGTCAAGCCGTTCAGCGTGCTCATGGCGATGTCCAACGCGGCAGCGTCGTGGATAGGGATCGAGTATCGACTGACCGGTCCCAACCTCACGTTCTCGACGGCATGCTCCTCGTCGGCCGTCGCCATCGGCGAGGCGGCCCAGCGGATACGCAATGGCGAAGTCGACTTGATGCTGGCCGGGGGTAGTGAGGCGCCGCTGTCGCTCGGAACGTTGGTCGCGTGGGACGCGCTGAAGACCCTGGCGACCGAGGACCCCCTGGAGCCGGGAGCTTCGTGCAGGCCGTTTTCGAAGGACCGAACGGGCCTTGTCCTCGCCGAAGGTGCGGCGATCGTGGTGCTGGAGGAATGGGAGCAAGCGCGAGCGCGCGGCACCCATATCCACGCGGAATTCACGGGGTATGGGCTATGCGCCGACGGCGCGCATATCACGCGGCCCACGATCGAGGGCCAGGCTGCGGCGATGCGGCGCGCGCTCGCCACTGCTGCATTGCAGCCACAGGACATCGGCTACATCAATGCGCACGGAACCGCGACACTCGCCAATGATGTCGTTGAAACGGCGGCGATCAGGCAGGTGTTTGGTAACTACGCGCCGTGCGTACCGGTGAGCTCGACCAAATCCATGCACGGCCATCTCCTCGGCGCGGCCGGAGCGATCGAATTCGCAGCCGCCGTGCTGGCGATGGAGCGGAGAATGCTTCCACCCACCATCAATCTGCGCGTAGCCGACCCCGAGTGCGACCTCGACTACGTACCCGGACGAGCGCGGACCGGTGTTACGACTCGCGCCATCATGTCGAACTCGTTTGGGTTCGGCGGCACCAATGCAGTCCTCATAGCGCGCAATTCCGAAGGCCATTGATGCACGGGTGTCGGCTGCAGCTGAGCGCTGTTGCGCGCACACTTGAGTGTGCGCTACCGAACATACCGAACCACAAATCTCGACTACCATGGACGCGATCAGAGGACGGCGATTGGCGTTAGCTCAGTCATTTGGCGTGCCGGGACCTGAATTGCGTTTGCGATGGCGCGCGGCACGACATCGGCCGTGGTGAGACGTGAAAGGAAACACCAATGACGACGGAAGATCGCGCAGCGAATCGGGTGTTGGCCAAAATTCCCAGGAAGGAGTACGCGCGTCTGGGAGCGGCGCTCGAACCTGTCTACCTGGACCTCTCGCAGGTTCTCTACGAGCCGGGCAAAGCGATCCGATATGTTTACTTTCCCCTGGACTGCCTCATTTCCCTGCTCACGTCCGTCGACAAGCGAAGGACACTCGAGGTGGGTATGGTCGGCAATGAAGGCATGGCCGGGATGCCATTCATCCTGGGCATGGGTATCTCCGGTGTACGAGCGATTGTGCAGGGCCGGGGTAATGCCTTGCGCATGGCCTCGGCGCCTTTTCGCGTCGAATTCGACCGCAATAGGCCGCTGCGGGATGCGCTTTACCGTTATACCTACGCGTTGATGGCACAAATATCGCAAACCGCCGCGTGCAACCGCTTCCACGATGGGGAGGCGCGCCTGGCTCGCTGGCTACTAATGACACGCGATCGCGTAAAGTCGGACGACTTCAGTCTGACACACGAATTCCTCGCGCATATGCTGGGCTTGCGGCGTGAAGGCATCACCGAGGCCGCCATCGCGCTCAAGGAACTTGAGCTGATCACCTACACTCGCGGCAGGATCCGAATACTAAACGTCAAAGGGCTGATGGCGGCTTCTTGCACATGCTATCAAGCCGTTAAAACTGTTTATGATCGCGCGCAGCGATAGGGTCGTCTCGCGGACATATTTCGCTCGCCATCAGGACGTCGAGTTCGCGGGAGGCGATGCGTTTTGAGGCTTCGCTCAGGGTCATGCCCGAACGCGTCCCGGGCCTCCTGCGTGAGGGCAATGCGACCCATGCATTTAAGCCGGGTTCAACTTTCACGCTATGCGCCGGCCTGCGCTAGCGTCTCGCGGGCGTCTTCCCAGTCCTCAGCGTCGTCGTCGACGGGTGGCTGCGCCACCGCGCCGTCGGGCTCGTGGCTGAGCTCGATGAACATCGGGAAATGATCGGAGCCGATGGGGGAGAGACGCGTGAGGCTGACCAGACGGAAATCGGGCGTGTGGAAGAAATGGTCGAGCGGGAAGCGAAGGCCGGGCACCTTCGCGTGGAACGTGCTGAAAAACCCGCGCCCCTTGCGCGGATCGAGCAACCCGCTGATCTTCTGGAACAGGCGGGTTGTCCGCGACCACGCCACGTCGTTCAGGTCGCCGAAGACGATTGCGGGAAGCGATGCGTTGCGGACACGCTTGGCGACCAGCATCAACTCGCTGTCGCGTTGCAACGAATCATCCGCCTTGTCGGGCGCCGGTGGTTTGGGATGCACACAGTTTAGCCATACCCAGGTGCCATCGCGGAGCCGGACCTTCGCCTGGATCGATGGAACCTCCGAGTCGGTAAGGAAATCGACGCTCGCGTCGGCAAGCGGCAAGCGCGAGCGCAACACCAGCCCGTACGTATTGTCGAGGGGGACTGCCACGGTGTACGGATAGGCAGCGGCGAGTCCTTCCAGTCTTTCGCACCACCAGTCGTCGATCTCCGCGCAAAGGACGACGTCCGGGGAATGCTCGTGCACGAGCGCGATCAGCGCATCGGCATCACGATTGGACAGCCGCACGTTGGACTCCAGGATGCTCAGCCTGCCACGGGTCGAGCCGTTGTGGCTCGACTCCACCTCCACCGGCGCAAGCGGTGTGTACCGCCAGATGCGCAGCCACTGGTAGGCGACCGCGGCAAGGAGCGAGGCGGTCACGATGCGCTCGGCGCGCTCGGCGCCGGGAATCGCCCGCGCGGCGCGCGGGCGATCGACCGCGTGCTCGCCGACGTTGTGCCTTTCATGCCGGTCCGCACGCCCGCGCCACGCGGCATGCGCGAGCGCCGCCGTGCCCAGCAGCGCTATCTGTAGCCGCGGAAAGTCGGCCATGCGGACCCACGAACTGCGCGAGCGGATCAGTGACAGGCCCGTCACTGCGATGGTGAAGCCGGAAACGAGCAACGCAGTTCGGTTACGCATCGGGTTCTCTGGAGGTGTTCGATCGGGTTGCGCGGTCCGCGTGGACCACACCGTGGGTTGCGGGATGGCGAATGATCAGCATCTCTTGATCAGCATCTCTTTCACCACGCCGATGAAACGGCAATTTCGCATATGCAAATCATCCCGGCTTTGGCGCCCCGATGATGCTGGCGGGACTCCCATACGCGTGTCAGCCCACCTCCGACATAGGTCGGACTGGCGAGGAAACATGGCGACTCCTGCGGATGTGTAGGAAACGACTTACAGCGTTTTGGAAGGATCGTTGACGGGCATGCCTGCGCTCTCTGGTTACGCTACGCCCTCGTTCTCGATGATGCCTGCCAGCGCCTGCAGCGCCGTCCCTACCCCGCGCAATCGTAGAGGTTGCGCGTTGATACCAAGGAGCACTCATGTTCGGACTCACCAGCAACAGCGACACTCATGCATTGGAACTGCTGAAGCGCGACCACGCTGAAGTCGATTCAATGTTCAAGCAGTACGAAGACGCAGTAGATGCGGGCGACAAGACGAGCAAAGCCGCGCTGGCTGCGAGCATCTGTGACGCGCTGACCGTCCACGCGAAGGTAGAGGAGGAAATTTTTTACCCGGCCGTACGGCGCGGCGACGGCGAAACCCGGGACCTGATCAACGAGGCCGCGATAGAGCATCAATCGCTAAAGGACATCATTGGGCGCCTGCAATCGACCACGCTTGCCGACCCGCTCTACGACGCCGGCGTCAAGGTGCTGAGCGAGTACGTGAAGCATCACGTCAAGGAAGAGGAGGACGAACTCTTCCCGATGGTGGGCAAGATGGACATGGACCTGGAGAAGCTTGGCGCCCACATACAAGCACGAAAATTGGAACTCGAAGACCAGCTATATGCCACCCGTTCGCGCGGGGTAAAACGCCGACGCGCCGCCTGATCAACGTCCACGGAAGGGGACGGTCGTGATGGTCTCTCTCCAGGACCGTGACCACCACACCTACGTTTTTTATCCCGGCAATTCCGACCACTTGCGTGCCCGGATTTGCCTCAGTTGAATGGGAGTAGCGGCAACGGCGCACACATGCCCACACCCATCGGACCGTAGCCTTCGGCGACCGACCCGGCAGCAAGCATCTCGGTCCGAAGGCTGGTATCGGTCGTGAAGCGGTGGTTGTTGTCGGTACGTCCACGGCTCGCCGGATCGTTCCACAGGCGGAACACAGGCGCACTCAAAGCCGGACACGCGCCGGTTGCGGGCTCCGGCAGCAGCACGTACATCACTTCAGGCGACTCGTAGTCGAAGCTCGGGAACTTGGCATCGACGGTCGCGCATTCGGCGGGCGATGCGGAGTAGAAGTGCGAGTCCCCTTGAGCCGGTGGTATGTAGAACCGGCACACGGGCGACGCTGTTGCCGGTGCATCCTGCGACGACCGCCACGCGTGGAAGAGCTTCCCGGTCCGCGCCCAGCCTGTCTGAACGCCGCTGTCCAGCGCCGCAATCTCGGCCGCAAGAACCGTGACGAAGTAATGTCCGAACGTCGCATGGAAGTACTCAACGGCCAGCGCAGGGGCCGCCGGGGGCGGCGAAGGGTAACCCGCGATAAAGGTCCCGAGATAGGCGGCGAGGTCGTCGGCGTCGCGTTGCGGCAGCACGAATCCGACGCGCATGGCGGAACGCACGATGACGTCGGGGTTGTCCGCCCCGTTCATGACCTTGAGCCGGTTCACGCGTGGATTGCCGTGACAACCGGTGCAGGCGGGGCCGTTGGCTTCACTCTGAAAGAGCAGGTAGCCGCGCACGGGGTCGGCGGCCATGGCTGAAAGCGGCGCCAGAGCGAACATGAACCACGCGAGGGCGACGCATGGGAAACGGCAAGCGGGATGCCGGGAGTCGGCGAAGGCCATCGGACGTTCCTTTCGGGAAGGCGAATTGGACTTCATGGAGCGAGCTCCTTGTTCACGGAACGAGACGCCGAATTGTGTGAGTCCGCACGAGAGGCGGATTGGCACGAATCAAGGCGCCGCCGCTCATGCCCAGTGTACCAAGAACTGCTGGCAAGATCTGCAGCACAGGTGCGGGCGCCGGCTGCGGGCCGCAGGGGTACGGCCACGATCAGACTCCCGAAGAATGACTCCTTGCCGTGTCCGAAAGGGTGTTCAGCCGAAGCCTCGATCCATGTTCTAGCTGAGCCAGACTGAGCATATCCGGGGGTTAGCCACCCCCCCGCTTCGCTGACTGCTCGCCAGCGCCGTTGCGCCTCTCGTGGCCACGAACGCCGTAACGCGCCACCGTGATCGTTTTTGCGCCCCTTGTTAGTGTTTGTCTTACGTGCGTATGAGCAATGTCCCGATGCCGGCAGCAATCGCGCATCGATAGATTGGATGCCTTGGAGATCGCAAACGGCGTTCGTGTGCGGATCCTGGGTCCTACGTGCCAAATACTGGAGATCAAGATCATGAACAAAACTCTCATTGCATTGGCTGTCGTTTCAATGTTCGGAACGGCAATTGCCGCCGATAAACCCGCCTACCCCGCCGATTCGATGCGGGCGACTACGCCCATGATCCGGTCGGCCGATCGCAACGCAGCATTCTCGAACGAAAAGGACATGCTCGAGCAGAAGCTCAAGTCCGGAACCGATCGTGCCAGCTATAAGAAGATCATCGAAGACAACGGCTATCGCGTCTCGGCCATCAACGTCGACAAGCCCGATTACCTCGAATACGAGATCGTCAAGGGCACGCACAGTCGTGAAGTACAGTTGGACTTCAAGGACGGCGCCCAGCGGGCGACCACCATCGACGTGACCAGCAACATGTGGCGCGCCGATTCCACCAAGCGCATGGAGAGCGACAACACCTACAAGTCCGCGACCGTGCTTGTAGCCGACCCGACCGGTAAGTACAGCGATCGGCGCTACATGAAGGACTGGACCAATGAGAAAGAAAAGATCCAGGCCGCGCTGCCACCGAACATGAAGGTCGCTGATTACAAAGCGAAACTTCAGAAGATGGGATACAAGATCACGTCGGTCAATGACCGTGAGCTCGACTATGTCGAGTACGAAATCGTGAAGGGCCAGAACAGCTACGAAGTGCATATCGACCGCGACCCGAAGACCCAGATGGCGACGAAGGTCGACGTAGCGACGAACCTGTGGGATGCCCCGGGCACCGACCGCGTTAAGGAGGCAAACAAGAAGATGTAGGCAAAGGCACCCACTTTGGGTGCGCGGCCGCGCGGCGCCATTCGGGGCGCCGGCGGCCGCTTTGTCGTGCCGACCTCGTACACGAACGCCGGCGCGTCAACGCTCGGTGTGCGCCGCATTCTGCGCGATCAGTCTGAATGGCCCAGCCGGCACCGAATCACTATCGATCAGCGCATT
The DNA here is from genome assembly GCA_038321425.1 of Burkholderiales bacterium. Taxonomy (GTDB): domain Bacteria; phylum Pseudomonadota; class Gammaproteobacteria; order Burkholderiales; family Casimicrobiaceae; genus VBCG01. Next base: position 42,007 of record JBBQEY010000001.1, on the reverse strand, counting down.
GCTTGGTAGTGCCGCGTAAGACGGGCCGCTGCTGATCTGGGCCCGTACCTGCCACGGGCCACCCGATCGGCCAACTGTGGCCACCCCAGTGGCCCACAGCAGTGATTGCGTCGCGCTGGCAAGCGATTCGCGCGGTCCTTGCACCATCCGTCGGCACGAAATCCCGGACGGACTCCTACTGTCAGGCCTCGAATGCTCCAAGATGCGACGTAATTTTCCAACACGCAACGTTGGAACTTCCTGTCCGACGACAGCAGCAGATTGGGTCGTTTAGCCCATTCCAGCACTATAGCCGCGGGAGCAGCAAGCCGCCGTCCACGTGAATGGCTTCGCCGGTGACGTAAGGCAAGTCGCCGGCGCACAAGCGACGCAACAATGTGGCCCACGTCGTCAGGGTCGCCCCAGCGCGCCTGTGGGATGCCGCCGCCGGCGATGAACGCGTCGTAACCGGGCGCTGACCGCCGCCGTCATGTCCGTGCGGATGACGCCTGGCCGCACCTCGTAGCATCCGATCCCATGCGGCGCGAGGCGCAACGCGAAGAGCCTGACCACCATCGAGAGCGCCGCCTTCGACGTGCAGTGCCCTCCGCACTCGATCGATGCAGCCACGGCGCTCACCGAGGTGATCGAGACGATGGCGCGCGAACGGTTCGAAGACGATGCCGCCACCATGCGCTTCGCGCAGGCTTGCGTGAGGAAGAAAGTGCCGCGCAGGTTCACGGCGAGTACGCGATCGAACTCGTCCGGAGGCAGGTCGAGGAGATCGCCGCACACTGCCTGCGCGATGCCGGCGTTGTTGACGAGCGCATCGATCCCGTCAAGCGTCGTCTTGGCGGTGTCGACGATTGCACCGTGCTGGGCGAGGTCCGCGATATCGCCGCGGACGAACGCAATGCGCGTGCCGTGGACGCGCGCTTCGGCGAGCGCGGCTGCGGTATCGTCGCTCTCGGCAACATCGACGAAAGCCACGTCAAACCCGCGCCGGCCGAGCGCTGCGACGCAGCTGCGGCCGATGCCGCGATTGCCGCCGATGACGAGCGCGCCGGGACCGCGGTTAGGAGACGCCGAATGCCACGAGACTCAAGTCACGGCCTCGAGATCGTCGGGCGACAACGTGAACCCGAGCCCCGGGGTCGTGGGCAGGATCGCCTCGCCGCTTTCGAGTCGAAACGTATCCAGGGGCAGACGATCGAAAAGCATCCGGTGCACCATGTGCCATTCCACCGATTCCGTGTTGGCAATCGAGGCGGCCACGTGAAGGTTCGCCGCGAAGCACACGGCCGACGTTGCGCAATGGAACGAGACGGGCCGATGAAAGGCCGCTGCCACGGCCGCAATCCGGCGCGACTCGGCAACGCCACCGCACTGGTTGACGTCGAGGTGCACGACGTCCACTCCCCCTTCCACGATGAGATCCCGATAGGCGTCGAGGCCGAATGCCACCTCGTTGCCGGCAATGGGGATGGGACTGCGTGCCGTGAGCCTGCGCAGGCCAGGGAGGTTGCCCGGCGCGAGTGGCGCCTCCAGGAACCACAGGTCATAGGGTGCGAAGGCACGCGCCATGCGCATCGCCGCGGTCTCGTCCAGCATGTACACAGCATCGGCCATGAGGCGCACGTCCGGGCCGACTGCCTCGCGCACCGCAGCCACGCGCGCCACGTCCTCGCGCAACGGCGCGCCGGCCACTTTCATCTTCACCCCGCGAAAGCCCTGTGCCACGTAGCCCGCCATCTCGCGCCCGAGGTCGTCGGGCGTGGCGCCGTCGCGATAGAGGCCGCCGCTCGCATATACGAGGATCCGATCGGCATGCGAGCCCAGCAGGCGATGCAGTGGGCGACCATGCATCTGCGCGATGAGGTCCCACAGCGCGGTTTCGAGCGCACCCAGCACGCTCAGTGCGAGGCCCGGCTTGGCGGACACGCGCGTGCGCTCGAACGCAACCTGCCACAGGCGCTGTGCGTCTTCGACGTCCGCACCACGGAAAATCGGGGCGAGATCGGCATCGAGGAACGTGGCGAGCGTACGCGGAGCCAAGGCCTCGCACCAGGCCTCGCCCATGCCAACCCGGCCATCATCGGTGACCACGAACACGAGGAACGTGTGCTTTTCCGTCCATGTCGAGCGTGGATTGCGTGGCGGCCGCTCGAAGCGCTTGGTATCCACCCGAGCGACGATACGTTCGATGCGCATCCCGCTCACTCGAGCGTGATGTTGAGCGCACGCACTTCGCGGGTCCATTTAGCGACGTCGCGCTGCACGAATGCGCGGTACTCGGCAGGGCTCATCGGCGCCGGTTGCACCCCCTGCTTCTGGAAGGCAGCCGCGGCAGCCGGATCGGCGAGGAAGGGTGCGATGCTCGCCGCCAGCCGGTCCACGACGTCCTGCGGCGTCCCCGCCGGGGCAAAGACACCGAACCAGTTGGTGATCTCGTAGCCGGGGATACCCGCTTCGGCCATCGTGGGCAGCGCGGGCAGGCCAGCGAAGCGCGAGCTCGTGGTGACCGCCAGCGCTCGCACCTTGCCGGACTCGACGAGCGGCACCGTCTCCACCGGCCCTGCGATCATGAACTGCAAGCGTCCGGCCACGAGTTCCTGCGTGGCGGCAGCACCACCCTTGAAGGGGATGTGCGTGGACCGGGTGCCGGCCAGCTGATTCATGAGTGACGTGGCGATATGCGCCATCGAACCATTGCCGGCAGAGCCGTAGTTGAGCTCGCCGGGCTTGCTCTTGAGATAGGCAACCAGGGCCTGTACGTCACTTGCGGGCACGGTCGCATTCACGACGAGAATGCTCGGACCTGTGGCGATGGAGGCCACGGGCGTGAGATCCTTCACCGAATCGTAGGGGAGCTGCTTGTACAATCCCGGGGCCAGCGCCACCGTTGCGTTGGTGCCCATGAGGAGCGTATAGCCGTCGGCCTTCGACTTGGCGACGAAATCGGTGCCGATGGTGCCGCCGGCGCCAGGCTTGTTCTCCACCACGACCGGCTGGCCCAGTGCACGGCTCATCTGCTCGGCCACCACACGGGCGAGAAGGTCGGTGCCGCCGCCCGGCCCGAAGGGCACCACCAGGCGCACAGGACGATCCGGAAAAGCGGCTATGGCCGATGACGCAGCAAACCACACAAGCCCTGCCCACCACGCGAGCCTTCTACGCATGACCCCTCCTTGGCCACGGCGGAATCCGCAGCTCGTTGCAGCCAGTCTAGGCCGCGCGGGCACGCCAGGTCAAAGACCCCGCGCGTATGGCGTGCATACCGCGGTGATATAGGCAAACGCGTGGAACTGCGGCACTTGCGCTATTTCGTAGCGGTGGCAGAGGAGCGCAGCGTGAGCCGTGCCGCCCATCGGCTCGCGATCGCGCAACCACCGCTGTCCCAGCAGATCCGGCGCCTCGAGCGCGAGCTCGGGTATCCGCTGTTCGAGCGGACACCCACCGGCGTGGTACCCACGCGTGCTGGCGAAGCGCTCCTACCGCATGCCCGTGCGCTGCTGCGGGCAGCCGACGGCGCGGTCGCCACCGCGGCGGCCGCCCATCGTGGCGATGCCGGCCGTCTCACATTGGGTTTCATCAACGGAGCGGCATATCGCGTACTGCCCACGCTGCTGCGTCGCTATCGCGCGCGCCATCCCGACGTGACCGTGATCGTGCGCGAGATGGCCATCTCGGAACAGCTTGAAGCCCTGGCCGAGGGGCACATCGATGCGGGGATCCTACGCCCGGAGATCGACGAAGCGCAGTTTGCGTCGCTGCTCTTGTCGCGCGAGCCGTTCGTGGCAGCCGTGCCGGCGGACGATCCGCGCGCTACGCAGGCGTCCATTGCATTGCGCGATCTCGATGGCAGGGCCTTGGTGGCCTATCCGCGAGGACACCCCGCCGGATTTCGCGAGCGGATCGACGCCGCCCTGCACGCCGCGGGTGCCGCGCCCTCGATAGTGCAGGAAGCCACGCAGTTGCACACGCTATGCGGCCTGGCGGCAGGCGGAGTAGGCATTGCCATCGTTCCCGAGGACGCGCGGGCACTGGCGATCGCGGGGCTCCGCTTCGTTCCGCTCGACGGACTCCACGCCTGCGCGGAGACTTGCCTCGCGTGGCGGCGCAGCAACACGCTCGCCCAGCTCGGGAACCTCGTGGCCGTGGCGGATTCCACGAGCAAGGCGGCCGCGGTTGGAACCACGAACGCTTAGCCGCGCACATTGCCAGCATCGCCCGCGCCACCCGCGACCCAGACGGCCGCTCCAAGGCGGCGCAGTTGAAGGCGCCGGCATCGAGAAGCCGATCGAGATCGATTCCGGTGGCGATGCCCGGACCGTGCAGCATGTAGAGACGTCCTCGGTGGCCACATTGCCGGTGGCGCCCTTATCGTAGGGACTGAGGCCAAGATCGGACACCGAGCTGGCGAACACGCTCACGCCGAATTCGAGCGACAGATAATTGATGACCGCGCCTGGCCGTAGGTATCGTGGTAGTGGCCCGCGGGGGACGCTGCCGGCACTAACGCCGACACGGCTTCCAGCATCGCGAGCGTGGTGGCGGGGGGTAGCCGCACCGATTCCACCGAGCGAGACTTCGTAACAGCCCATGTTGAAGTGCAACTTCGCCACCGCCGCCGCGGCGCTCGGCACTACCGGCCCGTCGTATGGACATGGGATGACCGCCGGCATGTAACCGCGTACGCGCGCGCGCCGCGCGCGTGGCCTCGACCACGGGGACGAACCGCTCGAGGCTCTCCGCGATCACCGCGTTCATGTTCGTCCGGGAAAACGACTCCGAGGCCGTGCCGAATACGGCGATCTCGTCTACGCCCGCGGCCAAGGCAACTTCGAAGTTCTTGAGATTGGGCACCAGCACGAGATACGACATGCCGGGCCTACGGACGATGCCTGCAATCACCGCGCGCGAGTTGGCCATCTGCGGCACCCACTTGGGCGACACGAACTCACATGCCTCGATCGTCCGCACGCCCGTCTCCCCCAGCCGTTCGATCAGCGCGACCTTTACGTCGGTTGGGTTGACCGCCTATTCGTACTGCAAGCAGTCGCGAACGCTGGCGACCTCACCGTGCTCGTTCGTTTGATTTGCCGTACGTTGACCGAAGGTCGTCGACTATGCGATCCGATAGAAATCACGTGCATTGTCGTGGAATAGTCGACGTCGATCCGACGCCGCGAATCCCTGTGTCGTCCGCTTAAAGTCATCGAACAGCGTTTGAAAGCTTACGCGGAGGCCGTCGGCGGGAAAGTTGGACGCGAACATGCAACGCTCGACGCCGAACAGCGCAATAGCGTCCCGCACGATTGCCCGATTGTCGTCATAGTCCCAACGTCCGGCGCGCAGACAAAGGTAGGAGAGCTTGCAGTAACAATTCGGGGAGGCGGCAAGCGCGCGCATGCCGTCCCGCCAGATCGCGAGACCACCCGGCGAACGATCCCAGGGGAAGCCGGTGTGATTGAGAACCACCGGAATATCCGGCGAAGACCGGACCACGTCTGCAGCCTCAGCGAGATGCCATGCGGGCACCCGCAAGTCCCACGACAATCCTAACGGTGCCAGCAGGCGAAAGCCCTCATGCCAGCGAGGGTCTTGCATCGAGCCAATGACGCGTGGAAGCGCGCCGTCAGGGGCGGGGCGCGTAACGGGTTTGGAGCGAATGCCCCGGACCAGCGAATATGCGGCCTGTTGCCGCAGGATATCGGCAGAATTCTCGGTATGAAGCCAAGCATGGGCCACAAAAGTGCCTGGCATGCCGTGCTTTGCGAACAAATCCGCCAGCCATCGGGTCTCCAACACCTGCTGGTCGCGCCGGCATTCAGCCTCGACATGCACGGTATGCACGATGTCGTATCCCGCCGCATCGCGTCGGCAATCCCCCGGCATGTAGTCATGCCGCAACGGAGCAGGATCGCCGAGGAACTGCCGCTGGTGCAGCGGGTCTTCCAGCCAGGGATAGCGCAAGTGGCCAGACGTCAGATCCCACCATCGCTCCGGCCGCGTTACCACCCACTATTCGGCCGCAGAGATGGAGTACTTGGTGGCGGCAGCAAACCGCGTGTGTGAAGTGGGGTCCCGCAAAAGTCCCGCACTCGTGGTGCTCAAGAAAAAAGCGCCGACCGCATTTGCGATAGGCGCTTGATTTTACTGCAGTGTATTGGCGCGCCCGGCAGGATTCGAACCCACGACCCCCTGGTTCGTAGCCAGGTACTCTATCCAACTGAGCTACGGGCGCATCAACCCACAATTATACCTGTTCAGGCAGGGGGTCCGCCAGCGGGGGTGTCGGCCGCGTCCAGACGGGTCCTCGTCCCGCCCCGCCGTGCCCGACGCCACAGCATCACGGCTTTGGCGCCCCACGCCACGCCCAGCCACGCCGCCAGGATCGCAATGGGCCACGCCAGCACCCTCGGCACGAAGAACGCGATGGCCGCGACGCCCAATGTCACCACCGCCATGGTTGCCAGCAGGCCCGCCTCCGCCGGCCCCAGCGTGCGCCGGTTGGTCAGCGCTGCGCCCAACGCGCTACCCACGCTCGCCGCTCCGGCAGCGGCGCGCCCTGCGCTGCCCGCCACCGCGCGACGCACGTGCTGCGGCACGGCCGCGCCGACGATCTCGGGTTCGGCGCGGCGGACGCGATTGCGGCGCGTGAGCACGATCTCCGTAGCGCGCTCGAGATCCACCTCGTACTGCGCCTCCATTTCCTTCGCGAAGTCCACGTCCTCGATCGCGACATCCAGCTCGTAATTCGACATCCAGCTCGCAAGGTTGAGATTCGTCGAACCTACGCGCGACCAGCGGCCATCGGCCACGGCGGTCTTCGCGTGCAGCATCGTGCCGTTCCATTCGAATACGCGCACCCCGGCATCCAGCAGCGGACGATAGCCCGCGCGCGACAGCGGCGACAACGCCGGGATGTCACTCGCGCCGGGCACCATCAGCCGCACGTCCACGCCATCGCGCGCTGCAGCACCTAGTGCCTGCGTGTAGGCGGACGTCGCGATGAAGTAGGCATCGGTCAGCCACAGTCGTTGATGGGCGATGGAAGCCACAAGTAAGTCAGTGCGGTACGCGCCGCCCGCGTTCGGCACACCCGCGATCACCCGCACGGTGGCCGAACCTGCGGGCCTGGTCGGCACGAGCGAAGGCAGGCCCGTTTTTTCGCCACCACTGGCGAGCCACACCACCTCGAACGCGCGCTCGAGATCCGCCACCGCGCCACCGCGAAGTTCCACGCCGGTGTCGCGCCAGGGTTCAAGGCGCTTGGCCGCGTTGCCTTCCCACGCTGCGCTCACGCATAACCCGCTGACGAAGCCCACCTGCCCGTCGACGACGATCGACTTGCGATGGTCGCGTGTGAGCCATGCCAGTGGGCTGTCGAAGCTGGGCGGATTGAACCCGATGACCGCCACCCCGGCTTCGCGCAGCAGTGTCCATAGACTGCCTGAGCGCAGCGAGCCCAGCCAGTCGTAGACCACGCACACGCGCACGCCCGCCCGGGCGCGTTCCGCCAGCGCTTCCGCAAACTCGCGTCCGACATGATCGTCGGACACGATGTAGCTCTCGAACAGGATGTAGTGCTTCGCGGCGCGAATGGCGCCGAGCCACGCGGGAAAGTTGCCCTTGCAGTCGAGCAACAGTTTCACCGCGTTGTCGGTGGTGGGCGCTGCACCGGACGCGCGGGCGAACGCGCGGTCGAAGCGTTCCAGCGCAAGCGCTGGTGGAGGTGGCGTGTTCAAGGCGACAGTGAAGGCAACCGGAGCAGACGCACGATCTATGATTCTACGGCCAGTTCCAGCGCCTCCTTCAATGAGGTGAACGGCACCCCGGGATACGCCCGCTGGAAAGCATGACCATCGAACGGGCTGTCGCGGCGCGCGTCAGCCATTCCAGCAGCGGCAGTTTGGCAGCGAGGATGTCGACCTGCGCCACGACGGTGTGCTCGGGTCGTCGCGTCCCCCCAGTACGCGGCGATTCTGAATAAAATGGCGCCCTTGGAGCGCAGGACTTAAGCGGGCTCGCCGGCCGTTCCGCACACCGCTGTCACCCATGTCTTGGGAACGGCATGTAACTCATGTCTCAGGGTTAGACACACCCAGCTATTGGCGGAGACGCAGGGATTCGAACCCTGGATACAGGTTTTGGCCCGTATGCTCCCTTAGCAGGGGAGTGCCTTCGACCACTCGGCCACGTCTCCGTTCAAGCCGTGATTGTACCGGTTGGCGCGTTCGCGCGTCCATCCAATGTTTAAATTTCTTCACATAATCCGTATCTTACGGGCGCCTGAGGCTGGTCAGGCCGGTGCCTGGTCGAGCTCGAAGGCCTTGTGCAGCACGCGCACGGCCAGCTCCAGGTACTTCTCGTCGATCACCACGGAGATCTTGATCTCGGACGTGGAGATCATCTGGATGTTGATGCCCTCGTCGGCCAGCGCCTTGAACATGATCGACGCAATGCCCACGTGCGAGCGCATGCCGATGCCCACCACCGACACCTTGCAGATCTTGTTGTCGCCGATGATCTCGCGCGCGGTGAAATGTTGGCCGCGCGCCTTCTCCAGCACCTCCAGCGTCTTGGCGTACTCGCTGCGGTTCACGGTAAACGAGAAATCGGTATAGCCGGAGGCGCCGATGTTCTGCACGATCATGTCGACGTCGAGATTGGCGGCTGCGACCGGCCCCAGGATGCTGTACGCAATGCCGGGCTTGTCGGGCACGCCCATCACCGAGATCTTGGCTTCGTCGCGATTGAACGCGATGCCGGAAATGATGGCCTGTTCCATGGTGTCGTCTTCCTCGAATGTGATCAGCGTGCCTTTCCCCGTCACCTCGGGGTCATCGAACGATGACAGCACGCGCAACTTCACTTTGTACTTGCCGGCGAATTCAACCGAGCGAATCTGCAACACCTTGGAGCCCAGGCTCGCCATCTCGAGCATTTCCTCGAAGGTGACGGTGTCGAGGCGCCGGGCCTCCGGCACGATGCGCGGGTCGGTGGTGTAGACGCCATCGACGTCGGTGTAGATCTGGCACTCGTCGGCCTTCAGTGCCGCGGCCAGCGCCACGCCGGACGTGTCCGAGCCGCCGCGACCGAGTGTGGTGATGTTGCCGTCGGCATCGACCCCCTGGAAACCCGCGACGATGACGATGGAGCCATCGTCCAAGTCGCGTCGCATGTTGCCTTCGTCGATGGAGAGGATGCGCGCCTTGGTGAACGCGCTGTCGGTCAGCACGCGCACCTGGCCGCCGGTGTAGCTGCGCGCCTTGATGCCGAGCTGCTGCAACGCGATGGCGAGGAGACCGATCGTCACCTGCTCGCCGGTGGCGGCGATCACGTCCAGTTCGCGCGGATCGGGCGTCGCGGAAATTTCCTTGGCGAGGCCCAGCAGGCGATTCGTCTCGCCCGACATTGCGGACACGACGACAACCACCTGGTGCCCCTGGCCGTGATAGTGCGCCACGCGCCGCGCGACGTTCTTGATGCGGTCAGTGGTACCCACCGAAGTGCCGCCGTATTTCTGGACGATCAGGGCCATGAGTGCGAGCGTTGGAGTGGCAGTGGCCGCAAACGGTCCACCGCCGGAAAATCAGGTCAGCAGGCGAAACGCCAGCGTGGCGTTGGTGCCGCCGAAGCCGAATGAATTGGATAGTGCGCCGGTGATTTTCATTTTGCGCGCCACCAGCGGCACGAAGTCGAGGTCGCAGGCCGGATCGGCATTGACCAGGTTGATCGTGGGCGGCGCAATCTGGTCGCGCATCGCCAGCACGGTAAACACCGCCTCGATGCCTCCCGCGGCACCCAGCAGGTGCCCGGTCATCGACTTCGTGGACGATACGGCCAGCTTCTTCGCGTGGTCGCCGAAGGCGCGTTTCAAGCCCACGACTTCGGCGAGGTCGCCTAGTGGTGTCGAGGTACCGTGCGCGTTGATGTAATCGATGTCGGTGACCTGCATGCCGCCATTGCGCAACGCATTCAACATGCTGCGGCGGCCGCCGTCGCCGTCTTCCGGCGGCGCGGTGATGTGATGCGCGTCGGCACTCATGCCGTAGCCGGTCAGTTCACAATAGATGCGCGCGCCACGCGCCTTCGCATGTTCGTATTCCTCCAGTACCAGCACGCCGGCGCCCTCGCCCAGCACGAAACCGTCCCGGCCCGTATCCCACGGGCGGCTGGCGGTCGTGGGGTCGTCGTTGCGTGTGGACAGCGCGCGCGATGCACAGAACCCGCCGATGCCCAGCGGCGACACGGTGGATTCAGCACCACCGGCCACCATGATGTCGGCATCACCGTACTCGATGAGGCGCGCGGCCTCGCCGATGCTGTGGTTGGCGGTGGAACACGCGCTGACGGTGCCGAGGTTCGGCCCCTTGTAGCCGTAATGAATCGACGCGAGGCCGGAGATCATGTTGATGATCGAGCCGGGCACGAAGAAGGGCGAGATCTTGCGCACGCCTCCTTCGGCAAACGCCTTGGCGGTGTCTTCGATCATCGGCAGGCCACCGATGCCGGAGCCGATGCACACGCCCACGCGTTCCTTGTCACCGCCGTAATTCTCGAGCCCGGCGTCCTTCACGGCTTCCATCGTCGCGACGAGGCCGAAGTGGATGAAGGTGTCGTAGCGGCGGGCTTCCTTGGCCGACAGGAACTTGGTGACGTCGAAGTTCTTCACCTCGCCGGCAATGCGCGACGGAAACGTCGATGCATCGAAGCGCGTGATGGGACCGATGCCGGATTGACCGGCCAGGATGGCAGACCACGCCGCATCGATGCCGATGCCGACGGGAGCAATGATGCCAAGGCCTGTGACGACGACGCGTCTGCGGGTCATGTGCGATGCCTTGCGGCGAGTTCGGAAAGTTGGGCCAGGTGGCCGCCGCCCCGCGGGGCCTGCGGGGCGGCGCCCGTTACGGCCTCGATACGCCGCATGCCCGCGCACGGGTTGGCGGGCGGGCCCACAACCGCGGCCCGCGGCGCCGGTTTTGAGCGCCGGCTATTTCTTGATGTTCTTCCCGACGTAGTCGATGGCCTGCTGCACCGTGGTGATCTTCTCGGCTTCGTCGTCGGGGATCTCGGTCTCGAATTCTTCCTCGAGCGCCATCACCAGTTCAACCGTGTCGAGCGAATCCGCGCCCAGGTCGTCGACGAACGACGACTCGTTCTTGATTTCGGCTTCGTTGACGCCCAGTTGCTCGGCGACGATCTTCTTGACGCGTTGTTCTACATTTTCCATGCTGTGCTCCCCTTGAAGGGGCCCCCTGAAGTGCAAACCCCGCAATTCTACCAGAATGCCCCTGCCTGACCGGGGGCCGGAGCGGCGCCACCCGGTAGACAAAAACCCGCATCAAACCATGTACATGCCGCCGTTCACGTGCAGCGTAATGCCCGTGACATAGGCCGCCCCGGGGCTGGCCAGATAGGCCACCGCGTGCGCAATGTCCTCCGGCGCACCCAGCCGGCCCAGCGGGATGCGCCCCACCAGAGTTTCACGCGCGGCGTCCGGCAATGACTTGGTCATGTCGGTGTCGATGAATCCCGGCGCCACGCAGTTGACGGTGATGTTGCGGCTACCGACTTCCTGTGCCAGTGACTTGGTGAAACCGATCAGCGCGGCCTTGGCGGCGGCGTAATTCACTTGTCCCGGATTGCCGCTCGACCCCACGACGCTGCCGATCTGGATGATGCGGCCGGTGCGCGCCTTCATCATGCCGCGCAACACCGCCTTGGCCAACCGGTAGGCGGGCTTCAGGTTCGTGGCCATGATCGCATCCCACTCGTCGTCCTTCATCCGCAGCAACAGGTTGTCGCGCGTGATGCCGGCGTTGTTGACGAGGATGCCGATCGCACCGTGCTTTGCTTCGATGGCCGCCAGCACCGTTACCGTGGCAGTGGCATCGGTCACATCGAGCTTCACGCCCATGCCGGCATTGCCGGCCGCGCGCAACGCGGCATCGATCTTCGCCGCGCCCTCGTCGGTCGTCGCCGTGCCCACCACGGTGGCGCCGTCGGCGGCGAGGCGCAATGCAATCGCGAGGCCGATGCCACGCGTGGCGCCGGTCACGAGCGCGAGTTGTCCGGACAGCGGCAGCGTTGTAATCATCGTGTTCGCCTCAAGCCGCCGCGAGTTCAGCCAACGTTGCGGCCAGTGCCTCCCCGTCCGTCAGCGAATACGCCTGCACGCTGTCGACGCTACGCTTGGCCAAGCCCGCCAGCACCTTGCCGGGACCGCACTCGACCACATGCGTGATGCCTTGCGCGCCCATTGCCTGCATCGTGGCTGTCCACCGCACCGGATGCGCGGCCTGTTGCGCCAGCGCATGGCGAATAGCATCCGGCGAGTCATGCATCAGCACGTCGACATTGTGCAGCACCGGAATGGTGGGTGCGGTCATCGTGATCTTCGCCAACCGCACGGCGAGGCGCAGGGCCGCAGGCCGCAGCAGCGAACTGTGGAACGGTGCCGATACCGGCAGGATCACGCCGCGCTTGGCGCCCTTGGTCTTGGCCACGGCGATGGCGCGCTCCACAGCCTCGCGGTGACCCGCAATCACCAGTTGGCCCGGCGCGTTGAAATTGACGGCCTCCACGACCTGGCCCTGCGCGGCTTCGGCGCACGCCGCGATGACGGCGTCGTCATCGGGGGCGCCCATGATCGCCGCCATCGCACCGACGCCGGCCGGCACCGCGTCCTGCATCGCCTGCGCGCGAAAGCGCACCAGCGGCACGGCGTCAAAGAAGGACAGCGCACCTGCGGCCACCAACGCCGTGTACTCGCCAAGGCTGTGGCCGGCCAGCAACACCGGCTGCGGACCACCTGCCGCGAGCCACGCGCGCCAGGCGGCGACACCCGCGGTCAGCATCACCGGTTGCGTGTTGGTCGTGAGATTGAGATCTTCCGCGGGGCCATCCGCCACCAACGCCCACAGGTCCTGGCCCAATGCAGCGGAGGCTTCGTCGAAGGTCGCGCGGACGACCGGATGGTCACCCCAGCCGTTCATCATGCCCACCGTCTGCGAGCCCTGTCCGGGAAACACCATTGCAAGTTTCATGATTGCCTTTCGAGGTCGCGTGCGCGCGCTACCAGCGCAGAAAGACCGCGCCCCACGTGAAGCCGCCGCCCACGCCCAGCAGCATCACGTGCTGGCCGGGCTGGATGCGCCCGTCGCGCACGGCGATGTCGAGCGCCAGCGGAATGGACGCCGCCGACGTGTTGCCATGCTCGCCCACGGTGACCACCAGTCGCTCGCGCGGCAGGTGCAGCTTCTTCATCGTCGCATCCATGATGCGGATGTTGGCCTGATGCGGGATCACCCAGTCGATATCGTTGGCGTGCATGGAGGTGGCGGCGAGCGCCTCTTCCGCGACGTCGGCCAGCACTTTCACCGCGAACTTGAAAACGGCAGTGCCATCCATGTGCAGGAACGGCACGCCTTCGACCACGCCATTGCGCACTTGTCCGGGCACCGCGAGGATGTCGCGATAGCTGCCATCAGCATGCAGATGCGCGGTAAGAATGCCGGGTTCGGCCGCCGGTACCAGCACGACGGCGCCGGCGCCATCGCCGAACAGCACGCAGGTACCGCGATCATTCCAGTCGAGGATGCGCGAATAGATTTCCGCGCCGACAACCAGCGCATTGCGCGCCATGCCGGTGCTGACCATCTTGTCCGCCAGCGCCAGCGCATAGACGAAGCCGGAGCACACCGCCTGCACGTCGAAAGCCGCGCCGCCGCGCACGCCGAGTTTGTCCTGCAGGATGCACGCCGTGGACGGAAACACCATGTCGGGCGTGGTGGTGGCCACGATGATGAGATCGACGTCCGCCGGTTGCATGCCGGCGGCGGCGATCGCGGCACGCGAGGCATGCAACGCGAGATCGGACGTCATTTCGCCCGGGGCCGCGATATGGCGCTGGCGGATGCCGGTGCGGGTCTGGATCCAGTCGTCGCTCGTGGCGACACGCTCCGCGAGCTCCGCGTTGGTGAGGATGGTGGCCGGCAGGTAGCGGCCCGTCCCGGCGATGCGACTAGGCATCGGGGATCGGTGCCACGTTGAGAATGGGGTGCGCGGTCGTCGGGGTCGGGGTCGCGGCCGCCGTGGCCTCGACTTGCGCCGCGATCTTGTCGAGCACGCCGTGCGCGACCTCGACGTAGGCCTTGCGCAGGGCGTAGCGGAAACCCAGCACGTCAGCGCCGCCGTGGCTCTTCACCACGACGCCCTTCAGGCCCACCAGCGTGGCGCCGTTGTAGCGGCGCGGATCGATGCGGCGCTTGAAGGCCATCAGCACCGGATACGCCGCCACGGCCGCGGCGCGCGTGAAGATGCTGCGCGTGAACTCGGCGCGCAGGAAGTCGTAGAGCATCGCCGCCAGACCCTCGGAGGATTTGAGGACCACGTTGCCGACGAAGCCGTCGCACACGACGACATCCGTGGTGCCCTTGTAGAGATCGGTGCCCTCGACGTTGCCGTAGAAATTGAGGCTGGATGCCTTCAGCAGCTCCGCCGTTTCCTTCACGACGTCGTTGCCCTTGATGTCTTCCTCGCCGATGTTGAGGAGGCCGACCGTGGGACGCTCGATGTTCTCGACGGCGGTGACCAGCGCGCTGCCCATGACAGCGAACTGCACCAGTTGCGCGGGCGTGCAATTGACGTTGGCGCCAAGATCGAGCGCCGTCGTGACGCCCTTACGCGTGGGCAACTGCGACGCGATGGCCGGGCGGTCGATGCCGGGCAAGGTCTTCAACACGAAGCGCGCGATGGCCATCAGCGCGCCAGTGTTGCCGGCAGACACGCAGGCCTGCGCACTGCCATCCTTGACCAGGTTGATGGCCACGCGCATCGACGAATCTTTTTTCTTGCGCAGCGCGTCGGCGGGTGGTTCGTCCATCGCCACCACTTCGCTGGCGGCGTGCAAGGTGATGCGGTCGCGGGCGGGTGAGCGAGCCTTGGCCAGCGCGGCGGTCAGAGGGGCTTCGAGCCCCACGAGGATGACGCGGGCGTCCGGGAACTCCTCGAGGAACTTGAGCGCGGCAGGGAGCGTGACCGCCAACCCGTGGTCGCCCCCCATCGCGTCTACGGCGACCGTTACGGTCTTGCCGTTGGGCATAGCGTCAAGCCAAAGCCTGACTTACTCGTCGTTCTTGGTCTGGACGACTTTCTTGCCGCGATAGTAGCCGTTGGGGCTGATGTGATGGCGCAAGTGCACTTCGCCGCTGACCGGTTCGACGCCAAGCGTGGGCGCGGTGAGGAAGTCGTGCGCGCGATGCATGCCGCGCTTCGACGGCGATTTCTTGTTCTGCTGGACTGCCATGATGATTTCCTTTCGCTGCGTTTCTTTTTAATGTTTCAGGCGCTGTCCGGACGCATCGGTGCGTAGGGCAGCGTCAACAACAATTCGTCTTCCACCAATGCAACCGGATCGAAGATGTGATCGGCCACCAGTACTTCGTCGTCGCTGCCGGCGTCGAGGGCATCGGCCTCGGCTTCGTTCTTGGCCAGCACCGCGATGGTCCGCTGCGCAACCGGGTATTCGAATGTCTCGAGCGACCGCTGGCATTCCAGTGGCACGCTGCCTTCGATGGCGATCGCCAGTGCCGGCCTGCCCGCACTGTCGACGGTGCCTTCGATGCGCCACCGGATGCTGCCCGGGCCTTCCGCCAGACGATCGGCCAAACGCCGAGACTCAGCCACGTCGAGCACGCCCTCCATCGCACCACGCTCGCGCGCGAGCTTGAACGCGTCGAAGGTCCCGGGCGCCTTGGGCTGCTGCGGGGGACGTTGGGCCATGGTTGGAGTACGCCTTGACTGCCGGTGTGGCCAAACGCGGGATAATAGCCCGAAACCGCCGCCATGTCAAAGAAAGGTCAGTAAAAACAATGGGGAACGCAGATCGGCCGCTGGTGCTTGCCTCCACGTCCCGGTACCGCCGCGCGTTGCTCGAACGGCTGGGCTGCCCCTTCGTGGTTGCCAGCCCGGGCGTGGACGAGGCGGCCAGGCCCGGGGAAGGCGCCGGAGCGGTCGCGCTGCGGCTGGCGGAGGCCAAGGCCCGGGCCGTAGCGGCGCACTATGCCGATGCGCTGGTCATCGGGTCGGACCAGGTGGCCGACTGCAATGGCCGCCATGTCGGCAAGCCCGGCAACCGCGACGCCGCGCTGGCCCAGTTGCGGCTGCTGTCGGGGCAAACGGTCATTTTCCACACGGGCGTGGCGCTGGTCGACGCCCGTAGCGGCCGCTGCCATGTCGAGTTGGTGGATGTGGCCAGCACGTTCCGGGCGCTGACGGACGCGGAAATTGTCACCTACGTGGACCGCGAACAGCCGTTCGACTGCGCCGGCTCCGTGAAATCCGAGGCCCTGGGCATCGCGCTGTTCGACCGCATCGTCAGCGACGACCCAACCGCGCTGATCGGCCTGCCATTAATCGCTCTCACGCGACTGTTGCGCGCCGAAGGCTTCGACGTGCTGCGAGAGGCTGCCCGGTGACCGGATCGCTCTACCTCGTGCCCAACCTGCTGGGCGTCGTGGCCGACCCTGCGGAGGTGCTGCCAGTGCGCACGCTGGCGGTGGCGCGGGCACTCACGCACTGGATCGTGGAGACCGAGAAGCCGGCGCGGGCGTTCCTCAAGACGGTCGGCGTCAGCGTACCCATCGCGTCGCTGCACATCCGGCCAATGCCCGGACGGCGTGATGCTGCCGCGCTCAAGGAACTGTTGGTCCCTGCCCTGGCAGGTCACGACGTCGGCCTGCTGTCCGATGCGGGCTGCCCTGGCGTGGCCGACCCGGGCGCGCTGCTGGTGGCGGCCGCGCACGCTGCCGGCATTGCCGTGGTGCCGCTGGTCGGCCCCTCCTCCCTGCTGCTGGCGCTGATGGCGTCGGGCATGAACGGTCAGCAGTTCGCGTTCCACGGCTACTTGCCCGTACCGGTCGGGGAACGCGCGACCGCGCTGCGCCGCCTTGAGGACGACGCGAAACAGCGCAAGTGCACGCAGCTCTTCATCGAAACGCCTTATCGCAACACCGCAATGCTGACGACGATCGTGGCCACGTTGCGGCCCGAAACGATGGTGTGCGTCGCGGCCGACCTGACGCTGCCGACGCAATCGATCATCCGGCAGCACGTTTCGGCTTGGCGGCGCATGGACCTCGCGCAGTTCGACAAGCGACCGGCGATCTTCCTGCTGGACGCCTAGGTCGTGTCCGGCGAAGCCTGGATGTAGCTCTTCAGCATTCGGTTCTCGAAGCTCTGCTCTTCGTAGACCGCCTTGGCCACATCGTGGAAGGACACGACGCCGAAGAGCGTGCCGTCATCCATGACGGGCACATAACGCGCGTGGCGATCGAGCATCGAGCGCCGCAATTCCATCACGTCGATCTTCGTGCTGGCGATCAGCGGATCGCGCTCGTAGATGTCGGCCACCTTGAGCGCGCCCAGCGCGCCTTCGCGCGTGGCCAGTCCCGCCAGCACTTCGCGGAAGGTGAGGAGTCCCGCGAGCTTGCCGCGGTCCATGACGACCAGGGATCCGATGTCCTGCGCGGCCATCGCGCGCACAGCTTCGAGCACCGTGCCTTCGGGCGTGGTCGTGAACAGCGTGTTGCCCTTGATCCGCAGGATTTCGCTGACGAGCATGGGGCCTCCGTGGCACGCGGTGCCAAGCGCCGCGTTGTGTTCAAGACTACGCCTCGAAGCCGGCTCCGCGCAATGCCGCGCCGCCGACATCTACCTGTAGAGCACCTCCGGCAGCCACAATCCGATGCCCGGGAACATGTACAGCAGAACCACAGCGATGACTTGAATGCCCATGAACGGCAGCATCCCCGCGAAAATCTGGTTCAGTGTCACATGCGGTGGTGCCACGCCCTTCAGGTAAAAAGCCGCCATTGCTACCGGTGGCGAGAGGAATGCCGTCTGCAGGTTGAGCGCCACCAGCAAGCCGAAGAACAGCGGATCGATGTTGAACTTGGCCAGTAGCGGAATGAAGATCGGCATGAAGATGACAATGATCTCGGTCCACTCGAGCGGCCAGCCCAGCAGGAAGATGATGGCTTGCGCCAAAATCATGAACTGGATCGGCGACAGGCCCAGCGACAGCACCCAGCGTTCGATCAACTCCTGCCCGCCCAGCAGCGCGAACGCGGCGGAAAAGATCGAGGATCCGACGAAAAGCCAGCACACCATCGCCGACGTCTTCGCGGTGAGGAATACCGACTCACGGACCGTGGGCAGCAACTTGACCTGCGCGGTGGCGACGACGCACCACAAGCCGGTGGCGATGATCGACACCCAGCCCACCCACATCGGCGGTCCGGACTCCAGCACTTCGAACCGCAGCAGCAGGAACCAGACGACGGACAGTGCCAAGGCCAGCCACAGCGGCACCCAAACCCTCAACACCTGCGCCCGGCGTACCGGCGGCAGCTTGGCCAGCGCATACACGGCGGCCAGCGTGAATCCGCCGAACGATCCGACGGCGGCAGCCTCCGTTGGCGTGGCGAGGCCGAAGACGATCGTGCCCAGTACCGCCAGGATCAGCACCGCCAGCGGGAAAAACGACGCCAGCAACATCTTGTAGATCTCGTAGCGCACCCACGTGAAGATCGCGTAGAACCCGGCGAGCGAGCCCAAGCCCACCAGCAGCACGATCCAGAAGGCGTTGGGCGTGGGCAGGCGCTCCCATAACGCTGCCGCCGCCGGCGTGGGCGCCGCGGTCTTCGCGACGGCACCCGCGGTTCCGGCAGCAGGCGCCGGTGGCGCCGACGCAGCGGTCGCCGCCGGTTCCTGCACGCCGCTGGCAGGCGGTTCCTGCAAACCGGTCGATGTCGGCGGCTCCTGCAAACCGGTCGACGGCGGTTCGGCGAGCCCGGTGCTCGATCCGGATTCCTCCTCCGTCGGCTCGGCAAGACCGCTATCCATCGACGCCTGCCCCATCGATTCCAATCCGGACGTGTCGACGACCACTTCGGGTTTCGTCAACGCGTGCCAGGTAAGACCCATGATCAGGATGAACACCAACGCAGGAAGCAGCGCGGTGAATCCGTCGCGCACGATCATTCCGGTGGGTACGCCGTGCCGGCCGCGGCCTGTGAACGCGCGCGCCAGCGCCGGCATCACCTTGTCGCCCATCGTCGCGGCCAGCGTGGAAATGTGCGGCGGCAGCGGCACGTGGCGGTCGGCAGTGGGCAGCGGCGGCATCATCGAGGGCCTCAACTTGGCCAGCACGATGATGTAGCCGATGTAGAGGCCCGCCAGCATGAGGCCGGGAAAGAACGCCCCGGCGTAGAGCTTCACGACCGACACGCCGGCCGTAGCACCGTAGACGATCAGCATCACCGACGGCGGAATCAGGATGCCGAGGCATCCGCCCGCCGTGATGACGCCCGCGGAAATCTTGATGTTGTAGCCGGCACGCAGCATCGCCGGCAACGCCAGCAGGCCCATCAGCGTGACCACCGCGCCGACGATACCGGTGGCCGTGGCGAAGATGGCGCACGTGACGAGCGTGGCGACCGCCAGCGATCCCGGCAGCCGCGCCAGCGCGAGGTGCAGGCTGCGGAACAATTTCTCGATGAGGTTGGCGCGCTCGACGAGGTAGCCCATGAACACGAAAAGCGGGATCGAGATCAGCACGTCATTGGACATTACCGAATACGCGCGCTGGACCATCAGGTCCAACGTCTGCTGCACGGCAAGGTCCGGGTTCTGCGCCCGGTAGGCGAGCCACGCAAAGATCACGCCCATGCCCATCAGCGTGAAAGCGGTGGGGAAGCCCAGCATGATCGCCACGACGATCAGCGCGAGCATCAGCAGTCCCAGGTGGCCATTGGTCATGTCCGACGGCGCAGGCATGAGCGCGAACAACGCGATCACGACGGCCGCCAAGATCGACAGCCCGAACCAGATTTCCTTTCTCATTGCATGAACCCGATGCGCGGCGCCTTCAACGGGCGCCCTCCTGCTTCACGACCAGCGCATCGAGGCTTGCGATATCGGCGTCCTTGACGTGCACCATTTCCTTCAGCTTGTCGACGTCCACTTCCTCGACGTCACGGTCGCGGCTCGGCCACTGTCCGTTGCGCAGGCAGATCACGCAGCGCGCCATTTCAGCCATCCCTTGCAGCAGCAGGAAGATCCCGGCCAGCGGGATGATCATCTTGAACGGGTAGATCGGCGGTCCATCGGCCGTGATGTTGGAGTGCTCGCGGATCACCCACGATTCCCCCGCATAGCGCCAGCCGGCCCACACCAGGGCGACGACGCCAGGCACGAAGAACAGGATGTACAGCAGGAGATCGAGGCTTGCCTGCAGACGCGGCGGGAAGAAACCGTAGAGCACGTCGCCGCGCACATGGCCGTTCTTCGCCAGCGTGTAGGCCCCCGCCATCATGAACAGCGTGCCGTACATCATGATCATCACGTCGAAGGACCACGCGTGCGGGTTGCTCATCACATAGCGCGAAAATACCTCCCACGAGATCAGCGCGGTGAGCGCCACGATCAGCCAGGCGAAAAACTGCCCGACCCAGGTGGAGATTCGGTCGATTGTGAGCAACAGATTTTGCATGGAGCCAACCTGCCAGAACAGAGACTTGCGGGGAGCCGCACGCGGAACGCGTTAGGAGAAAGCCGCGGCATCCGCCGGAAATTCGGGCGGATGCCGCGCGTAACAACTTCAGTGCATCAGGACTTCTTCGGCGCGAAGTAGTGGTTGTACGCCATGCGGCGGTTGACCACGGTATCGAGTTCCCACTTGACCGTGCGCGCAGCAAAGGCCTTCTGCGAATCCACGATTTCCTTGAACAGCGGGTTTTCGGCGGACTTCTTCGCGGCGGCAGTATCGTAGGCCTCGAGCTGCTTTTGCAGGATCGCATCGGGGGTCTTGTAGAACTTGACGTTCTGCACCTTCTGCATTTCGCCGTAATCCTTCGAGTAGCGATCGATCGCCTTCCAGGCCATGTCCGCCGAGGCCGCATCCACCGCGTTGGCGATGATGGCCCTCATCTTCTCCGGCAGCGCGTCATACTTGGTCTTGTTGAACATGATCTCGAACTGCTCGGCGTTCTGGTGGAAGCTTTGCAGCATGCAGATCTTCGACACGTCCGGGAAGCCCAGCAGGCGGTCCGACGACGCATTGTTGAACTCGGCGGCATCGAGCAGGCCGCGGTCCAGGGCCGGCACGATTTCACCACCAGGCAGCGCATTGACGGCGGCGCCAAGTGCCGTAAAGACGTCGATGGAGATGCCGACAGTGCGGTACTTGAGACCCTTGAAGTCGTCGGCCTTGGTCACCGGCTTCTTGAACCAGCCGAGCGGCTGCGTCGGCATCGGGCCGTACGGGAAGGACACGACGTTGGCGTTGATCGAGCCATAAAGCTTGTCCAGCAGCTGCTTGCCGCCCCCATACTTGTGCCACGACAGCAGCATGTTGGCGTCCATGCCAAAGGCCGGGCCGGAGCCCCACAGTGCCAGCGCGGTCTGCTTGCCGTAGTGATACACGAGCACGCCATGGCCGCCATCGAGCGTGCCCTTCGACACCGCGTCGAGCAGGCCGAAGGCCGGCACCACGGCGCCGGCCGGCAGCACTTCGATCTTGAGATCGCCGCCGGTCATGTCGTTGACCTTCTTCGCATAGTCGAGCGCGAACTCGTGGAAGATGTCCTTGGCCGGCCAGGTGCTTTGCCAGCGCATCGTGATCGGCCCCTGCGCCTTTGCGATCATGGGGAAGCCGAGGGTGGCGCTGCCGGCGACAACACCGGAGGCGGCGGTCAGGAATTTGCGGCGTGCAGCAGGGGCAGGCTTAACGGCCTTGGTATTGGGTTCGCGCGACATGAATCCTCCGAATGGTGGGAGCCCACGGGATTCCACGGGCCCCGGAAATCCGGTCCTCTGCGCTTTCTAGTGTCGCCGGGACCCGGTGAAGGTGCATTTCGCCCCGGTGGTCCGGGGTCAATGCGGCTGATGATTATAGCGGCGCGCGGCGCGCCGTCATTGTGCGCTGCGGCATTTCGCCGTGACGCGGTGCGGTCACGCACAAGTTTCAGGCATCGAGCGGACGGCGCTCGCGCAGTGCCTGCGCCAGCGTTCCCGCATCGACGTATTCGAGTTCGCCACCCACCGGCACGCCGCGCGCCAGCCGGCTGACGGTGAGGCCGCGCGCCTTCAGCAATTCACCGACGTAGTGCGCAGTGGCTTCGCCTTCGTTCGTGAAATTCGTGGCCAGGATCACCTCGCGCACCACGCCGTCCTGCGCGCGCTTCATCAAGCGGTCGAGGCGGATCTCCTTGGGGCCGATCCCGTCGAGCGGCGACAGCCGTCCCATCAGCACAAAATAGAGACCCGCGTAGGATTGCGTGTGCTCGACCATCAGCAGGTCGGCCGGCGTCTCCACGACGCAAAGCAACCCGTGATCGCGCTTGGCCGACCGGCACAGCGCGCACGTCGATTCCTCGGTGAACGTATTGCAGCGATCGCAGTGGCGGATCAACGTGGCGGCCTGCACCAGCGCACCGGCCAGCGTGCGCGCGCCGTCGCGGTCATGCTGCATCAAGTGCAGTGCCATCCGCTGGGCGGCCTTGGGGCCGACCCCGGGCAGGCAGCGCAGCGCGCGCGCCAGACTGTCTAGGCTGGACGGTGGCTCGTACAGTGCGGCAGGCCGGTCGTTCACGTGCGGCGGGACTAGAACGGCAGCTTGAAGCCGGGCGGCAGCATGCCGCCGGTCAGACCGGCCATCTTCTGCTGCTGCGTGGATTCCACGCGGCGCACGGCGTCGTTGAACGCGGCGGCCACGAGGTCCTCGAGCATGTCGCGGTCATCCGCGAGCAGCGAGGGATCGATCGAGACCCGCTTCACATCATGCTTGCCGGTCATCACGACCTTGACCAGTCCGGCGCCGGACTGGCCTTCCACTTCGGTGGCCGCCAGTTCCTCCTGTATCTTCTGCGCTTTCTGCATCATCGCGGCGATCTGGTTCTTCATCATGCTTGTCGTGCTCCGTCAGGGGGATTCGGGGTCTCGCGCCAGCGGCGTGATCGTGTCGGTTTTGACCTGACCGTCGAAGCGCGCGAGAAGTTCGCGGACAAAGGGTTCGTCGCGGAAGGCGGCCTCGCCCTTCTCGCGGGCCTCGGTGCGTTCGCGCTTCTCCGTGGCGGCCAGCGATTGCTCCACGGCGGCACCCACCTCGAAGGCAAGGATCAGCTTGCTGCCGGTGGCGCGCTCGAGGGCCGCCTTGAATTTGTCGGCCACCATGCGATCGGCCAGGTGCTTGTGCGCCACGGGCAGCGCCAGCGTGATCAGGTTGCCGTTGATCGACTTCAGTTCGCTTTGCGCCGCGAGCTGGGCGCCCATGCCGGTCAGCTTCAGGTCGGCGACGAAGGCGGGCCACGCAGCGGGGTCGAGCGGCAACGGTGCGGTTTCACGCGGGGGCTCGGGTGGTGGGGCGGCCGCGGCGGCTGGCGCGGGCAGGGTTGCCGCGGCAACGGCTGGTCGCGCTGTTGCGGCGGGGGCGGTCGCTGCCGGGACGTCCGTTGGCGGCGGAGGTGGTGGACGCGAGACGGCAGCGGTCCGGCGTGATGGTGCCGCCGCGGTGGCGGCACGCTCGGTCGCGGTCGCGGCGGAGACGTTGTCGGTAACGGGCAGGAACGCCAGCATCCGCAGCAGCGTCATCGCGAACCCGGTGGGCTCATCGGGCGCCAACCCCAGGTCCTGCCGGCCCTGCGTCGCGATCTGGTAGCAAAGCTGCACCAGTTCCGGCGTGAATTGCGTGGCGTACGTCGCGACGCGTTCCCGATCGTCGTAACCGGCCGCCGCGGCCGGCACCGTCTGCACCACGGCCACGCGATGCCAGAGCGAGGCCAGTTCGTCGAGCGCCGTGGGCAGCGACAGCCCGCGCGCGGCCAGCGCGTCGCATTCGGCCAGCAGCGCGCTACCATCGCCGGCGGCCAGTGCATCGGCGATCCGGTAGACGTGCTCGCGATCGACGACGCCCAGCATCGAGCGCACGATGTCCTCGGCCACGCGGCCGCCACCGAAGGCGATCGCCTGGTCGAGCAGCGACAATCCGTCGCGCAGCGACCCGTGCGCGGCGCGCGCTACCAGCGCGATGGCTGCGGGCTCGGACGCCACGCCCTCCTCGCCCAGGATGAACGTGATGCGCGCGGCGATCTGCGCCTGCGTCAGCGGCTTCAGGTTGAATTGCAGGCAGCGTGAAAGCACCGTCACCGGAATCTTCTGCGGGTCGGTCGTGGCCAGCACGAACTTGACGTGTTCGGGCGGCTCCTCGAGCGTCTTCAGCATCGAGTTGAACGCCGCCTTCGACAGCATGTGCACTTCGTCGATCAGGTAGACCTTGTAGCGGCCCGCCGTGGGCGCGTAGCGCGCGTTGTCGAGAATCTCGCGCATGTTGTCGATGCCGGTGTTCGACGCGGCGTCGAGTTCGAGCAGGTCGACGAAGCGTCCGGCATCGATGTCCACGCACGCGGCGCACACGCCGCACGGTGTGGCGGTGACGCCCGTCAGGCAATTGAGGCTCTTGGCGAGGATGCGGGCAATGGTGGTCTTGCCCACGCCGCGCGTGCCGGTCAGCAGGTACGCGTGGTGCACGCGGCCGTTGGTCAGCGAATTGGACAGCGCGGTGACGACGTGTTCCTGCCCCGACAACTGGGCGAAATTCATCGGACGCCACTTGCGGGCGAGGACCTGGTAACTCATGGCAGGATTATCGCCGGTTTCGCGCGCTGCCGGGGCGAGTGAACCCCGGCAGCGGCGGCGGCCGAATAGGTGGCGAGCCGTGATCCCGGCACTTGCATGATTTCGCTGTGGCTGCTTCCTTCCGGACCTGACCAGATTCACGACCATGCAATGCGGGGCGACCCGCCGTGGGACCCTGATTATACCGCGCCGCCGTGCCCTACAATGCGAACGATGCGTGCGCTGCGATTGTTCATTGCCTGCGGCTTGATGGCCGCGGGGCTGCCGTTGTCGGCCGCGCCACCCTCCACGGTCTGGCTCGAACAGTTGACGTCGCCGGAAGTGGCTGCCGCCATCCGCAACGGCAAGACGACGATCATCGTGCCGATCGGCGGCACCGAGCAGAACGGCCCGCACATGGCGCTGGGCAAGCACAATCGCCGCGTCGCCGCGCTGGCGGAAAGGATCGCGGGCAAGCTCGGCAATGCGCTGGTGGCGCCCGTCATCGCGTACGTGCCGGAAGGCGCGCTGGCGCCACCTACCGGCCATATGCGCTTTCCGGGCACGATCACCGTACCCGCCTCGGCGTATCGCGCGATCCTCGACTCCGCCGCGCGCAGCTTCAAGCTGCATGGCTTCGTCGACATCGTGTTCCTCGGCGATTCGGGCGATTACCAGGACGACAATCGCGCCGTGGCGGCGGCGCTGTCGCGCGGGTGGGCCGGCACGCCGGTGCGCGTGCACGCCATCCGCGAGTACTACGATGCCGCCACGACGAAATTCAACGCGAAGTTGCTGGCCGGGGGCTACACCAGCGCCGAGACGGGCCGGCACGCGGGACTGCCCGATACCGCATTGACGCTGGCGCTGGCGCCGGACATGGTGCGCAGCGACATCCAGCGCGGCGCGGCGCCCGTGCCCGCGTCGGGCGTCGCCGGCGATCCGCGCCGCGCCACGGCCGAACTCGGCCGGGCGGGCGTGGATGCGATTGTCGCTGCGACCGTTGCGGCAATCACCCAGGCGACGCGGCGCCCGTAGTCTCTGGTGTCAGGCAAACCATCCGGTCCCCGCGCATTCAGCTACCATTGCGCACTTTTCGCCTTCCGCGCCGGAGCCTCCGCTGATGTCGTTCGCAACGATCCGCATTGCCGCCACCCTTCTCGTGTTGCTGGCCGCCGGTACGCCGTGGGCGCAGATCGCAGCCCGCGCCGCCGTCGCCACGGTGCCGGGCATGCCGCCCGTCGCAGACCCCGCCAATCTGTACAGTGAAACAACCGCCGCCAAGTTGAGTGCCGCCGTCGCCGGAGACCTGCCGCGCGTCTATGTGCCGCATGTGCAGTCGAACGATGTCTACGTCATCGATCCGGCGACGTTCACCATCGTCGGCAAAATAAAGGTGGGCCTGAATCCGCAGCATGTGGTGCCGTCATGGGACCTGCGCACGTTGTGGGTAGCCAACAATGCGGAAAACACGACCAAGGGCAGCGTGATCCCGATTGACCCGAAGACCGGCAAGGCGGGCAAGGCCATTCCCGTCGACGACCCGTACAACATGTATTTTTCGCCGAACGGGAAGTCCGCGATCATCGTGGCCGAAGCACTGAAGCGCCTCGACTTCCGCGACCCGAAGACGATGGCGCTCCAGTACTCGATCGACGTGCCGAAATGTGCTGGCATCAATCACGCCGACTTCTCGATGGACGGGCGCTTCGCGATCTTCACCTGCGAGTTCGCCGGCACGGTCGCCAAGATCGACCTCGTCAACCGCAAGGTGATCGGCTACACGCAGGTGATCCAGCCCGGCCGGCCCACCAAGGTGGTGAAGGGACCGGACGGCAAGGACGAGATCATCTGCACCACGTGGAAGGGGATGCCGCAGGACATCCGGTCCTCCCCCGACGGCAAGCTCTTCTACGTCGCGGACATGATGGCCGACGGCGTGCACGTCGTGGATTTAGAAACGTTCAGGCAGGTCGGCTTCATCGAGACCGGCAAGGGCACCCACGGGCTGTATCCCAGCCGCGACGGCAAGAAGCTGTATGTCGCCAATCGCGGTTCGAACCGCATCCATGGCAAGCCCGGTGGCAAGGGCGGTGTCTCGGTGCTCGATTTCGCGACGCAGAAAGTGACGGCGAACTGGCCGATCCCCGGCGGTGGCAGCCCGGACATGGGCAATGTCAGCGCCGACGGCAAGTGGCTGTGGCTGTCCGGTCGCTACGACAACGTCGTGTATGTGTTCAACACCGACAGCGGTGAAGTGAAGATCATTCCCGTCGGCAAGGAACCCCACGGCCTCACCGTGTGGCCGCAGCCCGGCAGGTATTCACTGGGCCATACCGGAAACCTCCGGTAAGGCTTGCCGGAAGACTGCGTGAAGCAATCGGTAGGCAATGCTCTGGCCTTGCAGGGGTACCGTTGCGTTGCATTGGACCCGCGAGGCTGAAGCCTCGCCTACAGGCTTCGCCTATGCGTGTCGCCCGCGAGGCTGAAGCCTCGCCTACAGGTGTCGCGTATACGTGTCGCCCGCGAGGCTGAAGCCTCGCCTACAGGTGTCGCCTATACGTGTCGCCCGCGAGGCTGAAGCCTCGCCTACAGGGTCGCGCGCACCAGTTGCGCGACGCCGCCCATGTACGGCAACAGCGCTTCCGGCACCTCGACGGAACCGTCTTCGCGCTGGTAATTTTCAAGCACGGCCACCAGCGTGCGGCCCACGGCGAGGCCGGAGCCGTTCAGCGTATGCACCAACTCCGGCTTGCCCTGGGCGTTGCGGAACCGCGCGTGCATCCGCCGCGCCTGGAACGCCTCGCAGTTGGAGCACGACGAAATCTCGCGATACGCGTTCTGCCCGGGCAGCCACACCTCGATGTCGTAGGTCTTGGCGGCGGCGAAGCCGATGTCCGCCGTGCACAGCGCCACCACGCGGTACGGCAATCCCAACCGTTGCAGGATCACTTCCGCGTGCCCGGTGAGTTCTTCCAACGCGTCGTATGAGCGCTCCGGATGCACAACCTGCACCATCTCGACCTTGTCGAACTGGTGTTGCCGGATCATGCCGCGCGTGTCCTTGCCGTAGCTACCCGCCTCCGAGCGGAAGCATGGCGTGTGCGCCGTCAGCTTGATCGGCAAGGCGTCGGCCGCCAGGATCTCATCGCGAACGGAATTGGTCAGCGTGATCTCCGCCGTCGAGATGAGATACAGGCGCTCGCCGGTGCCCTCCGCACCACCCTTCGTCACCGCGAACATCTCCGCCTCGAACTTGGGCAGTTGCGTGGTGCCCACCAAGGCGTCGGCGTTGACGATGTACGGCGTATAACATTCCGTGTACCCGTGTTCGCGTGTGTGGGTGTCGAGCATGAACTGGGCAAGCGCGCGATGCAGCCGCGCGAGATCGCCGCGCAGAAACGAGAAGCGCGCGCCCGAAAGCTTCGCCGCGGTGGCGAAATCGAGCAGGCCCAGCGCCTCGGCCACATCGGTGTGATCTTTCGGCGCGAACGAGAATTCCGGCGGCGTGCCCCACCGGCGCACTTCGATGTTGTCGGCTTCCGACTTGCCGTCCGGCGTGGACGCGTGCGTCAAGTTGGGCAGCTGCAGCAGGAAGTCGCGCTGCGCCGCCTGCACGATGTCAAGTTCCGCCTCGAGCCGCTTGACCTCATCGCCGTGCCCCGCCACCTGCGCCAGCATCGGCGCGGCATCGAGTCCCTTCGACTTCGCGATGCCGATTTCCTTCGACGCCGCATTGCGTTTGGCCTGCAGCTCCTGCGTGCGCACCTGGAGTTCGCGTCGTTGCGCTTCGAGCGCATTGAAGCGCTCCGTGTCGAGCGTGAGGCCGCGCTTGGCGAGTGTTGCCGCCACCGCCGCGAGGTCCGTGCGGAATAGATTGATATCGATCATTCGTCAATTCTATCAGAGGGTTGCATGCACCCTCGCCCGCGCCGTTACTTGCCGGCGTCGCGGTCGCGCAAGCGCAGAAGCGCCAAACGTTCGCGGATGCGGGCTTCGAGGCCCCGGTCCGTCGGCGTATAGAAATCCTGCGGCGTCATGGCATCCGGCAGATAGGTTTCGCCGGCCGCGTACGCATCCTGCTCGTCGTGCGCATAGCGGTAGCCGTCGCCGAAGCCCATCGACTTCATCATCTTGGTCGGCGCGTTGCGCAGACGCATCGGCACCGGGCGTGAGCCGTCGGCACCAATGAACGCGCGTGCCGCGTTGTACGCCATGTAGGCGGCGTTCGATTTCGGCGCCACCGCCAGGTACAGCACACATTGTGCAAGCGCCAGTTCGCCTTCCGGCGTGCCCAGGCGCTCGTACGCCTCGGCGGCATCGAGCGCCTGCCGCAATGCGCGGGGATCGGCCATCCCGATATCTTCGCTGGCCATCCGGATCAAACGCCGCGCGACATAGCGCGGGTCGGCGCCGCCATCGAGCATCCGGCACATCCAGTAGAGCGCCGCATCGGGGTCGGAGCCGCGCACCGATTTGTGCAACGCCGAGATCTGGTCGTAGAACGCGTCGCCCCCCTTGTCGAAGCGGCGCAGGCTGCGGGCAATGGCATTCTCGACAAACGGCACGTCGATGGCCGACACCTTCAGCTCCGCAGCCGCCACCGCCAGCTGCTCGACGACGTTGACGAGGCGCCGTCCATCGCCATCGGCGGAGGCAATCAATGCCTCACGCGCGGCCGCATCGACGTCGACCGCCGGCGCGGCGATCGCCAGAGCGCGGTCGAGCAACACGCCCAAATCGTCAGCGCTCAACGGCTGCAGTACGTAGACGGTGGCGCGCGATAGCAGTGCGCCGTTGACTTCGAAGGACGGATTCTCGGTGGTAGCCCCAACGAAAGTAAGCGTGCCACGCTCGACGAAGGGCAAAAACGCATCCTGCTGCGACTTGTTGAAGCGGTGTACCTCGTCGACGAACATGATGGTCGCCTGCCCCAGCTGTGACCGCGCGGCCTCGGCCCGCGCCACGGCCTCGCGGATTTCCTTCACGCCCGCCAGCACCGCCGAGATGGCGATGAACTGGGCGTTGAAGGCATCCGCCATCAACCGCGCCAGCGTAGTCTTGCCCACGCCGGGCGGGCCCCACAGGATCATCGAATGCATCTTGCCGGAGGCAAAGGCCACTGCAAGCGGCTTGCCCGGCGCCAGCAGGTGGCGCTGGCCGATCACATCCGCGAACGTGGCCGGCCGCAGCCTCTCGGCCAGCGGCGCATCCGACAACGGCGTACCCGCCGCAGGCGCGGTGGTGGCAGCGAAGAGATCGGTCACGAGGCAGTGTAGGGTTGAGGCATCGAGACTGTCATTGTCGCGCAAGATGCCGGCGCGTAGAGTGACGCAACACCATCATCGACGAGAAGTGTGAACATGGCACCGCAGCTTCGATGGGCCGGGCTCTGCGCGTTTCTCGCGCTGCAGCCTGCCATTGCCACGGAATTCGACTTGCAGGGCCACCGCGGCGCGCGCGGCCTGGCGCCTGAGAACACGCTGACAGGATTCAACCACGCGTTGACCATCGGCGTCACGACGCTGGAAACCGATCTTGCGGTCACCCGCGACGGCGTCGTGGTGATCTCGCACGATCCACACCTCAATGCCGACTTGACGCGCAATGCGCGCGGCGAATGGCTGAGCGGCAAAGGCCCGGCCATTCACTCGCTGTCCCTGGCGATGCTGCAAGCCTACGAGCTCGGACGCACGAATCCGTCCAGCAAGTACGCGGCGCAGTTCCCGGAGCAGGTGCCGGCCGACGCGCAACGCGTCCCGACGCTCGCCCAAGTGTTGGCGCTGGGGGCGGCGCCGCGGACATCCGTGCGCTTCAATATCGAGACGAAGATCGCGCCGGACGGTGGCAACGACACGGTGGACCCTGCCACGTTTGCGCGCCTGACTCTGGCCGCGATACGCGCGGCGGGTATGACCGAACGCACCACCGTGCAGTCGTTCGATTGGCGCACGCTGCTGGAAATGAAGAAGCTGGCACCCGAGGTCGCGACGGCGTGCCTGACGATCGAGTCGCCCAACTTCGATACGGTACTGCGCAGCGCCGCCACGCCATCGCCGTGGCACGGCGGCCTCGACCTTCGCCAGTATGGCAACTCGGTGCCGCGCCTGGTGAAGGCCGCGGGCTGCGGCACCTGGAGCATGTTCTGGCGCAACCTGACGCCGGTGGAGTTTGCCGAGGCCCGCGTACTGGGTCTGAAGATCGTGCCCTGGACAGTCAACGATCCGGTCGAGATGGGGCGGCTCATCGACATGGGGGTGGACGGCATCATTACCGACTACCCGGATCGCTTGCGCCGCGCGATGGAACAGCGCGGCATGGCGTTGCCGCCTCGACTGCCATAGCGGCTTTCTCCCGCTCGGGGCCGGGCGCGTCGACCTACGCATGACGACGCTCAGCAAAGCGCGTTACTTCTCCCCCACGACATCGGCGCCCGGCGGCGGCGTGAAGCGAAACAACTCGGGCGCCAACTTCGGGTTGCGTTCGAAGGCGGTGAACCGGACCACACTCTTCTGGCCGAAGGCGTCGAAGAGTTCGAGCGCAACCAGGCCTTTCGTATCGAAACCCAGGCGGA
Source organism: Burkholderiales bacterium (assembly GCA_038321425.1). Taxonomy (GTDB): domain Bacteria; phylum Pseudomonadota; class Gammaproteobacteria; order Burkholderiales; family Casimicrobiaceae; genus VBCG01. The sequence continues at coordinate 10,767 of JBBQEY010000001.1, read as the reverse complement.
TTTCGGAGAACGTCGATTCCTTGGCCAACGGCGTGGCCGACAGCCAATCGAGACCGTCGGCCAGCGGCTGATCTTGCCAGCTGAACGCCGACTCGACATCGGCCTTGCCGGCCAGCAAAGCGGCAGGCGACGCGCCAAGCGCATCGCCGATACTACGCACGATGACCTGATTCAAGTCGGGGTCGAACACCCAGACCTTCGCGCCATCGCCCACCAGCAACTGCTTGTAGGGCTTTTCCACGCTCCAGCGAAAGCGGCCCGGTCGCGCCAGATCGAACTGGCCGCTGACAGTCTGCACGAGGCGGCCGTTCTTGTCGGTGACCGTTTGCGTGAACGGCGTGCGCGCGGTCTGCGTGTCACGGACGAATTGCCGCAGCCGTTCGATCGATGCCGCGTCGGCAGCACCGACCATCAACGCCAACGCCAGCACCACAAACTTCATGACCTGATTCAATATTTCGCTCCGAGCGGCGTGCCAGGGATATGTGCCATGCAATTGCCCACGGCATCGAGGATGAGATACGTATGTTCAAGTCCGCCGGGGTCCTTGCGGCCTCCGCGATCCTTGTACTGATGAACATAGACCCGCCACGAGTCGTATTCGTTCTCGACATCGAAGGTACAGCCGGAAACAAAGGCATTGGGCCCGCAGAAACCGGGGGGCACCATGCGCTGGGTCCGCGTCGCCGCTTGATCGGCGTTGATCCGCGGCGCGGTGGCCGGGAGGCTGCGGGGGCAAAGCTGCGGGCCATCGAGATAAAGATCGACGGGACCCGCTTCAGCCACGGCCATAACGGCGATCGATAGCGCGCCCAACAATTTCGCGCCGCCCCGCACCAGCGCACGCGCCGTCATGTATCGCCCTTGCCTGCCGGCACCAGCACGTCGCGGTTGCCGTTGGTCTGCATCGGCGAGACGAGGCCGGCGTTCTCCATCTGCTCGATCAACCGCGCTGCGCGGTTGTAGCCGATGCGCAGGTGCCGCTGCACCAGCGAAATCGAGGGCCGGCGCGTTTTCAGTATCAAGGCAACGGCCTGGTCGTACATCGGGTCGGACTCGGCGTCCCCACCCTCCACCACGACCCCGTTCTCACCATCGGCCGCTACGCCGCCTTCAAGCAGGCCTTCGATGTACTGGGGTTCACCCAGCTGCTTCAAATATTCGACGACGCGATGCACTTCGCCATCGGACACGAACGCGCCGTGCACGCGCAGTGGATACCCGGTGCCCGGCGGCATGTAGAGCATGTCGCCCTGCCCCAGCAGCGCTTCCGCGCCCATCTGGTCGAGGATCGTGCGCGAGTCGATCTTGCTCGCCACCTGGAACGCGATCCGCGACGGGATGTTGGCCTTGATGAGGCCGGTAATCACGTCCACCGAAGGCCGTTGCGTCGCCAGCACGAGGTGGATGCCGGCCGCGCGTGCCTTCTGCGCGATCCGCGCGATCAGTTCCTCGATCTTCTTGCCGGTCACCATCATCAGGTCGGCCAGTTCGTCGACCACGACGACGATCAGCGGCATTTCGTCGAGCGGCTCCGGCGCATCGGGCGTCAACGAGAACGGATTGGTCAAGTGCTTGCCCGCTTTCCTGGCCTCGACCACCTTGCTGTTGTAGCCCGCCAGATTGCGCACGGCGAACTGCGACATCAGGCGATAGCGGCGCTCCATCTCGCCGACGCACCAGTTGAGCGCGTTGGGAGCGAGTTTCATGTCGGTGACCACCGGGGCAAGCAGATGCGGGATGCCTTCGTACATCGAGAGTTCGAGCATCTTCGGGTCGATCAGGATCAGGCGTACGTCCTTCGGCTCGGCCTTGTAGAGCAGCGACAGGATCATCGCGTTGACGGCGACGGATTTGCCTGAGCCCGTAGTGCCTGCGACCAGCAGATGCGGCATCTTCGAGAGGTCGGCCACGATGGGCTTGCCCGCGATGTCCTTGCCGAGCGCCAGCGTCAGGGCGCTGGACGTGTCGTTGTACGTGGCGGACGACAGGATTTCGGTGAGCTTCACCACCTGCCGGCGCGGATTGGGCAACTCGAGCCCCATGCACGACTTGCCGGGAATCGTTTCCACGACGCGTATCGACACGACCGACAACGCGCGCGCGAGATCCTTGATCAGGTTGACAATCTGCGCGCCTTTGACGCCCACCGCGGGTTCGATCTCGTACCGCGTGATCACCGGGCCGGGGTAGGCGGCCAGCACCTTGGCGCTCACCCCAAAGTCAGCCAGCTTACGTTCGATGAGCCGCGACGTGTATTCCAGCGTTTCGTGGCTGACCGTCTCCTGCGCGGGGGGTGCATCCTCCAGCAGGTCGAGCGGCGGCAACCTGGTGTCGGGCATGTCGGTGAAGAGCGGCCGCTGCTTTTCCTTCACCACCCGCTCTGACTTCTGTACCAACAACACGGGTGGTACCACGACGACGGGCTCGCGCTCCTGCTCCACTTCGCGGCGCTGCTCGACCAGGTGCTCGCGCACCGCCGTGGCTTCCTCGCCCAGGCGCCGGTCCTCGGCCGCTTCGCGCCGCCGGCGGAACCCCGCGATCGCCATCTCGACACCCGCGCCGATGCGTTCCATCACGCGCAGCCACGAGACGCCGAAGAAGAGCGAGCAGCCGATTGCGAACAGCGCGAGCAATAGCAGCGTCGCGCCGTTGAAACCCAGCGCCCGCGCCAGGAAGCCGCCGATGGCGTCGCCCAGCACGCCACCCGGCGCGTGCGGCAGCGCCACTTTCATGTTCCACAGGCGCAGCGCCTCGAGCGACGCGCTGCCGAACAGCACCAGCGCAAAGCCGACCGCACCCACCGCGAAAGGTTGATCCGTCGAATGGTCGGTATTCACGACGCGCCGATAGCCGGCGACCACCAGCACCACGCCGCCGGCCACCCACCACCACGCCGACAGGCCGAAGAGATAGAGCAACAGGTCGGCAAGCCACGCGCCAATCGCGCCCCCGCGGTTGGCCAACGGTTCGCCGGTACCCGAAAACGACCAGCCGGGATCTGTGCGCGTGTACGAACCGAGGATCAGGCCGAGGTAGAGGAACGCGACGACGACGAGAAGCCACCACGATTCCCGGACCAGCCGCGAGACACGCGGCGACAGACCGTCGGCGGCGGTGGGGGACCGTCGGACGTTAGAGTCGTTCCGCTTGAAAAACATTGGGTTGCCGCAGAGTCTTGACAGGTCGCATTATACGCGCGCCGGGCCAACCGCCAAGGGCCTGATGGGGCCCCAAGGCACAGGGCTCGACCACCTTGGCATCGCCGGAAGCGCACCCCACATGGGCTACACTCCCGTTCTTTTTTGCATTGCGAGAAACGCATGACCACGAAGCACGCCCGGCTGTTGATCCTGGGTTCCGGACCCGCCGGCTACACCGCTGCAGTATACGCGGCACGCGCCAACCTCGCGCCCGTGCTGGTGACAGGTATCGCGCAGGGCGGCCAGTTGATGACGACCACCGACGTGGACAACTGGCCAGCCGATGCCGATGGCGTGCAGGGCCCGGAATTGATGGCGCGCTTCCAGAAGCACGCCGAGCGTTTCGCCACCGAAATCATCTTCGACCACATCCACACCGTGCACCTGAACGAGCGGCCGTTGCGTCTCCTCGGCGACACCAACACCTACACCTGCGATGCGCTGATCATCAGTACCGGCGCATCGGCGCGCTACCTCGGCCTGCCGTCCGAGGAAGCCTTCAAGGGCAAGGGTGTATCCGCCTGCGCGACGTGCGACGGCTTCTTCTACAAGGGCCAGGACGTCGCCGTGATCGGCGGCGGCAACACCGCCGTCGAGGAAGCGCTCTACCTTTCCAACATTGCGAAGCATGTCACCGTCGTGCACCGCCGCGACAAGTTCCGCGCCGAGGCCATCCTCGTCGACCGGCTGATGGCCAAGACCGGCGGCAAGGGCAACATGAAGGTGCTGTGGAACCACACGCTGGACGAGGTGCAGGGCAACGACTCCGGCGTCACGGGCGTGCGGCTGCGCTCGACGAAGAACAACGCGACCGAAGAGTTGCCTGTGCATGGCGTATTCATCGCGATCGGCCACACGCCCAACACGCAGATCTTCCAGGGACAGCTCGCGATGGCGGGCGGCTACATCTTGGTCAAGGGCGGCGCTGAAGGCAATGCCACCGCCACCTCGATTCCCGGCGTGTTTGCCGCGGGCGACGTGGCGGACCATGTCTATCGCCAGGCGGTAACGTCGGCGGGCACGGGCTGCATGGCGGCACTCGATGCCGAGGCCTTCCTTGAAAGCCTGCCCTGACCTGTCGCGATCACCCCGCGACACCGGGCGCGCCATGCCCAAGCTCAGCGACCTGAAAAAGCTGGTCGACGCCGCGAAGGCGGCGACGCCACCGGCCACACCACCGGCACCGCCCGCGGTCCGCACTGCGGAAACGCGCCATAGCGTCAAGCGTGCGCTGGGCTCGGCCAAGCATGCCGACGGCGACGTGGATCTGCAGCGCGCCTTCGCCGACGTGAAGCCCCTGCCGCCGGTCAATCGCGCGCCGCAGACGCGGGTTCGCCCCGCGCCCATCGCGCGCCATACTCTCGCCGACGAGCGTGACGTGTTGCAGGCCTCCAAATACGGCAACGATCCGGCCCCGCAATCGTGGGACATCGGCCAGGAATTCGAGCACCAGCAGACGTACGTGCGCGAAGGCATCGGCATCGATGTCGCGGGCAAGTTGCGGCGTGGCTTCTGGACGGTGCAGTCCGAACTTGACCTGCATGGCTTCACCTCCGATGCCGCGCACGATGCGCTGGCAGACTTCGTCTTCGAGGCGCGCACGCACGGCTTACGCTGCGTGCGCGTGATCCACGGCAAAGGCTTGACCTCGCCGGGCAAGGAACCGGTGTTGAAGAGCAAAGTGCGCCGCTGGCTGGCGCATTGGGACGACGTGCTCGCCTACGCCGAAGCCCCGCAGCATGCGGGCGGCGGCGGCGCGGTGCTGGTGCTGCTGAAGGGTCGCTGACGCGTCAGCGGGGCGTGGTTTCGGCAGCGCTGGGCAGCGGCGGCACTTCGCGGCTGCCGGCGCGTTCCACGACCGGGTCGCTCCACGCGCCGGTGACGTGATAGTCGTAGCTGAACATGCGCTCGATCGGATTGTCGAACATCTTCTGCGCGAGGAAGGTCCCGGCACCCACGACGGCCCCCAGCAGCGGATTGGCGATGAACAGCACTGCCGCGCCGGCCGACACGCTGGTGGCCAGTGACGGCAGCACCCGCACATTGAGGTTCTGCGTTTCGCGTGCGAGGTCGATGTCGCCGGTAATTTTCACCGACGCCGCGGGACCGGCGAGCCGCAGATTGTCGGTATGCATCAACCCGCGCTGCACCATGAAATCGCCGGTAATGTCATCGAACGCGAAGCCTTCGCTGAACACATCTCGGAAGTCGAGCGTGATCCGCCGCGGCAGCGCCTGCAGCGACAGCACGCCCAGCAACTTGCCGATGCCCGGATCGATCTTCGTGAACTGGCCCGCCCCCGCCACCAGCGTGAAGTTGCCCGTCAGGCTCGGATAGTCAAAGTCGTTGGGGGCACCGGTCCACGCGAGCTTGCCGCTGATGGTGGTCGGCGCATTGCGCACCGCCACCGGATAGCCCATGCGCTCGAGGAACAGTCCGGCGTCTTCCGCCGACAGCCGCACATCCATCTCGGTCGTCTGCTTGTCACGGCCGATCCGCCACCAGCCGTTCGTGTCGATGCGGCCCGCCGGGTTGGCGATCGCCATCGTCACGATGCGCCAATCCGGCCCCGTCGGCTGCGCCTGCAGCTCGAAGCGGCCGAGGTCGTGGCCGCGCTTGACGAAGGCCTCCGCCACGATGTCGAGTTGCGGCCACGTGTTGCGGGCCTGCTCGTCCGCGGGCACCTCGCTTCGCACCGGATGCAACTCGTCGGGTCCCGGCGGCACCATGCGCGTGAGCCTCGCGGTCAGCTTGCCATTGGGTGCCGCTGGAACCGGCGCGCTCCACACGGCGGTGCCGTCCAGTTCACGGCCCTTCAGGCGCAAACGCCAATCCTCGCCGACGCCGCGCAACGCCGACACGTTGAGGTCGTGCAACGCCCTGCCGAAGATGTCGATGCGCGCGGCTTCGATGTCGACGCCGCGCAATAACGGCACCGAGGCAGCCGTGGCGCCGGCGGGGGTCGCGAGATAGCGCGGCTTCTCGCGGCCGTACAGCGCCAGCCATTCGTCGAGATCGAGTTCGGCCAACTGTCCGCGCACCCAGATGCCATCGCGATCCGCGCGGCCGCCGGCGGCAACTGCTCGCCCCAGCAGCACCAGCGCACGATCGACGGTCGCGACATCGCCCTTCAGTGTGCGCTGCATCAGCACGCGCAATTCGCCGCGGTAGTCGATCGTCATCGTGTCGGCGTCCTTCTTCCCGGCCACCGGGCGGCGTTCGATCCGCAGCGCCGCCGGCACCGCGGCCGCCTTGCCGACCGGCGCCGGCAAGTCGATGGCCGCGCCGCGCAATGTGGACTCGATCGTCCACGTCGTCACGTTGTTTTTCGACGCCGACTGCAGCGTCCAGTCTGCGGCGCCGGTGATCCGGTGCGCCAGCGGCAATGGGAACTCGGCCTGCAGTGCAGCCAGCGTGGCGGTGCCGTCGGCATTGACGCGCACGCCCGTCTCGTCACTTTCAAGCCCGATGCGCGCCGGCCCGCCGAAGGTGATGGCCTCGAGCTCGCGCGATCGCATCGCTTGCTCGGTGAACGTGATCGCGCCATTCAGGTCGGTCAGCGGCGGCACGTCCACCAGGGTCATCGCGTTGCCCTTGAACGTGTACTCGCCCGCGACGACATTGCCGCCCTCCCGGCCCAGCGGCGTTTCAAAACGCAAAGCCAGATGCCCGTCGCCGGTGGCCTGCGCGCCGGCGGCCACGTGACCGGTCCATTCTCCTACCGGACTCTTTTCCATGTAGCGCAGGAACTCCTGCGTGGGGCCGGCGGCCTCGACGTTCAGCATCAATTGCGGAAATTCCGTGCCGAGATCGGGAATGGACACCTTTAACGGACCGATCGTCGCGCCGAACACACGGCCGCGGTACCCGTCGACGAACAGTCCCGCACCGTCGAAACGGACGACGGCTTCGATGCCGGACATCTCCGGCCAACCTTCGGCGTAGTCGAGCGTGGCATCGGACACCTTGAAGCTCGCCAGCAACGTTCCGATCTTGGCGTTGGCGAACGGAAACCGGCTCAAGTCGCCGGCGAGCGCGAGCTTCACCTCGGTAGCGGTGCCCGCCTTGACGCCAAGCCGCAGCCAATCGCGCAACGTAGTGTCGAGGGTCAGCGGCAAATAGCGATATAGATGCTGTGCCTCCGCGCGCGTCAGTGTGGCCTTGAGGTCGAGGATGCCGGGGCCCTGGCCCTGCGATCGCCATGCGCCCGAGGCCGTGCCGGACGTATGCGGCGTCGCAAAGCGGACATCGTCGAAAGCATAGCGCCACGCGTTGTCCTCGCGCGCCCAGCGCACGCGCCCGGTGGCCGTATCGAACTGCAGCGGTTCCGCAAAGACGCGTGGCAACACCACGCGCATGCCGCGGCTGTCGAGCTTCAGGTCGCCGCCGGCCTGGTCGAAGGTGAAGCTGCCGGAAACGCCGGAGGCGCCTGGCGCGGTAGCGCTGGCGGCGATGCCGAACTGCGAGAACGCGCCGCTGCCCGAGAAGTCGCGCGGCTCGTCCGGCGGACCCTGCCATGCGAACTTGGCATCCGACACGCCGCCGCGCAGCGCCAGCACGGCGAGATCGCGGCGCCAATCCGCGGGCAACGGCAGGTGCGCCGCCAGCGCCGCCAGCGGGGCCACTTCCAAACGGTCGAGGCTCAACCGGCCACCGGTGATCTTGCCGTCCGGTCCGTCGGCGAGGGCCAGCGTGAGATTGGCCGGGGCTAGCGCCTGCCCGGCGCGCGTGCGAAAGGTCAGACCGCGCGCGCCGAGCTCGCGCGAACCCGGCGCGCGCTTCCACAGCAACCGCCCTTCGAGCGCGGCGAGATCGAGTTGCGGCAGCTCGCGCGCGAGCCGCATGCGCACGTCGGACAGTTCCACATCGGCGATCGCATCGGTCGCGCGGCCTTCCGCGAAATCGAACCAGAGGCGCAGCGCGCCCTTGCCGGTCTCCACCGTATGCAGTTGCTCGATCCACGATCGCCACGGTGCCAAGTCGACGTAGTCCACGCGCACAAACAGCCGGCCGCTGATCGCCTTCCAGTCGTGCAGCGACGTGGCCGTGAATTCGCCGCGCACATCCACGGCTGACGACAGCTCCGGCGGCGGCTGCGCGACCAGGCCGAACTCGTGCCTGCCGAAGCGCTGCTCCACCCGCAGCGTCACATGATCGAGCGCCAGCGGTGGGGCGACGCGCATCTCGTCATGCCAGGTGACACCGGCATCGCGCACGATGATCTGGCGTTGCTGCAGCATCCAGCGCGAGATCGGCGAATCGCTGCCGGCCGCGGTGATGTCCGCTTCCAGCCCGGCGACGAAGATCTTACCCGTCAGGTCGCGGCGGATGGCCAGTTGCGGCCGCTCTACCGAGAGCTCCTTCAGCCGCAGGTCGAGCAGCGGTATCGAAGTCCACGCCACCACGACATCCACGCGCGGCAGCAGCAACGCGGGCGCGGCGTTGGCGGCGCCGGCATCATGGATGGCGAAGTTGGATATCGCCAGCCGCGGATTCCAGCCATCCCAATCGGCAGAGATCGCGCCGATGGTCACCGGCTGGCCCAGGTTGGCGCCAATCCGCGCGGCGATGCGCTCGCGGTAGTCGCCGATGCTGGGGAACACCGCGAAGCGCAGGATTAGCAGCAACGCGCAAATCACGATCACCGCCGCGATGATCGCGGTGCCGGTAAAGCGCAGGAGACGGAGGGCGCGCGAAGGGACCAAGGCGTTGATGGGGCGCGACCGCGCGTGAAGGCATAATGAGTGGTCCGACCGGCGGATTGTAGCCGATCGGTGCCCCTGCCCCGGCCAACCGGCCTGGCCGCGATTGGGGGTGATCCCGCCACCCATGACCCTCGACCTCCACCAAGTCCAAGCGTTCAGCCTGTATGCCGCGCGGGCGCTGCACGCCGATCCCGCGCTTCAGCCCTGGCTGGCGGACCACGTCGCCTCGCCCTTCCCCTGGACCGCGGCGCTGGCCGGGATCGACGCGATCACACTGCCCGAGACGATGGCCCCCGCGTTGCGGCACCTTCGCCGCCGGGTGTTCCTGCACACGATGGCGCGCGATCTCGCCGGGCTCGCGCCGCTGGCCGAAGTGGGCGCCACGATGAGCCGGCTGGCCGACGAGACGCTACGGGCCGCGGTGGCCCTGCATGCGACGGCACTCGCCGAGGCGCACGGGGCGCCACTCGATTCCGATAGCGGGCGACTGCAAACACTGATCACGGTGGGGATGGGCAAGCTGGGCGGTGGCGAGCTCAACGTATCGTCCGACATCGACCTCGTCTTCGTCTATCCGGAGGACGGCGATACCACGGGCGCGCGCCCGCTGTCACACCGCGACTGGTTCGAGCGACTGGGCCGGCGCGTCATCGGCGCGTTGAACGACGCCACAGCAGACGGCTACGTCTTCCGCGTCGACATGCGGCTGCGGCCCTATGGCGACAGCGGGCCGCTCGCCACCTCGCTGACCGGCCTCGAGACCTATCTCATCACGCAGGGCCGCGCGTGGGAGCGCTACGCGTGGCTCAAGGCGCGCGCGATCACCGGCGACCAGCACGACGATCTCGACCAACTGGTTGTGCCGTTCGTCTACCGGAAGTATCTCGACTACGACGCCTACGAAGGTCTGCGCGACATCCACCGGCAGATTCGCGAACAGGGCATACGCCGCGACGCCACGTCCAACATCAAGCTGGGCGAAGGCGGGATCCGCGAGATCGAGTTCATCGCGCAGGCGATCCAGATCGTGCGCGGCGGGCGCGAACCGTCGCTACGCGTGCGCGGCACGCTGCCCGCGCTCGCGTTGCTGGCCGAACGCGGCCATCTGCCCGGCAATGCCGCCGCTGCGCTGCGCGACGCCTACGTGTTCCTGCGGCAGGTCGAACACCGGCTGCAATACCGCGACGACCAGCAGACGCATCGCGTGCCCACCGATGCGGAGGAACGCGGGAGGCTCGCCGCGGCGATGAACTTCGACTCACTGGCTGCGTTCGACACCGCACTGGCGGGGCATCGCGCACTGGTCGCAATCACCTTTGCACAGACGCTCGGCGACGGCGGCAATGAGGCCCCCGCCCCGCGCAACGAATCGGCCGGATTATGGGACGACCCGCGGCCCACACCGGCCGCGCTTGCCCGGCTGGAGACGGCCGGCTTCGCGGATCCCGCGGCGGTGATCGAGACGCTCGCGCGCGTACGTGCATCCGGCCGCTACCTGCAACTCCCTGCCAACTCACGCCAGCGCTTCGACACGCTGCTGCCGCAGTTGCTGGCCGTGGCCGCAGCGCATCCGGGTCGTGCCGGCGCCACCGTCGTATTCGAGCGGTTGTTGCGACTCCTTGAATCCGTCGCGCGCCGCAGCGCCTACCTCGCGTTGGTGATCGAGCACCCGCCGCTGCTGCCGCGCCTCGCCAACCTGATGGGCGCCTCCGCGTGGGCCACTGATTACCTCACCCGGCATCCATTGCTGCTGGACGAACTGCTCGACGCGCGGATGCTATTGGCGGAACCGGACTGGGATGCGTGGCGCGAGGAGTTGCAACGCCTGTTGGCGGCGCGCCCCGACGACGCCGAGCACC